>NZ_JBPFDR010000003.1:0-144387 GCF_059415085.1 Sporosarcina sp. SAFN-015
TCGAAAGAGACGTCATTCCAATTGAAACGGTGTATGCAGAAATGCTCGATAACAATATTGCACATATTCATATTACATTCGATACCCCTGTCGATAAAGACGAATTTGAAGAATGGGTTAAATCATTGCCGGATACTGTGTATCGGATGAAAGGTTATGTACCAGTTAAAGGGGTATCAAACCCTTACCTTTTCCAATATGCATACGGAATGGTCAATTGGCTTCCTGAGTATGTGAAAATGGATCCGAGACTTGTAATCATTGGAGAAGGAATCAGTCAAATAGAATATGTTAAGTAGACAGCCGATCAACTTATTGTCAACCCCGTATCATATGAAATAATAGTTGAATTGACCAAAACAATCCAATTCTATATTTTTGAAATCACCTTTGTCATCGTGTTAAGAAAATCATTGGGTTGGTTGGTATTTCATTCCGATTCTCATCTTCTCCCATACGTTATGATAGTTTGCGAAGGGAGGAGTTATAAGATGAAAAAATCGATGTCTGTCATCTTGCTCGGTTCGGCCCTCTTACTGTCGAACAATAATAGTGCTGAAGCTGCTTACCAAAATAATGATTTGGAAGTCCAAAAAGCGGTGCACAATGTACAATACTACGTTTATGAAGGGAAATTTTCTTCCTATAATTCCAAGGAAATGAACCAATTCGTTAACAAGTATGTAAATGACCTAGAAAAATATTATGGCAAAAACATAGAGGTTAAGATTCAAAAATCTACAAAACCAGTAGAGCAAGCAAAACCGGTAGAACAAGCGAAACCAGTAGAGCAAGCGAAACCAGTAGAGCAAGCGAAACCAGCAGAACAAGCAAAACCAGCTGAGAATACTGTACAAAATGAAAACATCTCAGCTATTGAACAAGCGGTTCTTAATTTAACAAACGCTGAAAGACAAAAAGCAGGATTGCAACCATTGCAAATCGACAATAAGTTGATGAATTCTGCTCGTCAAAAATCAACGGATATGGCTACAAAAAACTATTTCTCTCATACGAGCCCAACTTACGGTTCTCCATTTGACCAAATGAAAGCGAATGGAATCTCGTACCGTGCAGCAGCTGAAAACATTGCAATGGGTCAGCGCTCTGCGGAAGAAGTTGTGAAAGCTTGGATGGAATCCCCAGGTCATAGACAAAATATCTTGACTCCGGAATTCACTCATATCGGAATCGGTTATGATGCAAATGGGAACTATTGGACACAACAGTTTATTCAAAAATAATTTCAATGTAAGAGACACCTTTTGTTCCCGCACGGTACAAAGGGTGTCTTTTTGTTTAAAACATTTATGACGGGTGCATACTTTTTCAAGAGGTGAATGTCATGGATGAAGTGAAATCAAATGACAGTTTGATTTTATATATACAAAACCTTTTCTATAATTCCGCGGATCTTATTGTGCGGAATGTCTCTTGGAAAGATGGCGATGCCATCATCTGCTTTTACAATACAATGACGGAAAGCAGTGAAGTGAACAAGCAAATTGAAATTCTTCGTCTTCGTTCAATTGCTGAGTTCCCAAATTGGGCAGGAACGGCAACCTCAAGTGTTGGAACGTTTTCAGATCAGAAACTGATTGAAAGTGTGACGAATGGATTTGTTGCAATCTTTTTTCCTGCAACGAATCTGCTGATGACCATTACAATCCCCTCATTTGAAGTGCGTGCTACATCCGAGCCGAACAATGAACTTGTCATTCGGGGGCCCCACGAAGGTTTCGTAGAAAGCACCGATAAAAACATTTCACTTATTCGAAAACATCTAACTATCGCGGATCTCGTTGTGAAGAATGTACAGCTCGGTGAAGAAACGAATACAAAAGTTACGTATGTGTATATCGAATCTATCGCTGAAAAGGATGTCCTAACGGAAGTTAAAACACGTCTTGAAAAAATAGATAGACCTAATATATACAGCATCGGACAAATCGAGGATTATTTGGAGGATTCAGTTTGGTCTCCATTTCCCCAGTTCTTGAATACAGAAAGGCCGGACCGTGTTGTGGCGAATATACTGGAAGGGAAAATTGCTATTTTCACCGACCAATCTCCTTCGGCACTCATTGCACCGGTCACTTTTTTTTCGTTTTACGAGACACCGGATGATTTTAATGGCCGTGTGATTGTCGGCTCTTTTTTTCGGATGCTTCGAATGCTCAGTTTCCTGATCGCTGTTTTCCTCCCTGCATTTTATATTGCTGTCGTCGGTTTCCATTCTGAAATCCTGCCGTTTGAACTAGCTAGAAAAGTGAAAATAGCTGTGGAATTCATCCCGTACCGTCCCATTATTGAGGCTCTAATTGTAGAGCTCTTCATTGAAATCATCCGGGAAGCGACGATCCGGCTGCCTGCTCCTATCGGTCCTACAATCGGAATCGTCGGCGGGCTTGTCATCGGAGATGCAATTGTCAATGCAGGTCTTGTGTCGAATTTGATTGTTGTCGTCGTAGCGATGACAGCAATTTCAAGCTTTGTCGTGCCAAGTGTCGAGATGAATACGACAATACGAATTATTCGATTCCCATTCATGCTTGCAGCCACTTTTTTTGGTTTTTTTGGCATTGCGATGTTAACGGTCATCCTATTCATCCATATGATGAATAGGTCTTCACTGAATCAGCCCTATTTGTCACCGGTCGTGCCATTCGATCCTTCCCGTTTCAAAAACGTTTTCTTCAGGCTCCCTTATTATAAAAACCATAAACAACAGCAAACATTTACACATGGCGGCGCGGGCAGGAAGAAGAAGGTGAGAAGATCTTGAACTTTAATTTGTCAAGAAACCAGTTTTTCCTTCTTCTTTTTATTGTCCAGACCGGATCGTCTTTTTTTTCTTTTCCAGCGCCGTTGATCAATGCGGGTGGTAGGGATTCATGGCTGATTTTTCTCATTGCAGGAGCATTTCATTATATGCTTCTGCTTCTATATGAAAAAAACTATCCGTATTTCATTATAGGTCGATTTGTCGGTTGGCTATATAAAGGGTACTGGCTTTTTGTTTCCATCGTTTATCTTGCCTATGTCGATTACACTTTGGCGGTGTGGGGATTTCCGGAAACGCCGCAAATTATTGTGATTGGAGTGCTGGTGAGTGTATCTTTATATGCGAACTTGAGCAGGGCGGAAACGGTCATCAATTTGTCTGTCATTCTGATTCCGCTCATCCTACTATTTTTAGTTTTCCTGCAGTTTGCTTGGAAGGATCTTGTATGGACGAATCTTTTTCCGATCGGGGAGTCGACGGGTGCAGAATGGGTAAAAGGCTTTTTAAAAGCACAGACTGCTTTCATTGGCATTGAGATGTATTTGTTTTTCAGAAAATACATTGACAGTAAACAGAAAATAAAGGGCCGTCCGTTATTCATCTACCAACTGGTGTGGCTGATTTTCTTTTGGTTCTCTGTCGTATTGGCGCAACTATATTTCACTCTCCCCGGATTGAAAAGGATTCCTGAACCGCTTCTTTTTCTTTTAAAAGCTCAAGAAGTGACATTTGCCGAGCGCCTGGACTTGTTTTTCCTATACATTTGGACGGTATGGACGATCGTTACGGTGACTTTATTCTCCTTTGCCGCTTTGTATGTCCACCGGATTCATGCAAATGAGCACCATAAAAGGGATACAATCATTTGGCATGTACTGCTCGTATTGTTGCCTTTGCTCTTTTTACCCAAGGCAGCTATCGAAAAACTGAATGACGTGATCATTTATGTGTATCTTGCTTTTGGCATTCTCATTCCGTTCATTGTCATCATAGCGAATCGGAGGAAACGGAAATGAAGAAAATCGTACTTATATCTATTGTTTGTTCTTTATTCTTGGCAGGCTGTTGGGATGAACGTCTATTCAAGGATGTAACCCTCGTACCGGTTATTGGTTATGATGGTGAACCCGGAAAATGGACGGGATACTTTGCGCATGCAGACATTCCTGCTCCCGACAACATCAGTTTTAAAACTGTGGAAGGAAGCGGCGTTTCGATAGAGGCGGCCCGGATTGATGCAAATCAGAAAACGAGTGAAGCGCTTGATCCTTCACAAGTCCTCGCAGTACTCCTTACTACGAAAGCGGTGAAGACGGATCTCCTGGAGACGTTCGATGTGGCCTTCAGAATGCCCCGCACCCGCTTGAGCAGCCGATTCGCGGTGGTAGAAGGTGAAATGGCCCCATATATGGAGAAATCGGAAATAATGGGCAGAATGCTTCCCGATTATTATGATGAAATTTTGAAAACTGCCACATACGCATCTATCATTCCAGACGGTGATATCCAGCTGGCTATCCGATTACTTTTGGATGAAGGAATTGATCTTCAATTGCCTTATATGAAAATGACCGAAAGGACAGGGTTGCCTGAAGTGACAGGAGTCGCTTTGTTTAGTGGAAAAACCTTTTCCGGTCATACGTTGAACGCGAAGGAATCGACCATCGTCCAAGTTCTTAAAAAGAAACCCGGAAAATATGTATTGTTCACGTATGAGCAGAAGAAAGGAGAAAAAATTTATCCGGTCACTGTATCTCTCGTCAGGTACAACAAGAAATGGGATATAAAGGACGATAAAATCGATGCCATATATAAAATGAAATTCTCTATAAATGAGTTTGCCTATGATCATCTGAATAAAGAAAAAGCAAGGAAAGACCTACAGGAGTTTCTTTCAACAGAGCTGACGAAGAGTTTTAACGAAGTGATCAAGAAATTGCAGGAAGCGAAAAGTGACCCTGTCGGCTTTGGCAGACATGCCCGCGCTTTCCATCCTAGATTATGGAATAAAGGAGATTGGCATGATACGTTTTCAGGACTCAAAATCAATGTTAAAGTCGAGGCAGAAGTTATGCGAACTGGTATATTGAATTGAATTGGATATAGGTAAAAACCACTTTTGACTGATGAAATAGATCACGAAAGTTGCTTCTTGGGTTGGAACTGCGGGCAAACGAAGAAAGGAGATATCCGAGAAAGTCAGTTTTCGCTGACTTTCCGGACAGCCCTTTCAACTAAATTTCTTCCTCTGTATATGCAGCAATCGAATCGTCAATGCAATAGCACCGACCGTCAGACCTGCAATAAGACCAATCCAATATCCGAACGGGCCTAAATCGGTGAATTTCGCCATAAGGATGCCTATAGGCAAACCAAGAACCCAATACGACACAATCGCCATAACAAATGTCATATTGACATCTTTATATCCACGCAACGCACCTTGGACGGGTGCTTGAACCGCATCCGATAATTGGAAGAGCGCTGCATAGATAAGAAACTGAGCCGCCAATCCAATAATTTGCACGTCTGTCGAATAGAGAGAGGCGATTTGCTCGCGGAATATAAGAAGGATAGTGATAGCTATAGTACTGAAAGCAATGGCAAGGCCGACAGCGAGAAAACTATATTGTTTTGCATCACGGAACTGATCTCCACCGACTGCTTGGCCTACTAGAATTGTTGCGCCCATCGAAATGCTTAATGGAATCATATAGAGTAGGGATGAGAAATTCAGGGCAACCTGATGCGCCGAAATAACCGTGGTCGAATAGTTGCTCATCATTAATGTAACAGCGGAGAAAATACTCGTTTCAACAAAAATGGCAATCCCGATCGGTACGCCGATGAACAAAATCTCTTTCCATCTAATAAATGAAAGCTTTCCCCATTTATTAAACAATTGATAATGGCTGAACGACTTGTGTTTCCAAGCGATACCATAAGCGACGAAAAAAATGAGCCAATACGTGATCGCAGCCGCATAACCCGCCCCGACACCACCTAATTCGGGAAAGCCCCAGTTCCCGTAAATAAGTAGATAGTTTGTAAAAATGGTGAGCGGTGCTGATAAAAGGATGATAGCCATGGAGACGCGAGTTGCGCCAAGTGCATCGAAGAAACAGCGTAATACAGTGTATGCGAAAAGCGGGAACAACCCTAAGCTCATAGCTTCCAAATAGTCGGCTGCTACAATCCGTACTTCCTCTTCGAGCGGCATTGATTCAAGGATTGGTGAAACCCCATATCGAATGATTAAAAAAACGATGGCTGCAAGCGCGATTGACACATAAAGACCTTGCTGAACAGAGAATTTTACCTCGTCTTTCTTCCGCGCGCCTATTAGCTGGGCGATTATGGGGGTAAGCCCCATTAAGATGCCGGCTAGACCGGTATAAACAGGTACCCAAAATGAAGAACCGATCGTCACACCTGCAAGATGGTATGTATCATATCGCCCAGTCATAAGAATGTCGAAGAAGGTAATCATATACAGAGCAACTTGAGTAATGAGAATCGGAATTACAATCTTCGCTAGTTTGAATGGTTTTTTCTTAAATGGAACAGTGGTTTGCAAGTAAATCACCCTTTAATACAAAATTACACCCATTGTACCATGGTTCGTTTGCTATAATGACTATGGAGTTCAAACAAGGTGAATTCATATTTTTGAGAATAGATGAGGTGAATGGCCATGAAACGGCCTGTCGTATTACTAACCGGGGGCGGCACTGCAGGTCATGTGTCGGTGAACGAAGCATTGATTCCCGTGTTTAATGAAAAAGGATATGAAATCCATTATATCGGTTCCCATGACGGAATCGAAAAAGAATTGATAAAGGATGGCTATCGAGAAGTGATATATCATGCCATCCAAAGTGGAAAGTTAAGACGTTATTTTTCAATGAAGAACTTTTCTGATCCGTTTCGCGTTGGAGCTGGAGTTCTACAAGCATATTCGATATTGCGCAAAGTAAAACCGGAAATCATTTTTTCAAAGGGTGGATTCGTTTCAGTCCCCGTAGTGTTGGCGGCAAAGCTTGCGAAAATCCCAGTCGTCGTGCATGAATCGGACGTTACTCCGGGGCTAGCGAACAAACTTGCACTACCGTTTTCAAAACATATTTTCACGGTCTTTGAGCAAACGCTTGACTATGTACCAGCAGGGAAAGCGACCTGTACGGGAGCTGTCATAAGACCGGAAATATTTCAAGGAGACCGAAAAGAAGGGCTGCGCATCGCAGGTCTGACAGGGGAGAAGCCTGTATTCATCGTTATGGGGGGGAGCCAAGGATCAGTTGTGCTGAACGAAGCAGTTCGAAAGAATTTGGAAACCCTCTTGGAAAAGTATGAAATCATCCATCTTTGTGGTAAAGGCAATATTGATGATGAATTAGAACGTACAAAAGGCTACACACAGTTTGAATATGTAACAGATGGGTTGCCTCACTTATTGGCGGCTTCCGATTATGCCGTATCCAGGGCAGGTTCGAATGCAATATTTGAATTGCTGTCTATTATAAAGCCGATGCTTCTCATTCCGTTATCAGCTTCGCAAAGCAGAGGAGATCAGTTGTTGAACGCTTCATTATTCAAGTCTCTTGGCATAGCCAACGTAATTCAAGAGGAGGAGCTGGAAGGATTATCGATACTGGAACTTTTTGGAGCTCTCATTAAGGATAGTGAAAAATTAACTACCAATATGAAAAAAGTATCGAGCACAAAATCTCCTGAAGAGATGGTCGAATTGATACTATCATACAAAAATTAGCTGGACTGGACGTTACGTTAGCAAAAAATAGAGATGGAGATTTGTAAACTAAGCAGCAAGGAGTCTATTTTTATTTAATGCATTAATGTCAATAAAATAGTACTAATCCCTTTCCGTTCTATTATTTGCGTGGTAATATGGATACGGATAAAAAATAGTAACACAACAGGCCATTAGGCAAAATGTGGAGGTCATTTTACATGTCGAACAATGTTGGTACCCAACGTTCCCCTTATTCGGTATTTTCAGGTCCGAACCTTGGGTATGTAATGGAAATGTATGATCAGTTCAAAGTGTCACCCGAATCAGTAGATCCAGAGCTTGCTGAAATGTTCAAAAGATATGGTGCACCTACTATTAATGGAGTTGAACAAACTGGAGCATTGCCAGCTGTGCCAGCAGGTGATTTTGGAAAAGTATTGGCTGCTTACACGCTAGTTGACGCTATCCGCGCATACGGGCATCTCGCCTCGGATATCTATCCGTTGAACGATCGACCGAAAGACGCAACACGTCTGGAACTTTCGTATTATGGATTATCCGAAAATGATTTGCAATCGATGCCGGCCTCCTTATTCCTGAAAACTCCGCCAGCCAATGTAGAAAATGGATTGGATGCGGTGCATTATCTAAAATCACTGTACACAGGGAAAATCGCTTATGAATTCTCTCACGTTATCGATGAAGAAGAGCGTGCTTGGATTCAATCTAAAATTGAAAATGGCGAAATCTCCGTACAGCTTTCCGAAGAAGATAAAAAGGCATTACTTGAGAGACTTACTAAAGTTGAAGGCTTTGAAAAATTCATTCATCGTACATTTGTCGGGGCAAAACGCTTCTCTATTGAAGGTCTTGACTCTTTAGTCGTCCTTATAGACGAGTTAGTGCGCCGTTCTGAAGCAGATAAAGTTAAAAAAGTATTGATCGGTATGGCACACCGTGGCCGTTTAAATGTATTGACCCATATTTTGAATAAACCATATGAAATGATGTTCGCTGAATTTGCCGGCGTTCCTTCTGCACCATTCCTCCCAGAAGATGGATCGCTTAAAACGACGCATGGCTGGTTCGGTGATGTGAAATATCATATGGGGGCTCTATATAAAGCTCCATCAGGAACTGAACGTTTCTTAGCTTATAACCCTTCCCATTTGGAAGTTGTTAATCCAGTCGTAGCGGGTCAAACCCGTGCTGCGCAGGAGACGACAGACCATGAAGGCCAACCTGAGCAAGACATGAAAGCGGCTTATGCAATTATGATCCATGGGGATGCAGCATTCCCTGGTCAAGGGATCGTTCCTGAAACGTTCAACTATAGTCGCGTCCGCGGTTATAAAACAGGCGGTTCAATCCACATTATCGCCAATAATACGATCGGTTTTACAACAGAATTTTACGATTCAAGATCGACTCATTATTCATCGGATCCTGCAAAAGGCTTCGAAGTGCCAGTATTGCATGTTAATGCAGACAGCCCGGAAGACGTCATCGCGGCAGCTGCATTTGCATTTGAATATCGTCAAAAATTTGGCAAGGATATCTTAATAGATTTGATCGGCTATCGCCGATACGGACATAACGAGATGGATGAGCCACTCGTGACGAATCCGATGATGTACCACCTAATCCATAAGCATCCTACCGCACGTCAAATCTACGGTTCACAGCTTGTGGAAGCGAACATCCTGAAAGAAGAGGATGTCGATAAATTGGATACAGACGTCTTTGCGATGATGCAAGCCGCATACGACAGAGTAAAGGAAAATTCTTCAGTAGCGCAAGAAAGATCGAATGCGACTCCAGAAGTTGTTATGGCGGGTTATCCGAAAGATCTCAAAACAGGTGTAGACCAAGAGAGATTGCAGCGGATGAACGAAGAGCTCCTTTCTTACCCGGAAGATTTTACAGTATTCAGCAAGTTAGATCGTATTTTGAAGCGTCGTGAAGAGCCTTTCAAAGGCAAAGGGAAAGTGGATTGGGCACATGCTGAGCAATTGGCATTCGGCTCTATCCTCCAAGATGGTAAGCCGATTCGCATAACAGGACAGGACGTTCAAAGGGGTACTTTTGCTCATCGTCATCTTGTACTTCATGATGAAAAGACAGGGGAAGAATTTGTCCCGCTTCATCATATTAGTGATTCAAACGCTTCGTTTGTAGCTTATAACAGTCCATTGACGGAGTTTGCAGTTGTCGGCTATGAATTCGGTTATAATTTGGAAAAAGACCAGGCTCTATCAATTTGGGAAGCTCAATATGGAGACTTTGCAAATATGGCACAAGTCATGTTCGACCAATTCATTTCTGCAAGTCATTCGAAATGGGGACAACAGTCCGGGATGGTCATTTTGCTTCCACATGCTTATGAAGGCCAAGGACCGGAACACTCTAGTGCAAGACTCGAAAGATATTTACAGTTAAGCGCGGAAAACAACTGGACGGTTGCCAACATCTCAAGCGCAGCCAACTATTTCCACGTCTTGCGCAGACAGGCAATGATGCTTGGAACTGAAGTGGAACGTCCACTAGTCATCGTGTCTCCAAAGTCACTACTTCGTCACCCGCTCGTCGGCGCTGATGTTAGCGATCTAGCAGACGGTCACTTCCAAGCGGTTCTTGAACAGCCTGGAACAGGTCAGAATCCGGATAAAGTGAAAAAGATCCTTTTCGCTAGCGGGAAAATGGCTATCGATCTTGCTGAAAAAGTGAAGGATGGCGAAGGGTTCGACCACTTGCATATCGTGCGCGTGGAACAGCTATATCCATTTCCGTCCGATAAAATTGCAGAAATCGTATCACGGTATCCAAAAGCGAAGGAGCTTGTATGGGTACAAGAAGAACCTAAAAACATGGGATCTTGGTCATTTGCGTTAGAATACATGCAGGAAATCGCAGGTGATACGAAATCGGTTTCTTATGTTGGTCGTATTCATCGTGCAAGCCCATCCGAAGGAAATGGGGAAGCGCACAAAGTAGAGCAACAGCGCATCATTGAAGAAGCTTTGAAAAAGTGATTGCACATTAATAAAAGATTTTTGTTACCACCGTTGAAACGGTAGAACAGAGGAGGAATTTATTGTGGCTGAGATCAAAGTACCTGAACTGGCAGAATCGATTACTGAAGGAACGATTGCGAAATGGTTGAAACAACCTGGTGAAAGTGTTGACAAAGGCGAATTTATCGTAGAATTGGAAACGGATAAAGTTAACGTGGAAGTTATATCTGAAGAAGCAGGAGTCATCCAAGAGCTACTTGCTGCAGAAGGTGACACAGTTGAAGTAGGGCAAGTCATTGCAGTAGTTGGTGAAGGTTCTGGAGCACCAGCTGCTCAACCGGCAGCCACTGCACCTAAAGCTGAAGAGGCTTCTGCTGCTCCTGCACCGCAACAAGCTGCAGCAGAAACAACTGAACATACATCTTCCGATCGTACAATCGCAAGCCCTGCTGCTAGAAAACTTGCTCGTGAGAAAGGAATCGATCTCGCAGCTGTTTCGCCAGTAGATCCAATGGGCCGCGTTCGTGCTCAAGACGTAGCTGCACATAGCTCGTCTCCTAAAGCACCTGCAGCGCCACCAGCTCCAGCTAAAGCAGCTGCACCAGTAGAAGATGGCCGCGAAACACGGGAAAGAATGACTCGTCGTCGTCAAACGATTGCTAAACGCCTGTTGGAAGTAAGACAATCAACTGCAATGCTAACAACGTTCAATGAAATCGATATGACTGCAGTTATGGAACTTCGTTCACGTAAAAAAGATGAATTTTACGATAAAAATGATGTGCGCCTTGGTTTCATGTCATTCTTTACAAAAGCAGTTGTTGCAGCTCTTAAAAAATACCCTTATGTCAACTCGGAAATTGATGGTGATGATATTATCTTGAAGCACTATTTCGACATTGGTATTGCTGTATCGACTGAAGGTGGATTGGTTGTTCCAATCGTACGTGATGCAGATCGTAAGAACTTTGCAGAAATTGAATCTACAATCGGAGAGCTTGCTGGAAAAGCAAGAGACAATAAATTGACGATTGCAGATATGTCTGGCGGTTCTTTCACTATTACTAACGGTGGAGTATTCGGATCATTGTTATCTACACCGATCTTAAACGGCACTCAAGTGGGTATACTAGGAATGCACACAATCCAAAAACGACCTATCGCTGTCGGCGATAAAGTCGAAATCCGTCCGATGATGTATGTCGCATTATCTTACGACCACCGTGTTATCGATGGTAAAGATTCAGTCGGCTTCTTGAAAATGGTCAAAGAATTAATTGAAAACCCAGAAGATCTCCTACTTGGATCTTAACAAAAGCGGACCGAAGTTTAGACGTAACTAATTTCGTAATAACTGAAAAAAGCCCGAGATTCTCGGGCTTTTTCAAATACTTGCAATTGGATGGTGATCTATATGTCTTTTAAAGATTGGACGACCGCACCAACACTTCGGAAAGTCGTTTGTACGCATGCGAATGCAGAAAAATATGTTGTAACCGATTGTTTAACACCGGGCAAAGAATATGACGTGAAAAATGAAACAGATGAATTCATTTTCATTGTTGATAATACCGGTAAAGTCGGAGGCTTTTATAAAACTTATTTTGAATGATTTTTTGCCCTCTGCCATTAATATTGGCATTGGGCATTTTTTAGGAGAGTGAACGATCTATGATTCCTTTTATAGAAAATGAAAAATTGAACCGTAATGCAAGAGATTATGATAAGCAAGAGACGGCTCTAATTCAAGAGGGAGGCTATATTTCTCCTGTCCCAAATCTGTGGGAGGATATTTTGATTGGAATTGTATTGAAGAAGCCTGTTCTTTTGAAAGGGCCTTCCGGTTCCGGGAAGACGAAACTTGCACAAAGTATTTCACATTTTTTTAATCAGCCGATGCATAGTGTCAACTGCTCTGTCGACTTGGATGCGGAATCACTTCTAGGATTTAAGACCATTAATGCACGGGATGGACAATCCATCATTGAGTTTGTGGAAGGACCAGTAGTACGTGCAATGAAGGATGGCCATATCCTGTATATCGATGAAATTAATATGGCTAAACCGGAAACGCTTCCGATATTGCATAGCGTTCTCGATCATAGAAGAATGTTAACAAACCCTTTCACAGGCGAAGTTATTCATGCGCATCCTGATTTTACAGTCATTTCGGCTATCAATGAAGGATATGTAGGAACATCGCCAATGAATGAAGCATTGAAAAACCGCTTCATATCCTTCTCGATCCCTTATTTGTCCGGCGAACAATTACAAGAAATTATTAAAACTTTGTTCCCGAAAGTCAATACTGCATTAGTTGCTACGATTATGAATATTAATGAAGACTTGAAAAAGCAAGTGATGAGCGGTTTATTAGCAGAAGAAGCAGCGTCCGTAAGAAGTTTGTTGGATGCAATTGCGCTCGCGGAACATATACCAGTGAGACGTGCGATTCAGTACGCGATTGCAGAAAAGCTGGAAGATAGGATGGAAAGAGAACTCGTCATGGAACTAGTGGAAACGTGGGTGAAGTGAGGCTGATTAGATGGTTAAATTAAATCGGTTCATTCAATTCAATGATGAAACAATTGATGCCAACAAGCTGTTGCTTTATGAACGGTTGGGGAGGGCGCTTGCCGGTGCGGAATTTTTGGAGTTGACGGAACGCAAACTGTTCGAGTTCCAACCGAAGGAAGGCGTTGTCTCGATAAGTGTCTATTGGAGGCATCGTTCTGATGAAATGACGCATGCGGGTCGATTGTCAGATGTGTATTTATTAACAGCAGGATTTTGGAAGCATTTTTCGGTTCCAGATTGGATCCGATTCAGGAATAAGTACAAGAGTCATCCTTTACGTAAGTTTGCTGAAGAGTTGCTGCTATTATTAGAAGAATTTAGACTAATGGACGTTGTTGAAAAAGAAAGACCGGGCACTTCCAAGGCATTTTCTATTAGAAGACAGCTATTGCTAGGGTTTCACCGAGATCGCCTCCACTCCAATGTTCAGAAGGCGTTTATAGCTGATGCATTGCTGAATCAGCTGTTTCTTGCGTTGCATGAAGGGCTGTTAGCAGATTCTCATATCGATTGGAATTTACCAATCAGTCAAATAATGACGATTGCGTCGTATGCCTCAGATATGAAAACAACGTCTGATATGTCCAATCTTGCAGAACGTATTGTGTTCATGGTAGAAGAGATGATAGAAAATGACCTTGTTCACCAGTATTATGCAGTCGGTGACTCCATTTCAGAAACAACTGCTGTGTTTCATTATCATGAAGGAATGACTGATGCAGAAAAAGGGGAAGAGGAACCGAAGGAAACGATTGAGGAAATCTTCCGCACTTGGCATCGGGAAAGCGAAAGCGAGTCTGGAGTTCATCTTGAATATGAATTGGAGCATGGCAGATCTGGCAGGGGAGATGGCGATAATACGACAGAAGGCAATCAAGATGCTGAAATTCAAGAAACTGGGACCGGCCAATCAGAGGGAAATGTAAGCGATAAATGGTCAGATGAAGAGAGGGACAAAACCGGAAGAAAAACAAAACGTAAAACAGCAGGACATGATTTTGGGAAAGAGCATGTGAATGTCGTTTACGAAGAACTGACGGTTGAAGCTAAAGTTGATGCAGAAAATCTGGCGCGATTATCAAAATGGCGTGAACAGCAGAAGCCACTTGTCCGTTCATTTGTTGAGGAAATGAAAAAACGAATCGAATTGAAAGAGGATACAAGACGAAGCCGATTGATGAAAGGCAGGCTATCTACAAAACTGACGACATTGCTTGTAGATGAACGTCCTCGACCTTTTTATCGGAAAAATATCCCTTCGAATAAGCTTGATGCTGTTTTCGGTTTGCTTGTAGATGGTTCTGCGTCTATGATGGATAAACTGGATGAGACGAAGAAAGCGGTTTTGCTTTTTCACGATGTTCTACGGCAGCTATCCGTTCAACATGAAATATCTTCCTACTATGAAGATGCAAATTATGCGTCGAAAGATGTTCAGCCGAATGTATTTGGAAAGATGCATACATTTGATGCTCAGAAGAAAGATGATGGGCTTACGATTCTTTCATTTGAGACAAATGAAGACAATCGGGACGGCTTTGCGATCAGATGGATGACGCAAAGGTTATTAGTTAGACCGGAGAAGCATAAGTTTCTTCTCGTTTTTTCGGATGGTGAACCATCAGCATTCGGTTATGATCGGAACGGGATTTTGGATACGAGGGAATCTGTGTTAGAGGCTGAGAAAGAAGGTGTTTCTGTTATACATTTGTTTTTAGCATCAGATGAGCCTACGGATGATCAGCGGGCGTTGTTTTCAATGATGTTCGGCAATAAATCTGCATCGTCCCAATCAGTTGAACATTTCACGGATCAAACGTTAAGGATTTTGAGAAAACTGCTTGCGATTGTAGTTGGATGAGAATTAAAAAACCGCCTTAAGGCGGTTTTTTGTTTCATTTATAGTGGACGATTTGGCGTTTGTGTTTTTTCATGTACAGCAAGGAGGCGTTGTTTCAATTCCTCTTCCATACGGGCGATTTCCACTTCAGCCGCTTTTCGCTTCGCGCGACCGTCCGCTTGGATGACAAGCGTTTCTTCGATTGTTTGAATTAGGTTTTCTTGTGTTTTCTTCAATGTGTCAATTTCGACAATGCCGCGTTCGTTTTCTTTCGCAGTTTCAATTGAATTCACTTTTAACATCTCGGAATTCTTCAAAAGAAGGTCATTCGTTGTTTTTGTGACGAGACGTTGTGATTCAACGGCTTTACGTTGTCTATTTAATGTCAAAGCAATTGCAATTTGGTTCTTCCATAACGGAATCGAAGTCATGATGGAAGATTGGATCTTCTCAGCTAGCGTCTGATTCGTCTGCTGAATCATTCGGATTTGCGGAGCGCTTTGAATTGTAATCTGTCTAGAAAGCTGAAGGTCATATAGACGCTTTTCCAGCCGATCAAGGAATTGACCCATATCGTTCACTTCTTGGAATGCCATTTGGTCATTAGAAAGTTCCGCTTTTCTTTGCATTTCAGGGATAATGACGTTCGCAATTTCATCCCGTTTAAGCTCTGCAGCTGCAATATAGACATTCAACGCTTGGAAGTAAGTCTTGTTCTGCTCGTAAAGGCTATCAAGCATTTGAACATCTTCAAGCAAGCCACGTTTGGAATGCTCCAATTGAACACCGATTCGGTCGATCTGCGTGCTCAGCTTTTGATATTTTGTCATCATTTCTTGGATAGATCTTTTAGCTTTTCCGAAAATACGGCTAAGTCCGGACTTTTTCTTTTCGGTCAAGTCTTCAGGATCAATTTCCGAAAGCTTGCTCATTAAATCGCTTAATACATCTCCGACGGGGCCGATGTCTTTGCTTTGTACGTGGTCCAACATTTTATGGGAGAAACTTGATAATTGATTTTGTGCATTTGCACCGTATGTGATAATTGCTTCATAATTGCCTACAGGAATCTGCTCTGCCAGCTGCTTCGCCTTTTCTTGCTCCTCAGGCGATAGACGATCCATCAATTTTACAGCGACCTGGCCTTTTGTTTGCTCCGTCTGCATTTCTTTCGGCAATAGAGGTTCATTCATGTTAAATGGATTGTCTAAAAGGTCGTCCATTGTTGTCACATCAGAATTTGTCATATTATTTTCTGTCATTCTGCATTTCTCCTTTCATCTCAAGCAACGGTGTATTCTTTTTCATCGTTACATCCACGTAATCCAGCTCGAGCTGAAGCTGTTCAATATCAGTTGCTAATGCACCTCTTAAATCCTGCTCCAATTGTTTGTTCACTTCAGTCAATGTTTCCCTTGTATGTTGGAGGGCGACTCTAATTTCTTGATCTTTTAGTGGTTGATTAACTAGCATCGCATATTTGGAAGTCAATTCGACTGCTGAATCCAGATGGGAATAGAAAAACTTTTCAACATGATAGAATTTTTTAGGGTTTTTACGTACTATGGTAAGAATCCTTTTTGCCAAGTTATTCATCTCGTATACTTGTTTGAATGCTTGGACAGAGCGGACTTGACCGTATAATCCGTTCAATTTGTTGATCTTCGATTTCGCCTCGGTTATCTGAGTTTTAATATGTTTATATTCTGACCTTGACATACCGAGCTCTTTAACATTCGACGAAAGCTGTATTTGTTTAATTGTGAAGTTGCCGCCTAAGTATATTGCAATCATCAGGCCTGTTGCAGCGAATGGATTCATGCCTGCAGCAAGTATCATCGCTAACCAAGAGCCGAAGCTGATTGGCGCTGCTATTAAATGCCTTTGGAAAAACTGTTTAACTTCTTGCATCGTCTACAGGCCTCCTTATATTTTCTTTACTCTTTATTACGTTTGAAATGACCAAAAGTTTCATCCCTTTAGTTCAATTATACCTGATTTGCGAGCGAAATACATTTTAATGAATGTGCGAATTCATTTACTTGGATAGTTTCTCTGGATTTGTTAAAATGAATCCACTCATGGCCTTTCGGATAGGGGGAACGAAATATGAATTATGAAGTTGTCTATATGAAAGCAGACTACGAGCCGTGGTGGATGTTTGAAGACTGGGAGAAAACAATCCAATTGAGACAAGCCTTTGAAACCGCTAACGAAGCTTTGGAGTATTTATTTGATTTAAAAAAGAAATTCGGGGCAAAATATAAGTACCAAGAAGAGAGGAAAGATTGTTTTTTTGCTTATTGGACAGATAGTGAACGCATATTTTGTGAGGGCTGTGACGAAGATTTGCAAATGTACCATGGAATCATTTTCTTGGCGGATGGTAAACCAACTTCCATTGCATCGATAAATAATTCGAATATTTGATATTGTTATATTGACAAATTCATTGGGTATGGTATAGTAGCAGTAATATAAAATGATTGACCGAAGCAAACGTATTCACGTATTACAAAAGGTGATCGGCGTTGTCGGTGCTTTTTGTAATATGTGAATTTTTTTGTTCATGTATTAGTAAAGTACAATTATTTGGAGGTAGTCACAGATGAAACAAGGTACTGTAAAATGGTTCAACTCTGAAAAAGGCTTCGGATTTATCGAAGTTGAAGGCGAAGACGATGTATTCGTACATTTCTCCGCAATCCAGGGAGACGGATTTAAAACTTTGGACGAAGGTCAACAAGTTGAGTTCGAAGTTGTAGAAGGCAACCGTGGTCTTCAAGCTGCTAACGTAGTTAAACTATAATTCGTCAGATAAAAGAGGCGCCTTAACCGGTGCCTCTTTTTTACTATATTACAGCGCTGGGAGCTTACTTCCTATTTTGGTTTTGAAACGGATTTTAATGATGAAGTAACGATGAAATCCGCATCTTCATTAACTGTTTGCATAATGGACTCGCGTTTTACTTCACCGTACCCTTTCACAAAATATTTACGGTTGATGTAGTCGTCGCCTTTTTCTTCTATGACAAATGCATCTCCAAACGTTTCATAGGGTGTCTCAACAGTTACATTGGTTTCGACGATTTTCCATCCGTCGAATGTAGTTCCAACTTTTAACGGCTTTTTTAAGTACACTCCGATCGGCTCCATCTCTTCAATCTCTTTCAATGAAGGGAAGTCAGCATTTAGATCCACAGTTTTTTCTTCCATTTTCGTTATTTGATCTTCCTCAATCTTATAAATTCGCCTAATCAGTGTTCCACCGTTATTCTCATTAAGAATTACGTAGTCTTCATACGGGTGAGCGAAATCTATATCCATTCCCGCATACTCATTTCCTTCACCATGAAATTGGGCTTTTGATCCTGCAGGTAGAAAGTAGTCAAGAAGTGATTGTTCGTTCTGATTCGTTTTTTCGACCGGTTTTTCGGTTTGCGCTTTTGTCCTGTTCGGATCTGTCGTTTCATCGCTATTTCCTGAATTATTTAAGCTCGTTGTGTTGTTTGTGCAACCAAATAATAATGCACTACTAAGCAAGATGATAGCGAACCTGGATTTCCTTCTCATTGTTTTCACACTCCTTTTTTGTAGTATTACCGATTACATCATGAATATCCTTTTACATTTCCATAACCGATATTGCGATTTCAAAATGAAAAACCGCTTTCCCTCAAAGGAAAACGGTTTTTGAGTTAGTTGGAAACAGCTTGCTGCTCTTTCCATTCCAAATATTCGTCATACTGCATCATTTTATCAAAAATCGTGCCATCTTCGCGAATTTCAATAATTCGATTTGCAACTGTTTGGATAAACTGCTGGTCATGAGAAGTGAAAATCATAGCTCCTTTGAAAGCGATCAATCCATTATTCAGCGCTTGAATCGATTCCAAGTCCAAGTGGTTCATCGGCTCATCAAGCAAAAGGACATTAGCATTCGTCAACATCATTTTTGAAAGCATGCAACGAACTTTTTCTCCACCAGATAAAACAGATGGTTTCTTTTTAACTTCTTCACCGGAGAATAGCATACGGCCAAGGAAACCGCGTAAAAATGTTTCAGTCTGATCTTCAGGTGAATATTGGCGAAGCCATTCCACTAATGAGGGTTCTGATCCTTCAAAATACTCGCTGTTATCTAGAGGGAAGTAAGAACGTGTTGTCGTAACACCCCATTTGAATGTTCCGGAATCCGGTTGAGCCTCTTCTGCAAGGATTTCCAGCAATGCCGTTTTAGCTAGCGGATTCCCTAAAAGGATGATTTTATCTTCTTTATTCATCGTGAATGTGACGTCTTTTAACATCACTTTGCCATCTTGTGTTTTAGACAGATCTTTAACAGCGAGTACATCATTTCCGATTTCGCGGCCAATTTGGAAATTGACGAACGGATATCTGCGTGAAGAAGGCTTGATATCATCTAATTCGATTTTTTCAAGCGCTTTTTTACGGGAAGTCGCTTGTTTCGATTTAGAAGCATTCGCACTGAAGCGAGCGACGAAAGCTTGCAATTCTTTAATCTTTTCTTCTTTTTTCTTGTTTTGGTCTTGTGCCATTTTTAACGCTAATTGGCTGGACTCATACCAGAAATCATAGTTTCCTGGGTAAAGCTGGATTTTTGAGAAGTCAAGATCGGCAATTTGAGTACATACCTTATTCAAGAAGTGACGGTCATGCGAAACGACGATGACTGTATTCTCGAAATTGATCAGGAATTCTTCCAGCCATTGAATTGCTTTCAAGTCCAAGTGGTTCGTAGGCTCATCCAGCAATAAGACATCCGGCTTACCGAATAGTGCTTGTGCAAGGAGCACTTTCACTTTTTCGGAACCGCTTAGCTCAGACATTTTCACATGGTGAAGGCTTTCCGGAATGCCTAACCCTTGAAGAAGGATAGCTGCTTCCGATTCAGCTTCCCAGCCGTTCAATTCAGCGAATTCGCCTTCGAGTTCCGCAGCACGCATACCATCTTCGTCTGAAAAATCCTCTTTCATATAAATTGCATTTTTCTCGGTCATAATATTATAAAGCCGTTGATGCCCTCTAATGACCGTGTCGAGCACTTCGTTTTCTTCATACTCAAAGTGATTTTGCTTCAGGACTGCTAAACGCTCATCTTTGTTCATGATGACGTTACCTGTTTGAGGTTCCAGTTCACCGGACAAAATTTTAAGGAACGTTGATTTACCAGCTCCATTTGCACCGATTAATCCATAACAATGACCAGGGTTGAACTGTATATTCACATCTTCAAACAGTTTACGGTCACCGAATTGAAGACTTACATTACTGACTGCTATCATAAAAATCCTCCTAAATTCACAATGCTCCTATTATAACATGGATTCTTTCCCGAGTGGTATGGGTTCGATTCGTTTTAAGCACTTTTTCGACTTATCTCGTGTATGATTGTATTGGAAGTTTTGCACCGTCGAATTATTCTATTCAATCTTCGTTTCGATTCCACAAAAAAATCCCCATATTAGGGGATTCAACATTTGAAAACGCTCCGTTGCCGGTAGGCGTCCAATAAGCATAATTCTTTATTCAGTAAATATTCCATCCGTACGTAATCTTTTTTAGTCGGAACAGCATGCTTATCCAATCCGGACATTGAAAACAAAAAATAATAGTCCTTCACTTTCCGAAAAAGGAAAACGGTGTGGGGGAATTCATCAAATATACATTTTACTTGGTACTTGCGTGTATATTCCCAATGGAGAAGTTTCATACTAATCTTTCCTTTCAAGATTAGTATAGTAGAAAATGGGGAAGAACACAAGTTCCCGAGTCTGATATAAAGGAGATTATTGATGTCACTACGAATTCCAAAACATAACGCCATTTTGCTCATCGTCACGATCTTTGCCGTAGCGGTCAATATGAGACCAGCCATAACATCAATTGGGCCAATGCTTGATATTATAAGAGATGACCTATCACTAACAAATGCACAAGTGAGCTTATTGACGGCATTGCCAGTCTTTTGCATGGGTCTCTTTGCATCTTTATCACCCTTTTTGAATCGTACTATCGGTTTGACTCGTTCCATGTATCTCATGCTTACAATTATCGGCTTTATGACGATGTTGCGAGGGTTTTATTCGAACTACATATCGCTGCTCATCTCAGCGATTTTTATAGGAATTGCAATTGCAGTCATGGGACCATTACTTTCCGCAATGATTAAACAAAGTTTTCCGGAACGGTCGACAAGTGTTATTGGTGTTTATTCATTCGGGATGGGGGTCGGTTCTTCATTAGGAGCAGGTCTGACTGCAATATTTTTCGAATCAACAGGATCCTATCCGTTTGCACTTGGCATTTGGGCTGTTTTAACAATTGTGGGCATATTCCTTTGGAAGGTTTCAGTGAAAAGGGATATGAGTGTTCAGCAAGAGGGAATTGGCAAGGTGGAAATAAGGTCAGCCGATGCAGTGTCTCCATGGCGCAAGAAGAAAGCTTGGCTGTATCTGATATTTTTCGGTTTGCAGGCGTCGAGTTTCTTTTGCATCATTACGTGGATTGTACCTGTTGTGACTGATGCGGGCATGTCACTTGTTCAAGCGAGTATGCTGTTATCTTTTATGATGACGCTTCAGATCGTATTGAATCTTATTTTTCCGATTGTATATGAACGTTTTCCGAAAAGGAAGTTCTGGCTGCTTCTCTTTTTAACGATGGGATTAATTGCATTTGGTTTGCTTTGGACTGGAGAGAGTAAACTTATGTGGGTCAGCGCTGTTCTCATGGCGATACCGCTTGCCGGCTTATTCCCGATTGCATTATTGTTTCCATTGGATGCGACTGAAACGGCGGATGATACAAATGCTTGGACAGCTATGATGCAGACAGGCGGATATTTGATTGCAGGGTTTTTACCGTTATTGATTGCGTTGATATACGACTGGACTGGAGATCATCATTATACATTGATGATTTTCATGGGGTTGTTTGTTGCAATGATAATATTAACGTTTATGATCGGGGAGCGGGAATCGAATAAAGCTTCATTAAAGACAGGTGAATGATTATGCAATAAAGCTTCATTCACCTGTTTTCTAGTATCTTATTTCCAATGCTCATTTATGAATTCGTCGCGGCCGGATTTTGCGCGATCTTCTTCATAGTGGGCTTGTTCTTTTTTATAGTAGTCTTGATGATACTCTTCAGCTCGGTAAAAGGTTTCTGCTGGCCGGATGTCTGTTACGATCGGCTTCGTAAACCTGCCACTATTTGCGAGCACTTCTTTTGAATGCTCTGCAGCCTTCTTTTGCTCTTCGTTATAATAAAAGATGGCAGTCGTGTACGAATGCCCACGGTCATGGAACTGTCCGCCTGCATCTGTCGGATCGATTTGCGGCCAATACAGCTCTAGCAGTTTTTCGTATGTAAAGATAGAAGGATCGTAAGTGATTTCGACGACTTCTAAATGTCCCGAATCTCCTTTTTTCACGTCCTCATACGTTGGATTTTCAACATGTCCACCCATATAGCCGGACACGATATCAATTATGCCGTCCCATTCCTTGAATGGCTTTACCATGCACCAAAAGCATCCACCTGCAAAAGTCGCTTTTTCAATTACATTATTTGTCACGGTTTGCAACCCCTCTCTAATTCGTTATGTAAATTGTAGCATAAGAAAGAAAGGCTGCATACGGCCATTCACCATAGACCGTAGTACACCCTTTCCCCGAAGTGCCAATGAGTGGTTGTGCTTTTAGTTTAATCGATTAGTAGACGAAACTTGCCCCGACAATGATCAACAGGATGAAAAGCACAACTATCAAAACAAAGGAAGAACCGTATCCGCTTCCGCCTCCGCATTCACGTCCCATTTATACCACCACCTTCGATATAGACTATGCTCTTTATCGATGAATGCATGGGGGATCGACCAATAATCAAAGCATATACTTGAGGTCTGACATGGTATACTATCGATATACATAGGCAACCAATAACATTTAACAATCGTCCTATTGCTGACTTTACAATTTGGAGGAATCAAACTTGAACGAAGACCAGTACGAAGGCCCGGTGCCTAGAAGAAGAAGGAGAAGAAAATTACGGATCGGCAGAGTTTTTTTCACGATTCTTTTCCTTTGCTTCATCGTGGCGGGACTCTTTTCATACTTTCAATATAAAGAAGGGAAGTCATTGGCAAAAGGGAATGCTATTGATCCCGGTCCGTTTTCTGGCGATATTACCGATCCTCAAAACCCATCAGTCGAAAATTATTTACTATTAGGCGTTGACGATGATGGAAGCGGTAAGTCTCGCACTGACACGATGATGGTCCTTTCATGGAATAAACAAGAAGGGTCAATCCGGCTTGTTTCGTTCATGCGTGATATTTACGCAGATATTCCTGGGTATAAATCATATAAACTTAATACCGCTTATTATTTAAACGGAGTACAGACTGTGAAGGATACGATTACCGGCATGTTCGGAATTCCTATTCATCATTATGCCATTGTAGATTTTGATAATTTCGAGTCAATCATCGATATTGCCTTTCCAAATGGCATAACAATCAATGTTCAAAAAGAGATGTCTGAAAAGATCGGCGTCACTCTTTTGCCAGGCGAACAACGATTGAATGGCAAGGAACTTCTTGGATATGCGCGGTTCCGTGCTGATGCAGAAGGGGATTTCGGCAGGGTGGCAAGGCAGCAAGAAGTTATTTCGGCTTTGAAAGATGAAGCACTTAGACCGGGAATGCTTCTTCATGTACCGAAATTGGCCGGTGCTTTGTCGGGCTTTATTGAGACAGACTTAACGACGAAGGATGAAATTTCAAAAGCATTTACGCTTATCATGAAAGGCAAAGCGGATCTAGAAACGATGACGATTCCTGTTGAAGGCACATATCGTTTCAATTCTTATTCACATGCAGGGTCAGTAATTGAACTTGACATTGAAAAGAATAAAGAGATGTTAGCCGCTTTTCTTAATACTGAACTTGATTGAAGGGAAGTGGGGGAGTGAATGGATAACATAAAATCGTCGGAGCAAAAGAAAGAAATGAATGATGGTACACCTCGGATTATCCGATTTCTTGGAGGACGAGCAACAATGTTCGTGCTCCTTTCCATTCTGTTAATTGGCTTGATCATTTTAGTATTCAGCAACGTCGCATTCGTTTTTTACCCTATTAAAGTATTCTTTTCAACGGTCGTACTGCCGATCATATTGGCGACGATTGCGTATTATCTACTGAGGCCAATTCTTCGTATATTGGAACGTTTTAGAATTCCAAGGATATGGGGGATCTTCATAATTTTCATCGGTCTCATCGGATTACTCACTTTAATCGTATTTCTCATATACCCTTTTTTGAAAAATCAATTTGCAAATCTTATTGAGGAATTCCCTACATATTTCAATCAAATGCTAATAAATGTTGATACGTTTTTAAGAACATCGATCTTTGAAACGTATTATAAGGAAATGAATATTAATATCAATAGTATGTTAGATAATGGCTTAGGAAATATCGGTAAAATTTTTACAGACACTGTCGGCGGAATCGCTACCGGCATCACCTCTTTCATTTCAGCGCTGACCGGATTCATTCTTGCAATTGTCACAGTTCCATTCATCCTTTTTTATTTATTGAAGGATGGGGAAAAGCTTCCGCAGATGATTAAAAAAATGCTGCCCCCACGCCTTCGGGATGATGCTGATTCTATACTAAAAGATGCTGATCATCAGATTGGGGCTTATATCCAAGGGCAAATTCTTGTAGCTATTAGTATTGGAATTATGGTCACGATTGGATTTTACATCATAGGCATGGATTATGCGCCGCTATTAGGAGCGTTAGCGATGGTCACGAGCGTTGTACCGTATTTAGGACCTCTTATCGCAATTACGCCCGCGGTTATTATTGCCATTGTCACTTCGCCATTCATGCTCGTGAAACTGGCTGCGGTGTGGACAATCGTTCAATTAGTGGACGGAAAATTCATATCCCCGCAAATCATGGGGAAATCATTAAGAATCCATCCGATTACAATCATTTTTGTTTTATTGACTGCTGGTTCTTTATTTGGAGTTGCCGGAGTAGTTTTAGGGATACCAGGATATGCTCTACTGAAAGTAGTCTTTACGCATTTGTTTAAATTGCTGAAAATTAGATATAACAATTATGAGCCAGATCGGACAATGCATTATGAAGATGTGGCGCAACCCAAAAAATAAACGTCCAATATAGGACGTTTATTTTTTGTCATAATAATATTATTATGTAAACCTAATTAAGAAAGGAATTCGATTTACTATCGAAGTCCTTTTCCTATTCGGTTTCATATATAATACTGCCGGTCAATGAAAGATCATATCCTCCGAGCGCACCGATTTCCCGCTGAAAATCTTGCGAGCGGAGGATAGATAGAATTGTCTTTCTGACAAATTCATTTTCAGGCGTCTTGAACATAACGAGGTCGTATTGCTCTTGAACAAGAGGAATGAAATCTACTCCTACCAATGTCGCAGCTTTTTCAATTCCTACACCTACATCTGCAAATCCGGAAGCGACTTTGCTTGCGATAGCAATGTGATTCATTTCCTCTGTATTATATCCGTCGATTGTATGAGGGATGATGCCTTCCGAGCGTAATTTCTCATCTAGCAGTACTCTTGCTCCCGATCCAATTTCTCTATTGACCATTTTGATGTTTTGGTTACTAAAATCTCTCCACGTCTGTATATTTTTCGGATTATTCTTTTGTACGAAGAGGCCTGCAGATCGTGATAATAAATTGATGACAACGTATTGACGTCCCGTCAGTATCTTTTGGATATATGGAAGATTATAAGTTCCTGTGTCTCCATCGAAAAGATGGGTACTAACGATGTCGGCTTCTCCTTTGTACATCGCTATCAAGCTGTTCAGACTGCCGGTATATGAGCGAAGAGGACTAATCACCGCACCGGACTTCCCGATAGCATTAGTGAGTAGGTCCAAGCTGATATCTTGTCCGCTAATGATCAGCTGCCGTGCAGGGGTTTGCTGAAATCGTTGGGGAGGAGTGGGATCAATTGGTTGGATCGAAGGTGCCGACGTTTGTTCGTTCTTCTTATCTTCTTTTGCAATTGGGCCGCCACTTTTTGATTTCTCTTTATAAGCTTCAAGATCCTCCGCATCAATACGCATTTGCCTACCGACCCGGTATGCACGAAGCTCACCTTTTTTTATAAGATCATAAACGGTCAATTTGGAGACTTTCAAAAGATCAGCGATTTCTTCGGTCGTATATGAAGCTGCATATTGATTTGTCATAACCGCCCTCCTGTTCCTATTCTACTTCTATTTTCTCCTATCTAAATAGTAAATGCAATATATTCAGATATAACTAATGATATTTAATAGTTTGAAGTTATATTTCGTTATAAGTAGATATATATAGATATACTGTGATATATATAAATATAGATAATGATAAATAGATGAAAGGAGAGTCGATATGAAAAAGCTAGTTCAGTTCATCCTTCTTTTTGTTATAACGGCCATTCCTTTAGGGTGCAGTAATCAATCAGATGAAGGGGAAAGAAAAACAGAACTATCAATTTCAGCTGCTGCTAGTTTGTCAGATGCATTGTCTGAAATGAAAAATGTATATGAAAGCAAGAATGACGATGTTTCCATAGCTTTAAATTTCGGAAGTTCTAGAAAGCTTGCAACACAAATTGAACAAGGCGCACCTGCCGATATATTTTTATCGGCAAGTGAAGAGGACATGGATAAAATGAAAGGGGAAGGGCTAGTAATCGAGTCATCTATTGTAGATTTCACTGAAAACTCCATTGTTCTTATTGCGAATAAGTCTTTGAAGGATCCAGTTTCTTCATTTGAACAACTAAATTCCATTACGTTCGACCACCTTTCAATCGGTGAAGCGGACTCCGTTCCGGCTGGTAGATATGCAAAAGAAATTTTGGAGCATTTCCATTTATGGCAGCCATTGCAAAATAAGCTCGTTATGGGCTCGGATGTTCGTCAAGTGTTGACACATGTTGAAATGGGAAATGCGGAGTACGGAATTGTGTATTCGACGGATGCTTTTGTATCTGATAAAGTGAGCGTTGTAGCAGAAGCCGAATCGTCATCGCATACTCCCGTCGTTTATCCGGGAGCGGTCGTGAAAGACACGAAGCATGAGGAAAAGGCACAGGATTTCCTCAATTTTTTAACGAGTAAAGAGGGAAGAGAAATACTTCAGAAATACGGATTCAAGTGATGAAAGAGGGGAAAACGTGACAGATATCGATTATTCACCTTTACTGCTATCTTTAAAGGTCGCTGCCATATCGACGACGTTCGTCTTCATTGCAGGGGTATTTTTCGCACGGCTATTTGCAAAAAAACATTTCTTCGGCAAAACGGTCATCGAGTCTGTTTTTATGCTTCCTCTCGTACTGCCACCAACCGTAGTCGGATTCGCCCTTCTTATATTATTTGGAAAGCATGGCTGGATCGGCAAATGGCTATTGGAATGGTTTGACGTACAAATCGTCTTCACATGGCTCGGTGCCATCATTGCATCCATCGTCGTTTCATTTCCGCTTATGTACCAAAGCGCGGCAGCTGCATTTGACAATTTGGACAATCGTCTCGAAAATGCCGCCCGAACACTGGGAGCTTCAGAATGGCGCGTGTTTTGGACGATTGCATTCCCACTTGCATGGCCAGGCCTTCTTGCGGGTCTCGTCTTATCATTTGCGAGGGGACTTGGAGAATTCGGTGCCACTCTTATGATTGCTGGTTATATACCTGGAAAGACTGATACGATTCCGATGGCCATCTATTTCGCAGTCGAAGCAGGGCAGATGGAAAAAGCGACGTTCTGGGTCATCATCATTGTCGCTTTAGGATTCAGCACAATTATGTGGCTGAATTGGTGGAGTCGACGAAACATGAGACGTTATACAGACCAAAATCGAAACAGGTGATTGAATGCTGGAAGTGAATATTACTATACGGTTATCCCATTATGACTTGGAAGTTGATTTTTCGGTAGGTAATGAAATTCTCGTTCTGTTCGGCCCATCCGGATCCGGAAAAACAACCATTTTGCATTCAATCGCCGGACTGACAAAGCCAAATGAAGGATCGATCAAATTAGGGAGTAAACCATTTTTTGAAAGCCCAAACAACTACTTGCCAGTTCAAGCTCGAAATGTCGGGCTATTATTTCAGGACTACGCTCTGTTCCCTCATATGACAGTTGAGAACAATATTCGATACGGTATGAAACGAAAGGAAGAAGGACATTCAGTCGTCCTCGACGAGCTTCTGCAAGTGCTTGGTATCCAACCACTATTGCGAAAATACCCCCACCAAATTTCCGGCGGTGAAAAACAACGGGTTGCCCTTGCGCGTGCATTGGCAACAGAACCATCCATTCTATTGCTGGACGAGCCTCTCTCCGCTTTGGACAAACAGACGCGCATTGAGTGTCAAGATGAACTGATCCGCTTGCATGATATATGGAAAATCCCGTTCATTATCGTGACGCATGATGTTGAGGAAGCCGAAAAACTTGGGGACCGAATTTTATTTCTCGACCGTGGAAAGATTATTGATGAAAAATAATGCGAAATGCCCTGTCACTCTCTAAAGAGCACAGGGTATTTTGTTTTTCGTTTTATTCCAATTGGGAGAGCAAAACAGCGTAATCTTTTGCATCATCTACATCAAATACGAGCCTTGGATCATGACACGGCAACTGTTTTCCTGCAACAACTGACGCTCTCCGTAAAATCTCCCTTGCACCTTGGTCGCCATGGACTCCTAAAAGAACAGGGAAAAGGTCTCGAGTAAAGAGAATAGGAGGTTTCATCATTCCGTCATGAGAAGTGGCGATATATTTACTATTCGGATGCTCTTTCCAGCACGCAACGATTTCATCGATCATCTGAATTGTAATAAACGGCTGATCCGCCAAGAGGACGACGATTGCTGAAGCGCCGGCTTCCATTGCATACTCAATGCCGCAACGAAGAGAAGCGGACTGTCCTATGTCTGCATCTGCACACGTGATGACTTTGCACTTTTCATGCGACTTCAACCGTTCGGAAATCCAAGTTAAATCATCATCTTTATTGACGATGATACAGATGCTATCTAATGAAGATTGTATTGCGGTGTCGAGTGCCAAGCTGCCTAACGCCATTTTTCCAACCGCAAGCGATAATTTATTCGTGCCCATCCGCCGACTTTTTCCGGCAGCTAAATAGATGCCAATGATGGACATATCGCTTTTCCTTTCCGGACGGCAATCATTTCGGCAATAACGCTGACCGCAATCTCTTCAGGCCCGTCTGCACCGATTGGCAGGCCGATGGGAGAATGAAGCCAATCAGGAATCGAATGTCCTAATAAACGCTTTGTTCTGTTTTTCGAGCCTAATAAACCGACATATAATAACGACTTATTTTTTAAAGCATGAAGGATTTGTTGATCTGCTTGGAAATCGTGCGTCATGATAACGACTGAATCAAACCCGTTAAACGTTAGACGGCTAACTATTTCATTTATAGGTCCAATCTGGAAAGACGATGCGGTTGGAAAATATTCACTCGTACACAGCGCTTCACGCCAATCGCATATATGTACGGTATATCCGACAGAAGAAGCTAATTTGGCAAACGGGCGAGCATCGGCCCCTGCCCCAAATAAATAAACAGAAGGCGCCGGCCAAATCCATTGTTGATAGATAGACTCGTCTTGAATCCATTTACGGCCAGCCGTGTGCTGAGTAGGCTGTTTGTCAACAATCGGAAGTACCTTCTTCAAAGGTCCGTCGTTCTCGGATCTGCTGGCGAAACAGTAATCAAATCCATTTTCCAAACACTGCAGGAACTGTACAGGTTCTCCTTGTTGAAGTTGTTCATATAAGAATTGGAGAGACTCTTTGAACCGAGCATCGACGGCACGCAGCATTACTGTCACGATGCCGTTGCATCCAGCACCTCGCCCCCAACCTAAATCATCCTCCGCACGCAAATCAAAGTCACAAATATTCACGTCTCCCGTATGGAACATCTCCTTCGCCCGGGAGTGGAGATCATGCTCAAGACATCCGCCGCTGAGCAAACCGATTCTACTGCCGTCCTCGAGAATGAACATCCATGCACCTTCCTTCCTGTAAGCAGATCCTTCTACATGGATGACCGTCGCAAGGACTGCCGCCTGCCCGCATTCAACATATTTACCTATTAATTGTGGAATCGTTCCCATTTTCATCACCTCTACATGGCATTCAATAGGCTCAGTGTCATCAATTGGCGGTCTATTTATTCGACTGTCCTTATAAAAGCCGGGCGAAGTGGCTAACCTATTTAACAGTTTGGATAAAATAGGTTGAATAAGTAAGGGAGGACAAGATCTTGCAGTTTGGAAATCGAACGACAGTCGGATTTGCAGAGCAACGTATCGACGTAATCGAGAAATCCACCGGAAATGTGAAATACTTAGCTGATACATTTTCAAGTGGAATGTTGCATGCTAAGGTAGCGACGAGCACAGAAGCACATGCACGCATCAAATCGATAGATACGAGCGAGGCGTGGAAAGTTCCGGGCGTACAAGCCATCGTCACGGGTGAGACATATCCTTTTCCGATAGGCCCGATACTCGCCGATCGACCGCCGATCGCCTTCGAGAAAGTTCGTTATTTCGGAGAGCCAATCGCTGTCGTCGTTGCTGACCATCCGTACCAGGCAAAGCAGGCGGCGGCCAAAATAATTGTCGAGTATGAGTCACTCCCAATCGTCAATTCAGTCGAACAGGCATTTCAGAATGATGCACCGTTGATTCACGAACAATCTGGCCAATATACGAAGATCATTGATAATGTCTATCCTGTACCCGGGACGAATATTGCAAGCCATATAAAAATTAGAAAAGGGGAATTCGGAAAAGCATGGGCAACATGCAAAGATACATTTTCCGCTACATATTCCTTCAATTTGTCAGACCACGCGGCGATGGAGACGAGAACCGCTACTGTTGAAATCAATCCGGATGGGCGAGTCATCGTTCACTCAACGAGCCAATCGCCATTTACGATCAAAAAGATCTTCAATCAGTTCTTTAATATAGATGTCGGCAAAATCATCGTCCATATTCCGATGCTAGGAGGGGCTTTCGGTGGAAAGGGAGCGGTGCAACTGGAGCCTCTTGCATACTTGGCATCCAGTGCGGTAGGCGGAAAACTCGTCAAACTGCAGTTCGAGCGAGAAGAAGATATGATGACAGCTCCTTGTCATATCGGGTTTAATGCTACGGTCAAACTAGGCGTGAATGAAGAAGGGAAACTCATTGCAGGGCAATACACCTTTCTAATTGAAGCTGGTGCTTATTCAGACCAAGCTGCAGGCATAACGCGCGCTGCCGCCCTGGATTGTACAGGTCCTTATCACATTCCAAACGTCTGGTGTGATTCTTATTGCATGTACACGAATCATCCATATGCCACTTCGTTCAGGGGTTACGGTCATCCTGAACTGACTTTCGCAATCGAACGGACAATGGATCGCTTTGCCGAAAAATTGAAGATGGATCCCATCGAATTCAGATTGCTGAATGTTATTAAACCAGGTCATACGACACCGACGCAGTCCGTGCTGAATGCCAACAATATTGGTGATGCAGCGAAATGCATGAAGCGGGTGAAGGAGCTGATCGGCTGGGATGGAAAGCAGCCGGTAGGTGAAGACGGAGTAGTTCGAGCGAAAGGTGTGGCGTTGTTCTGGAAGACATCCACGACATCGACAAACGCACAAGCTGGTGTACTGCTGAAGTTTGAAGCGGATGGCACGGTGAACTTGAGTTGTGCAGCTGTTGAACTCGGACAAGGGACGAAGACGATTTTGGCCCAACTTGCTGCAGAACGATTGAAAATGAATGTTTCTGATATTCACGTCACAATGGAAGTGAATACGCAATACACTCCGCATCAATGGCGAACCGTTGCAAGCAGCACGACGTTTTTAGCAGGAAATGCCGTGTTGGCGGCGGCGGACGACGCCATTCGGCAATTAAAGAGAATCGGTGCTGTCGCTTTGCAATGTTCCGAAGAAGATCTGGACGTTGGAAATGGGCGGGTTTACGTAAAAGCAAAACCGGACTTCGGCATTACTATCAAAACCATTGCGCTTGGCTATAAATATCCGAACGGCCATACTGTCGGCGGACAAATTATTGGAGTCGGCGTTCATGTGCAAAGGCATTTGACCCCGATGGATAAAGATACCGGCTTTGGAGACCCCGGTCCATGGTGGTCTGTCGGCGCACAAGCGGTTGAAATTGAATGGGATGAAAGCAAATACACGTATAAAATCGTGAAGGCTGTAACAGTGATGGATGGCGGCACGATCATCAATCCAATGACCGCGACTCAACAGATGCGAGGAGGAATTTTCCTTGGACTTAGCATCGCAAGCGGAGAATCATTCGAATTCAACGATCAAGGCGTTATTCAAAATCCAGACTTGCGGACATATCAGTTAATGAGATTCGGTGAGCAGCCTGGCGAATATATTGTGGAATTCATCGAAACGCCTGCAAAAGACGGTCCGTACGGCGCGAGGGGAATCGGTGAATATGGGGTGATCGGTGCTGCAGCGGCATTGGCCAATAGCCTTTCATTGGCAACAAATGCAGAGCTGACTCAACTGCCATTGACACCCGAACTCATTTGGAGGACGAGGAGAGCAACTAATGATTCCGTTTAATTTTGATTATTATAAACCTGAATCAGTGGAAGAGGCATTAAAAATCTATTCAAACGAATGGAAATTAGGCAAGAAAGTCGTTTATTTATCAGGGGGAACCGAAGTGATCACCTTTGCTCGGGGCGGAAAATTGACTGTTGATACAGTCATCGACCTGAAAGGGATTCCAGAGTGCAATGTGCTTGAAATGCAAGGAGAAGAACTAGTCATTGGAGCCGCTGTAACATTGAACCGATTGGTGGAATCAAATCTATTTCCGTTGCTTCGAAAAACGGTACGTACGATCGCCGATCATACTTCGAGAAATAAAATTACAATCGGTGGTAATCTCATGAGCAAACTCGGATACCGGGAAGGGATTTTGCCTTTACTCGTAACGGATGCTCTAGCTATCATCAATGGTCCAAAAGGAACGGATGTCATGTCGGTAGACAACCTTGCTGCTTCTGAGTTGGTAGAAGGCCAGTTTTTAACGCAAATAAAAGTGTCTTCCAAGAATCTTGAGCTGCCGTTCGTCCATTTGAAACGGACTCGATCATCGAATGTCGGATATCCAATTGTCAGTTTGGCTGCGTTACGGAAAGAAAACCGTATTCGAATTGCCTTCAGCGGCTTACATGAACACCCGTTCCGATCCGCAGTAGTTGAAGGAGTTTTGAACGATGCGACAATCGGCGATGAACAACGAGTTGAGAAGGCGATCGCCAAGCTGCCAACAAACATTACGGATGATTTCATTGCTTCAAAAGACTTCCGTCGTTTTATCTTGGAGAAACTGTTAACAGAAATGGATACTGCTTGGGAGGGGAACGGATGATCAGCACGAATACGAGTAAATATACGGTAGTTCCATTGCTAGTCAACGGATCTTCCACTGATGTCATGATAAGGTCTGCTGATACATTGCTTTGCACATTGCGCGAACAGCTCGGATTGACAGGTGCAAAGCAAGCTTGCGGAAATGGGGATTGCGGGGCATGTACAGTATTGGTTGACGGGAAGCCTATGCATTCATGCCTCGTATTGACGATTGAAACATTGAACAGTGGAATAACGACAATAGAAGGTTTGACACATTCACCGGTGAGGAAGGCTTTTGTTGATAATTGGGCGATCCAATGCGGATATTGTACACCTGGCTTTATTGTCAATGGACATGCGTTAGTGACGGAACATCCCGATGCTGATGATGAACGGGTTGAAGAATGGCTGCAGTCAAACCTTTGCAGGTGCACCGGTTATCAGGAAATAAAAGATGCAATCAGTTCTGTCATCGCTGCAAATAAGCTGGCAGATTCCAATCAGCTGGAAGATCACGTGCAGTAAAAAAGAACCCTTGGAATGTAAGCCAAGGGTTCTGTTCTATTTTTTAAAGCTTTTATTGCCAACGTTCAACGTTTCAATTAACTGCAAAGTTTGGGCGGCTTGGTCAATCTGTTTACGAACTTGCTCGAGCTGTTGCTGGACGGTGGAAGGTGATTGAGTCGCCGCTTGCCCTTGCAACTGATTCAACAGCTGTGAGGCTTGCTGAAGTTGCTGTTGTGCTTGCTGAACCGACTGTGAATCGAACAAAGTGCTCATCTGTTGTATCGTCTGAGATGCTTTATTCAGTTTTTGGAGGATCTGCTTTTTCTCCGTGTGGAATTGTTGCTCGATCATCTGTTGTAGTGACGATTGCTCCGTATTTTGTTGTACCATCCTTTTATTCCCCTTTCATTCTGGTTGATCATAGTATGTGTGAATAGGAACGAGGTTAAACAAACCGTTCTTCTTACTAGTAGCTAGCGATGCTATAATGTATGGTACATGCCGAACGTGAATGGGGGATGACTTTGGGTGGAGGAATGGATCATCAATTTATTATGTTTTCTACAGTGCATCTGTCGGTTCTAATTGTAATTGCATTTCTTGTTATCACGCTTTACTGGCAACGAAGGAATTTACAAGAGAATGTTGCGAGATTGAAGATGTTGGAGCGATTTTTTGCGCTTTCTTTATTGGCAATGGATATTGGTTATCATATTTGGCTCATTTCGACGGGGCGATGGGGACTAGATGATGCACTTCCACTCGAGTTATGCAGCATCTCTTTGTTTGTCTCGATCATACTACTATTGACAGGGAATCGACATTTAATCGATTTCGTCATTTTTGCCGGAATTGGCGGCGCTCTACAAGCATTAGCGACGCCTGTTCTTGATATGGATTTTCCGCATTTCCGCTTTTTCCACTTTTTCTATACACACGCCGGCATCATTTTAACGGGACTTTATTTTGTTTGGGTAAGAGGTTACGAGCCTACATTTAAAGGCGTATTGAAAACAATGTTGATCATCAATGCGATTTTGCCGATAATTCTAACGGTAAACTGGCTGTTTGACGGGAACTATATGTTTCTGCGAATGAAACCTCAGAATGGCAGCCTGCTTGATTTTCTCGGTCCTTATCCTTGGTATATTTTATCGTTGGAAGCTGTGGCGTTTATACTATTTACAGTCATTTGGCTGTCCTTGCGAAAAAAGGAGAGAAAGATTGTAAGATAGTTTTATCGTTCTGTTTATTTTCTATATGGACACTATTGAAAGGGAATGCTAAAATTTACTAACCGATAGCATCTGAAGGGAGTTGACGAAAATGGAATCGAACGAGCAAACAGGGGAAAAAGCGAAAATTAGCTTAAAAGACGCAATTAAACAGCAGCTTGAAGCAAAGAAGAATAAGTCCCAGTCGACAAAGACCAAAGGAAATCCAATTCAACAAACACCAAAAATGAAAAGCCAACAGGCAAAGAAAGTCACACAATCGAGTCGGAAAATGGGTGTCTGATTAAAAAAAAGCAAGTCCCAACAAAATCGGGGGACTTGCTTTTTCCATTTAAAACTGCTTAATGAGGTTCGCCATCTCGATGGCTGATACTCCTGCGTCCCATCCTTTATTGCCAGCTTTCGTACCAGCACGCTCAACAGCTTGTTCGATTGAATCGGTCGTCAATACGCCAAAAATGACAGGCACTCCTTCTGTCATATTAAGAGCGGCAACTCCTTTAGCCACTTCATTGCAGACGTAATCGAAGTGGGGAGTAGACCCTCTTATGACGGTACCTAATGTAATGACCGCATCATATTTCTTTGAAGCTGCCATTCGTTTCGCGATGAGCGGGATTTCGAAAGCCCCAGGCACCCAAGCGATTTCAATATCATTTGCTTCTACACCGTGGCGGCGCAATGCATCTTCCGCTCCACCAAGAAGCTTTCCTGTAATAAATTCATTGAAACGAGAGACGACGATTCCAATTTTAAGTCCTGTTCCGATTAAATTTCCTTCATATGTCAAAGTCATTGGTTTTTCCTCCTCAATTATGCAATAGATGTCCTAATTTCGTCTTTTTAGTCTCCATATAGAACCGGTTGCCATCTATGACAGGCAATTCGATAGGGATCCGATTTTCAATCGTTATCCCATGTTCTGAAAGCCCTTCGATTTTTCGCGGATTGTTCGTCAACAATTGAATTCGACTGCAGCCGAGATCGTCTAGAATTTGGGCGCTTATGAAATATTCCCGTAAGTCGTCTTCGAAGCCTAAGCGGGCATTCGCCTCGACTGTGTCATATCCTTGTTCTTGCAGCTTATATGCTTTCATTTTATTGACTAGGCCAATTCCGCGCCCTTCCTGACGCATATAAACTAGGATTCCTTTCCCGGCCTCTTCAATTTGGGCAAGTGCCGCATGCAGTTGTGGACCGCAGTCGCACCGACAGGAACCGAATACATCACCCGTCAGGCATTCGGAATGGATTCTGACGAGTGGAGCAACTGTCGCCTCGGTTTCATTCATTTGGCCTTTTACAAAAGCGATATGTTCACGGCCCGTCAGCTTTTCTACATAGGTAATTGCGGTGAATTCGCCATATTTCGTAGGCAAGTGAATATCGACAACCCTTTCAACGAGTTTTTCATTCTGCTTACGGTATGCAATCAATTGTTCGATCGTCAAGATGACAAGTCCATGCTTCCTAGCAATTTCCATAAGATCGCCAACACGCGCCATCGTCCCATCCTCGTTCATAATTTCGCAAATGACGCCGGCTTTAGATGCACCGGCTAGACGGGCGAGATCAACCGCAGCTTCCGTATGTCCCGGCCGTTCCAATACGCCGTTTGCTTTTGCGACTAACGGGAAGATATGACCAGGTCTTTTGAAATCAGAAAAAGTCGAGTCGGGATGAAGCATTTTCAATATCGTTTCTGATCGTTCAAATGCGGATATCCCCGTGTGGCTAGACGCATGATCAATGCTTACTGTGAAAGCAGTTCCGTGGACATCGGTATTCGTAGTGGCCATCGGGGCTAGTCCAAGATGGTCTGCCAGCTGTTGTTCAATCGGTACACATATTAAGCCCCGTCCTTCAGTAGCCATGAAATTAATCATAGCAGGGGTTGCGAAGTCAGCGAGTGCTACAAAATCGCCTTCATTTTCACGGCTTTCGTCATCAACGACGATAATTGCTTTACCTTTTTTCAATTCATCTATTGCTTGTTCAACCGTACTAAACATCTATTACACCTCTTATTCCAAAAATCCGCTTTTGGCAAGTACATCCATTGTCAAGCCGCCTGGCGGTTTAGTTTCTTTCCTAGAGACGATCCGCTCCAAATATTTCGCAAGGATATCGCATTCCACATTGACATAGTCGCCGACACGCTTCTGTCCGAGTACGGAATCAGCTTGGGTGACCGGAATGAGGGATATTGTAAACCCTTGTTCTGAGACATCGAAAACAGTCAAAGAAGTACCATCTACCGTTATAGAACCTTTCGGAACAAGATGTGATTGGAACGCGGAATCGATTTGAATGTCCATATAGATGGCGTTTTCGACATATCTGACTGCAATAATTTCTCCTATGCAATCAACATGGCCTGTAACAAAATGGCCGCCGAAACGGCCGTTCGCTGCCATCGCACGTTCCAAATTCACTTGACTTCCGGACTTCAACGTGAAAAGGGTCGTTGCCTTGAAAGTTTCGGGCATTACGTCCGCTGCAAATTGTGTTGTTGAAAATTCTGAGACGGTTAAACAAACACCATTGACGGAAATACTATCTCCCTTTGTTACGTCAGAGAGCACAAGACCGCAGGTAATTAGTAATTGCATCGATGAAGAACCTTTCTTAATCGCATGAATGGTTCCAACTTCCTCAACAATTCCAGTAAACAATCAGCTTGCACCTCCATTCTGAAAAAGTGCATGAAGACGGATATCTTCTCCAATTTGCTTTACGTCAAGTATACGCAGCGGTTCTGATTCCGCAATCGTTGTTCTGCTCTCATCCATGAAAAGGGAAGGGCCGTTACCTATCAACTTTGGAGCCATATATAAATACAGCTCATTTACAAGACGCGCTTGAATGAAACTGGAATGGACCTTGCTTCCGCCTTCCACTAATAGTGTCATGATTCCTCGTGCAGCAAGTCGAGTGAGAACTTCATCCAAAAAGTTAACTTGTTCCGATATCAGTTCCACATGAACGAATGGGAAATCGGTAAAGGTACGCGAACGATTCGATTCAAGTGTAAAAATAATCGTTTCGGCAGCTTGGTCCTGAATTACATTTGCGGTTTCAGGCGTCCGTAGATGCCTATCTAAAATAATACGTGTTGGGTTCTTTCCACCATGGGGCAAACGGGTGGTGAGGAAAGGATTATCTTGAAGAATTGTGTTAACACCTACTAAAATTGCATCATGGGTATGGCGGAGGGTATGGACATCTAGCCTCGAACTTTCAGACGTGATCCATTTGCTGTTCCCGTTTTGCGTTGCAAGGCGGCCATCGAGAGTGGCGGCTGCCTTTAAAGTGACGTAGGGTTTTTTGTGTTGAATAAAATGAAAAAATGCCCGGTTGCTAAAATCCGCCTCTTCTTTACAAACATCCGTGATCACTTCAATTTCGGCATTCCGAAGAAGCCTAATCCCTTTTCCATTTACGGAAGGATTCGGATCTGTGGATGCAATGAAAACACGGCGAATGCCGCTGGCAATGATTGTCTCTGTGCACGCAGGCGTCTTTCCGACATGCGCACAAGGTTCTAAAGTGACATAAAGATCTGCACCGACTGCATTCGAACCGGCCATACGGAGGGCATGCACTTCAGCATGAGGTGTTCCAGCTTCCATATGCGCACCTGTCCCTACAATCTGGCCGTTTTTCACACAAACAGCACCGACGATTGGATTCGGTGACGTATAACCGTCTGCAAGCTTCGCAAGATCTAAAGCTAACTTCATATAATCGGCGTGGTCCATCGAATTCCCCCTTTCTAATATTTGAAAGGGCGGATATTTCATTTGGGCATAGTCATCAAACTCGAGCAGCTTCTCCCATCCAGACTTTCACTGTCGGTGCCGGATTTACACCAGCTCCACCGTCTTCCGTATGGAAGAACGGGTCACGGACTGACAAGCATTGCGCTTGATCACCGCCGGTAAGGAATTTCACCTTGCCCCGAAGTGTCGTTTTGATTTGACCGACTCAAACTTAACATACTTTTTAAATGGTTGCCAAATAAAATAATCCTAATAGCTGAAATTACAAGGTAGGTAACCTATAATGAAATGTAAAGAAAAGCGTTAAACGAGGATGTAAACTCAATGGATATCTTCGTGCTAGGGAAGAGGGATTGTTTGCTAATGACTGGGTCTATCCATCAACGGAAAGCAGAGCATATTGAAATCACGCTCAACGAAAAAGTGACGGGAAACCATATTACAACTGGACTGGAAAGGGTTCACTTCACTCATAACGCTTTACCTGAAATTAACTTTAATGAAATTTCCATTGAAAGTACCTTTATTGAACAAGTACGACCAACACCATTCATGATAAGCTCCATGACTGGCGGAGCTGCTTTTGCCGAAACGATCAACCGTAATTTGGCGCTTGCCGCTGAAGAAAAAGGGTGGATATTAGCATTAGGATCTATGCGTGCATTGATCGAAAGCGAGGAGCATAGAGCTTCATTCCAAGTGAGACAATACGCGCCGTCCGTTCCGATTATCGCCAATTTAGGCGCGGTTCAATTGAATTACGGATTTGGCATTGATCAATGCCGGCAAATTATTGAAATGACTGATGCTAATGCATTGGTACTTCACTTAAACAGCCTTCAGGAAGTTATTCAACCGAATGGAGATTTGAATTTCAAGGATTTATTAATGAAAATCGAGGCTCTATCAAAAGAATTGGAAGTTCCAGTCGGTGTAAAGGAAGTCGGTTGGGGAATCGACGGGGCTACTGCTAAAAAGCTGTGTGACGTCGGTGTGTCTTTCATAGACGTAGCAGGCGCAGGCGGAACATCTTGGAGTCAAGTGGAAAAATACCGGTCGACCGATCCTGTTAAACAGACTGCAGCTGAAACGTTTAGCGTTTGGGGCACACCGACAGTGGATTGTGTCGTTTCTGTACGTGAGAAGATCGGCGGGCAGTCGGTCGTTGCAAGTGGCGGCATGTCGACTGGCCTGGACGCTGCAAAAACAATAGCATTAGGTGCTAATATTGTCGGTTTTGGGAGATCAATCTTGAAAGAAGCGACACAAACTCCAGAAGATGTCATGAGAGTTATGGAAACGAAAGAATTAGAGCTGCGCATGGCTATGTTCGGCGTAGGCGCATCTACATTGGAAGAACTTCAAGCGACTGACAGAGTACAATATGTGAAAAGATGAATAGTTGAGAGACCACTTGCAAAAGCGAGTGGTTTTTTTAGTTGAAATAACATTCAGTTAATTAGTTGAAAATAGGAACATAAGTTTGTCTAATGGGTATAGACAGCATAAAAGGAGGAGTGGGTGGGATGGCGCGTAATCCGGGTATGACAGACGAAAAAATCATTGAACTTTATAAAAGCGGGTTGTCGTATGAAAAACTTTGCACTATTATTGGGTTGTCAGATCGTGGAATTCGTAATGTATTGATAAAGCATGGAGTCGAATTGCGTCCTATAGGACGTCGGCGCATTCATAAAGTGAACGAAGATTTCTTTAAAACATGGTCTCATGAGATGGCTTGGGTATTGGGATTATTTATTACAGATGGCCATGTGAATAGCAAAGTACATTCTATATGCTTATCGCAAAAAGATGAGACGATATTGATGAAAGTAGCAAAACTAATGGATGCGAATCCGACGATTGCTCAACCAAGCGGCACGAGAACAACACCGATGTTGATAATAAATTCAAAAACCATTAAGGAGGATCTAGAGCGGCTTGGTGTAACACCGAATAAATCACATAATGTACCTTTTCCTGACGTGCCAGATCAGTTCATGCCTGCATTTATAAGAGGTGTTATAGACGGAGATGGATGGGTGCAAAATCGAGGATATGTTATGAATATAACTACAGCGAGCGAATTGTTTGCAGGTGGACTTTTTACTGTATTTCAAAAATGGAATTTGCGAACGGAAATAACTTCAGAGGTTACACAATCTAAGAAAACCATTTACCGGGTCTGGGTAAAAGGAAAACAAGACCTTCCTAAACTAGCTGATATCATTTATGATGGAGCTGGTGATCTGTATAACAAGAACAAAAAAGTAAGAATGATTAAGCATCAATACACAGCTGAATTTGAACAAGCCATTTTAGAATTGGAGTGAAACAAATGTGGAAATTAGTTAACGGTAAATTACAACAAACTATTGATACAACTCGAATTGAATTCAGAACTACGATAAGTAAAGCATTGATAAATGAATTAAACAATTTAGCGGAAAGTCATGACACGCATATCAATTATTTATTGGAAAGCGGTTTTATCAACTTATTATCAAGTAATGATGGGATCTTATTTGATAAAAAGCAGCGACCAAAGGACCGTGAACATTATAAGACAACTTACGATAAAGAGCTTTTCGAAGAAATAAAAGAGTTGGCAAAGGAAAACAAACTTTATATAAACGATGTAATCGAATACAGCGCACAATTCATTGATGTAGAAAAAAGTAAAAATAAAGGTCATAGGTACAGAATAGAGGTATGATTAAATACTTAACTCAGTGCCGTGGCCATAATATATATTAGTGGAAGTTAAATATCACATTAAAGTATACTCATAACATTGAGACGAAACCGATTTTTTTTGATCATAAATAAACCTGCAGCGAATCATCAAATGATTTCGGCTGCAGGTTCTATTTTCGTTTGTTCCAATACGATATTTCTTCGTTTCATTTGAATAAAAAATAACAAAGTCATGCTGAGACTAATTAGACCGAAAATAATAACCATCACTTGTAATCCGACAATATCCAAAAATACCCCAGCGCTCAACAATACGAATTGGAACATGACCCTTTCTAACATATTACGGAACGAGAAAAATCGTCCATGGTATGCTTTTGGCATTTGTTTCTGAAAAATGACCATTGCTGTCGGGAAAAAACATCCTAATGCAAAGCCTAATACAGCAAATGCGCTCAGTGTCAAAACGATGTTAGCAGCAAAAAATAGCATGAATTCAGCAATTGCTACCATCGAAGCAAAGAAAAATAAAATAACCGTCGTCTTCCATTTTCGAGTAATGAATTTTACTGCAAAGGAACCGACCATGAAGGCAATTCCTTCAGCCGTATAAATTAATCCTTTAATCGACGAAGAGTCTTGTATTTCACTTATATTAATAACGATCAGATTGAATGAACCGAGAAATAATAATGGAATCATTGTCATAATTAGCGTCATACCAACAGCAGGATATGCTTTTAAGACTGGAAAAACTTCCATGAATCCACCTTTTTCACCGTCTTTTCTCCGGGAACTTGCACTCCCCTCCCCTTCATCGATTTTGAGCATCATCGTGAAGCCCAAAAGAGCTGCATAGGCAATCATTGACACCCAATACAACGAAGCCAATGACCAGTATACGAGCATGACCCCTGCCAGGGCTGTACCGACGACCCGAGCAACCGTTGCTACATTCATATGCAATCCATTCATCGTCAATAGATCGTCATCCTTTACGACAAGCGGGATTGCCGACTGCAGTGCAGGGAAATAGAAAGTTGCGGACAATTGAATTGAAATGATGAATGCTACCATCCACCAGACAGACCCTGTTCCAATAGCGAGTAACATGAATACAACGCTGACAAGCCTTCCAAGTCCTGCTACTATCAAGACTGTCTTTTTCCTCGATTGGTCAATAATACGTCCAGCTGTTGGACCAGCAATGATGCCTGCCAATAAACCGATTGATAATATGAGTGCTTTCACAAAATCCGATGGAATCTTCTCTTGTAAAAATTCCAAGTTTCCGATGATTCCAGTCCATAACCCGAGTCCGGCAATCATTTCACCTGATAAAATGATCCAAACGTTACGGTTTTTCCACATACTCATTCCCCATTATTCATTTTTATTATATATTTCGACTTTCGAATTATTATACGGTAAAATCGTAGAATTGTCACGGTAATCTTTACCTATAAATTGACCAAGAAAAAACGCCTACTGCAGATTTAATTCTGCTAGTAGGCGCATTCCGTTATTCCTTCGTTTCAGCCTCTTTATAGACTGTGATGACTTTTCCGTGTTTGCTTTCATCCACAAGTGAACTGCCATTCGAATAGCGATCGACGAGCCTCAACGATCCTGCCTCGACTGCGATTTTAGCATCTTTAGTTGTCAATAAGATTGTAGTATCGCTTGGTTTCACTAATTGACTGCCGACAATCCGATGCGGATTCGTTTTTAACTCTTTCAATACAACTACCCCACGCTGTGCCCTTGCTGCTGCCTCAAGTTCCTTCAATGCCATCCGCTTGACTGAGCCGCGTTGTGTGGCTATCAAGATGGATTCTGCTTCGTCGCGCACTACAAGCATGGATGCAAGCTTATCATTCGTTTTTAAATTAATGCCTTTTACACCCGCTGTCCGTACACCTGTAACCGACAATTCCGTAAGTGAGAAACGTAATCCATATGCCTGCTCGCTGAATAGGATGATATCTTCATCACCTGATACGAGCTGTACATCGACAAGGCGATCTTCTTTTTTCATGTTCATCGCCTTAAACGTCCGAGAATAACGTTGCACTTGGAAGTCCGACAGCTTTGATACTTTTACGTTTCCATTATCTGCAGCAGTGAGAACGAGTGTTTCGTCATCGAAGTTTTCGATACCGATTGCTGAGATAATTTCCTCATTCGATTCCAATGAGATGATGCTTGATATATGCTGACCAAGATCACGCCATCGGATATCAGGGAGTTCATGCACGGGCTGATACAAGTAATTGCCATGCGATGTGAACAATAGAAGGTGATGCTGCGTATTCATGACGGTTTCTAGCAGACTGTAATCGGACTCTTTCATCTCTTGTCCAGTGCCGTTTGACGCGCTATACGAACGGATGCTCGTGCGTTTCACATAGCCATCTTTTGTAACCGATACGACGACTTCTTCGCTCGGTACGAGGATATCAAGGTCCACTTTAATGTTTTCTATCTTCTCTTCAATGACAGATCTTCTTTGTTCGGAGAACTGTTTGCGTATTTCAAGTAGTTCCTTTTTAATGACCGAAGAAAGTTTTTTATCACTTTTCAGAATGGCGTCAAGCTGTTCAATCAACTTCCTAAGCTCTGCATCCTCTTTTTTCAGTTCAGTAATATCCGTATTTGTTAATCTGTACAACTGAAGGGATACAATCGCTTCCGCTTGCACTTCTGTAAATCCGAATTTCGATATAATATTATTTTTTGCATCGCGTTTGTCTTTCGATGCTCTAATCGTCTTAATCACTTCATCCAGGATAGATAGAGCTTTCATGAGACCTTCTACAATATGCAACCGGTCTTTCGCTTTTTGAATATCATACTCGGATCTTCTCGTAACGACATCCTTTTGGTGGTCGATGTAAGCATCCAATAGCATTGGCAGCGACATAAGAGTCGGCCTTCTATTTGAAATCGCTACCATATTGAAATTATATGTCACCTGAAGATCGGTGTTTTTTAATAAATATTGCAAAATGGCATTGCCATCCATATCCTTCTTCAGTTCTACGACAATCCGAAGCCCTGTACGATCGGATTCGTCACGAACGTCTGCAATACCATCGAGCTTTCGGTCTAAACGGAGTTCATCCATTTTCTTTACTAAATTCGCTTTGTTAACATCGTAAGGAATTTCGGTAATGACGATTTGTGATTTACCTGCTTTTAACGATTCGATTTCCGATTTAGCACGGATGACAAATCGGCCTCTTCCTGTTTCATAGGCCGTTTTGATCCCATCCGTCCCTTGGATAATTGCGCCAGTAGGAAAATCGGGTCCTTTTAAGACCGTCATCAATTCCTCAACAGATACATCCGAATTATCCATTCGCATGAGTACCGCATCAATGACCTCATGTAAGGCATGCGGCGGAATATCAGTCGCATATCCCGCAGAAATTCCTGTTGACCCGTTGACAAGCAAGTTCGGGAAACGGGAAGGCAATACGGTCGGTTCAGGCTCTGTATCATCGAAGTTTGGAATGAACTCCACCGTATTTTTACCGATATCACGCAGCATTTCCGCTGCAATCGCAGAAAGCCTTGCTTCCGTATAACGCATGGCAGCTGCTGGATCTCCATCCACCGAACCGTTGTTCCCGTGCATTTCAATCATCAGATGACGAAGCTTCCATTCCTGACTCATCCGCACCATCGCATCGTATACAGAAGTATCACCATGCGGGTGGTAGTTGCCGATGACATTCCCGACTGTTTTCGCAGCTTTTCTAAATGCTTTATCGTGAGTGTTCCCTTCATGGAACATCGCGTAAAGAATCCTTCTTTGAACTGGCTTCAATCCGTCCCTAGCGTCCGGAAGTGCCCTGTCCTGAATGATGTATTTACTATAACGTCCAAAACGGTCGCCTATTACTTCTTCCAAAGGCAAGTCCTGGTATCGCTCAGTTGAAGTCATTCAAAATCCCCCTCAACATGTAAAAATTCATTTTCCAAAATATTATGGTCCTCGGTGCCGAAATCGACGTTCGTTTCAATCCATTTTCTACGAGGCTCAACCTTGTCTCCCATGAGTGTGGTGACACGTCTTTCCGATTGTGCTCCATCCTCTATAGTGACGCGGATGAGTGTACGGGTTTCAGGATTCATCGTCGTATCCCATAATTGATCGGCATTCATTTCACCGAGACCTTTATAACGCTGAAGCATATAACCGCGGCCGATTTTTTTAATAGCATCGTCAAGATCGGCTTCGGTCCATGCATACTCGACTTGTTCCTTCTTGCCTGTCCCTTTTGAGACTTTATAAAGCGGAGGAAGTGCGATGAACACTTTCCCTGCTTCGATTAGCGGCTTCATATAACGATAGAAGAACGTAAGAAGTAGTACTTGGATATGCGCTCCGTCGGTATCGGCGTCGGTCATGATGATCACTTTATCGTAAGCGATATCATCGATCTGAAAATCTGCGCCGACCCCTCCTCCAATCGCATGGATGATCGTATTGATCTCTTCGTTCTTCATAATATCTTCTAATTTAGCTTTTTCGGTATTAATTACCTTACCACGCAAAGGCAAAATCGCTTGGAACGTTCTGTCTCGGCCCTGTTTAGCTGAACCACCGGCAGAATCCCCTTCGACAAGATAAAGCTCATTTTTTGAAGCGTTCCTCGATTGTGCAGGCGTCAGTTTCCCAGTAAGAAGTGTTTCCGACCTGCGGCGTTTCTTTCCGGAACGCGCATCTTCACGAGCCTTGCGCGCTGCTTCCCTAGCCTGCTGGGCACGAATCGCTTTTCGGATCAGATTTCCGCTTAGCTCGGCATTCTCTTCTAAGAAATAGAGCAGCTGTTGGGAGATAATTGCATCCGCTGCTGTCCTTGCTTCACTCGTCCCCAATTTCCCCTTCGTCTGTCCTTCGAATTGAAGGATCTCTTCAGGAATTCGGACAGAAATAATCGCAGATATACCTTCCCGGATATCTGAACCATCGAGATTTTTATCTTTTTCCTTCAATATGCCGGTTTTCCTCGCGTATTCATTGAATACGCGTGTCATTGCGGTCTTTGCGCCGGTTTCATGTGTTCCGCCATCTTTTGTTCGCACATTATTGACAAATGAAAGGATTGTCTCAGAATAGCCATCGCTGAATTGAAATGCAAATTCTACTTCAATACCTTCGGCTGTCCCTTCGAGATACGCAACATCATGCAGAGTATCTTTCTCTTCATTCAAATAGGAGATGAATGCTTCGATGCCGGTTTCGTAATGAAAAACATCATGCTTTTCAGTGCCTTCTTCTTTTAGGTCGATTTTCAAACCTTTCAATAGGAATGCAGATTCCCGCAAACGCTCGGACAACAACTCATATTGATATTTGATCGTTGAGAAAATCGCTGGATCTGGCTTGAAATGGATCAATGTCCCTTTTTCTCTTGTCGTTCCGATTTCTTCTAATGTAGTAACCGGTTTTCCGCCATTTTCGAACCGTTGTCTAAATTTCTTGCCATCACGAAAAATCGTCACTTCCAGCCACTCGGAAAGGGCATTGACGACTGATGCACCAACACCATGCAGGCCGCCACTCGTCTTGTATCCTCCCTGCCCAAACTTTCCGCCAGCGTGAAGAACGGTCAAAATGACTTCAACTGTCGGTTTTCCCGTCTTATGCATTCCGGTCGGCATTCCGCGTCCATAATCTCGTACACCGATGCTGCCGTCTTTGTGTATCGTAACGTCAATTTCAGAACCGAATCCAGCAAGCGCTTCGTCAACTGCGTTATCGACGATTTCATAGACAAGATGATGAAGCCCCCTGGAATCCGTAGAACCGATATACATTCCCGGGCGTTTCCTTACAGCATCAAGGCCTTCCAGCACTTGAATCGAATCATCATCATATGTGTAAATTTCTTCTTTCTTCGTCAAATCGCAACCCCCATCAAACGAATGTTCTCTTTTTCTTTATATACTATCGTATCGCTTCCTGTAAAGCTTGTCAAATCAACGTTTCAGGAAGCTCGCTCAATTAATTGTATAGAAGAAACCTCCTGAATGCAATGAGATGAGGAAAATCTAGACAATATGCTTATTACATTACTTGACACATTCCATTGTCGGTATTCATCTGTTCTGCTAAACTAAAATCACATATATACTCATTATAATAAAGGGGAGCGCCATGGAAATTATCATTCTTATATTAATCGCTTATTTACTCGGATCAATCCCATCTGCATTATGGGTCGGTAAACTGTTTTATGGAACCGATGTACGGCAGCATGGAAGCGGAAATCTCGGTGCCACGAACACTTTCAGGGTGTTAGGAAAAACAGCAGGTCTGATCGTTACTGTGCTCGATATTTTAAAAGGAACTGCTGCCGTGCTACTTCCCCTCTTGCCATACTTCAGTTCGGCAGAAATCCATCCACTTCTACTTGGTGTATGCGCAGTGATTGGCCATATGTTCCCTATCTTTGCGAAGTTCAAAGGCGGTAAAGCGGTTGCCACTTCGGGTGGTGTGTTGCTCGGATATAATTGGCCAATTTTTATTATCGTCCTGCTGACATTTCTCCTTGCTTTAAAACTCACGAAGATGGTATCCCTATCGTCTATGATCGTGGCAGTTGTTGGATTCATTTACTGCATTGCCTACTATGTATGGACAGGAGATATTTATCTAATGATCATCGTCGGGCTGATGGGTGTCTTCATTTTCTATCGGCATAGGGCGAATATTGCTAGGATCAAAGCTGGAACCGAGCCAAAAGTGAAGTGGTTGTAATACAATGGAAGCAACAACCGAAAGGCGTGATAAATATGAAAATCGTTTTATCGGATGATGCACTAAAATGGTTTACAGAAGAGATGGAAGCCGAAGCTGGTGATTATATTAAGTTTTTCGCCAGATACGGCGGGTCTAGTCCGCTGCATGATGGTTTCTCGCTCGGCATTATGAAAGAGTCGCCGGACGAAGTAGCGGTCGAGACAGAAATAGCAGGTGTTCATTTTTATATTGAAAATAGGGATTACTGGTTTTTCGATGAACATGACTTGCACGTAACTGTAAACCAGAAATTGAATGAACTTGTTTATACGTATGAAAAAGCGTGATGGCTCAGCCATCCGCTTTTTTTACGTCTAACCTTAAGCTTTGTGCTATTGTTGTTCCGTTATTTTCCTTTATAACGCTGTAATCTATTTGTAAAAAAGTCCAATAAATATAATGCTGGCTTGTAGTCCAGCATTGTAACATTCGAAGAGGCAAATATTCCCTCCATATCCCCTCTTTATTCCGTGATACTATCAATCTCAGGTAAGGCATTACTATTATTCGGAGGTAAATTATGAAACATAAACTTTTTTCAGCAGCATTACTCACATGTGTCACTGTCAGTTCTGTGGCAGTTCCATCATTCAGTCAACCGGAAGTAGTCTCTGCAGCTACGGTTACATCTCAGGCATCCCAGCAAGCAGTTGCTGCGAAGGCGGACCAATTAATTCAGACAGCTAAAAGCTTGATCGGTAAATCTACTTACAGCACGGAGGTGTACAAGCCTACATATCCGTATAAGTTTTCATGCGCGACTTTCCTTATGTACATTTTCGAGAAAAATGGCGTGGACCTAGCTACATACAATGAAGACTTCATGATGCAGCAAGGCACTTCGGTTGCAAAAGGACAATGGCAAAAAGGGGATCTACTCTTCTTCAGTAGTAAAGCATCGAAGATTCCAGATCACGTCGCCATGTATATCGGTGATAATAAAGTGATCCATATGGCGGATCCAAAACAGCATATTATCATTTCTGACCTAAGTGACAAACCATACTATACAGAGAGCTATATTGGTGCACGACGTGTGCTTCCTACTCTCATGTCGGCCAACCCGGCAACGAAGGGCGACAAAATCGTTGAACTCGCTTATGACATGAAAGATGAAGCGGTCATTGGGTCTGTCAATAATGAAAGTACAAAGAAATTTACGAGCACAGGATTCGTCAACTATATCTATAAAAACAATGGTGTCACATTGAATGCGTCCAACTTGAAAGATCTAAAAGCCAAGGGGGCGACAGTTTCCCGTTCCAACTTGAAGAAGGGTGATCTTGTCTACTTCGGCAGCTCGAAAGGCTCGACTATCCCATCGATAGTTGCTATTTATGCTGGTGATCATCGTTTGATCATTCCTACTACTGGCAAAGTCATTAGCCGGGTTGAATTTGTAGACTACTATAATGATCGATACATTACGGCAAAAAGGGTCTTCACGGACAATACGGCTTCTACTCCGTCTGTTTCCAAACCGTCAAATACAACGACTATGCCAACTGTGTCTAAACCGTCAAGCACGACTTCAACATCAGCTGCCGATAAAGTCGTCAATTTCGCAAACAGCCTAAAGACTAAAGCGAAATTCGGTTATGGATACAATGAAAACACTTTGACATTTACAGGTGCCGGCTTTACGTATTATGTATATACTAAGCAAGGAATCGATTTAAAAAGCAAGTTGGCAAGTCAGCAAGCACAAGCTGGAACAGCTGTTTCAAAATCTAATCTTCAAAAAGGAGATCTTCTCTTTTTCTCGTTAGATAATAAAAGAACAAAAATAAACCAGACAGGCATTTATATTGGTGGCAATCAATTTTTAAGCCTTTCCACTTCTGGCAAAGTAGTACAACAGAGCCTATCTTCCACATGGGCAACGCAGAACTTTGTGAAAGCGCGCCGAGTTTTAAATTAATATTAGAAAAGAAGCATCATAACGCTATGTCGTTAGATGCTTCTTTTTCATTTATCGCTTCAATGACTTTGCAAATTCAATCATGCCACGGCTAGACATTGGCCCTTTGATCAGCACAAGAGATTCGTCATCGAATAAATGATCCAATCGATTTCCGATTTTCTCTACCTTATCGAAAATCCTTATGTTTGCTGTACTACCGTCCCGCATCGCTTGCCTCGCTATTTCCTCTGCCTTCTTACCGATTGTAATGAGTGTATGGATGTTCCGTTCGGCAACTAAGCTTCCGATCTCTCGATGATATTTCTTTTCGAAATTCCCGAGCCTATTGATATCACCTAATATTAGGATGACCTTCTTCCCTTTCCCGATCGAATCAATCACCCTGAGTGCAGCTTCCACTGATGTTGGATTATTCGTCCACGTATCATCAATGACAGTGCAGCCGTTCTTCCCTTTCGAGAATTCCAAATGCCTGCCCATGTTTTGATATGTTCTCAGCCGTTGAATCGCAATTTTTAAATCCACTCCCATTTCGTGAACCGCAGCGAACGCCGCAAGTGCATTGCTTACTTGGTGCTCACCGTAGCCTGGAACAAAAGCGTTATATTCTTTGTCATTCGTATGGAGAATGAAGTCCATCCCGCCATCCCCATATGCGATTCGGGAAGCCCTGAAATCAGCTTTTTCATCAGGGCCAAAGTAAATTATTTTTCCCCGGAACCCATATATCTTCAACTTTTTACTGTTCTGGTCATCTGCATTTAATATGAGTGTGCCGCCATCCTTAATGCCTTCGATGATTTCTCCTTTGGCCTTTATATACCCTTCAAGATTTCCACACCCGTCCAAATGATGTACACCGATGTTCATAATGATTCCTATTGTCGGTTGATAAATCATGCATTGGTGTTTTATATTTCCTGAATTGCCGAGGCCATGTTCGAAAACAGCCGCTTTCGTATGTTCGTCAATTCCCATCAAGTATGGAAATGAACGTCTAGGTTCGTTTTTACTGCTGAGTGATGCATGGACATTCCACATGCCAGAGAGCATATGTTTGATCATATCTTTTGTTGTCGTTTTCCCACAAGTTCCCGTTATCGTTACAACCGGTATGTGAAACAGATTCCGATAGTAATCGATGAACTTCCAATAGCTTTGCACAAGGCTTGTCACTTGCATGACTGTCGTATTTGGCAACACGTCTTTCAATTCAATTGAGGACTTATCCGTGATGACAAGGGAAGGGCCTTTTTTATCGATCGCTACCCAGTTAATCTCATCCCCCTTGCTTGCAAAAAGAAGGGAATTTCGTTTCGTATGATCATGGCGCTTATAATAGATGGCATCTTCCACTTTCCAATTTACAGGTCCGGTAATGATTTTTCCTCCGAGTACTTTCCTGATGTCGTTGACAGCTATCGGCTTCATTGCATTTCCTCCCTTCCATTGAATTTCGATCAGTCACTCTTTTTATGTTTCCTTATATAGTAAGAAACCTTTTCATGGATTTCATTGTTGCCAAACATGTAAAGCATAGATAGAGAAGGAGCATAATTCCCTTCAATCACCCATACCGCCCCTTTGCTATCGATTCCAATGTCAAATCCGATAATCGAAAGTCCTCGATTATTTTTACAAAGGCTTTTAGACGCCCTTTTGCAAACTGTTTCAATCCATTTAGCACATCGTTCAACTGAAATATCACTTTCCACTTTGGATAATGCATTTTCTAATGTTAGCAATTTACTTGCCCGGTTTGAGACAAAATAATCTTTCGCCGCCACTTTCACAACCGTCCCTGAAACAATCCATTTGCCTTCATCGAATTGAGTGATGACCCGCACATCAAATGGATTTCCATTGATTTCTGTAAGCGAAATGCGCTGTTGAACAATATAATCTTTTTTTGATAGATATAGTTCATATATATATTTGTAAAGTTGATCAAAATCATCTTTGAATGTTTTGTTTTGCTTCTCATGCACCTCGAAAGTCATATCTTCTGTTATCGATAATTTTACGATTCCTCTCCCTTGTTGCCCTACACATGGCTTGATGATCACCTCTGGGTAGGTGTTCAAATAGAAAAGCAATGTCTGTTTTGTGCATAGTTCAGTAGCTGGCAAGAATGGTCGTAAAGACTTTTTTTGATGAAGTGAATGGTATTGACTCCATTTACTATTGCGTTCATGTAAAACTGCATCAGTAAGCCAAAACTTTTCGGCTCCATATTTAGCAATTTCTACAACGATTGTTTGGCAGCTTGAATAAGCTGCGCCTAAACGTTTTGCTGTATTTAGCAAGAAATTATTTAACTTCCATTTGAAAAACAGTGAATCTTGAACGCAGTTATCATTTACAGAAGTACTATGGACGATTTTCCAGACGGCTTCAGGGGATTTTCTGTGAAGGGTGAAACGGCATAGGCAGAGAGTGGAAGGATTCATTGGGATAGCTTGAATAATGTAAAATTTTTTTATGCAAACTTGTTCGCGTAAATAATCGTATATTTCCTCTTTGTTACTAAAACGTAAAACTTGATCTCCTGTTTTCAATTCAATCGCATCAGTTACTGAAATGAGGACTTCTTGCGCCCCTATTATCGGTTTGATAATGAAGTAATTGTGAGTGGCGAGAAAACTGTAGAACACCTCTTCAGAAAATAGCTTTGTTTCCAACAGATGCATTGATAAATTAGATTCTGATTCCAACACTTCTTGTTGACCATAACGACCCCGAATCCCCTTCACAGACTACCCTCCTTTTACGTTTATCTGAAAGAGCTGGAACCCCCGACCGAGATCGGGAGTCCAAGGATTATCAATCAATCATCATTGCAGCCGAGTGCCATTATTGAACCTTGTGCAACCGGAGCTGCACCATTTTGATTGAAGAAACCAGTTATGACGAAACTTTGTACGATGTCTACGTTCGCCGAGGCGACTTGGTCTCTGAATTCAGCTGTGAATGGAAACTGTACACCGTTAATAAGTCCCGTTCCGGTGACGGTCACTTCACAGTTTTGACCTTCTCTGTCACAATCTACGGAAGTGATTGAATTAGCCTTAAACGTGAAGCTGTTCACACCTCCCATCGTTTCAGTGTCAACGAACTCTAAGGACAATGTTGACGATTCAAGTCTCGTTGCACATACGTTCGCCATGTACGTCAAATTCCCTTTTACAGTGCCCATTTGTCCATTGAAACGAACATTATTCCTTCTCGAGACCGCGTTGACTATTACACCACAAGGACATTCCATACCCATAATGCTATCCCTCCTTTCTATTTGAACTACTTCTACTATATTGATAAATGAAAGGAGACGGCTTGGTGTTTGTCCCAAATCGGGTAGTTAAAATATTTTCGAATAGATCGATTCAAGTAGATGGCCTATCAATTTTCCTATCCGCCCGCATATTCTTTTTTCTTAATAGGGTAGAGAGTTTTTTAATTGCTTCACTGAACATATCACCCTTAACGAGCACAAGTGAATCCTCTGTTGCCGCTTTTTTTAATAATTCAAATGCGAGAATATGATTATTGAATGAATGGACTTCCATTGCGACTCCCTTTTTAGAGACGGTATCTGCCATTATTTTTGCATGCTTACCAATAGTAAGAAGCATATCGATTTTGCTTTCTGCGATAATTTCGCCTGCTCTTTCATGAATCGCATATCCCCAAGAACCAAGGTCGGTTATTGTTCCAATGACAGCAATTTTCTTTTTAGAGGGTTCTACTGCCTGCAACACATTTAATGCCGCCTGCAATGAAGTCGTAGTAATGCTCCATGTATCATCGATGATCGTTGCACCATTAATCCCATCCACTAGCTGCAATTGTTTATTGAGCGTCTGAAAAGTCCTCATCCGGACCGCGATTTCGGCAAGCCCCATGCCTATTTGGTGGGCTGATGCAATGGCCGCCAGTGCATTGTAAATCTGGTGTTCACCGAGACCTGGCACGAGCATTCTGTATTTCTTTTGCAGATGTTCGAGCGTCATATACATGCCTTCGGATGAAAAGCATACATCACTTGCTTTGAAATCGCATTTAGAATGGATGCCGATTGTTATAATCTTTCCATTGAAGCTTTTCAAATCTAATTTCTTCGTATTTCGATCATCCGCATTAATAATGAGAGTTCCATCTGGTTGTAGGGCGTTGCACATTTCTCCTTTTGCAGCGATATAGCCTTCTAAGGTTTTACAGTAATTAAGGTGATGTTCGCCGATGTTTGTGATAATCCCGATTGTCGGTTTCAAATAGGCTGCTGCATTTGTAATATCCCCCGGTGCGCCGACCGCCGTTTCAAACACAGCTGCTTCTGTCGTGTCATCCATTCCGAGCAAATAGGACAAATGTGCGGTGCGTGAATTATTTGTACTGTTTGTATGAGCGACTTTACGACTAAAAGATAATAGATGCCGAATCATTTCCTTTGTCGTCGTTTTCCCGGAAGTCCCTGTTACGGCGATGACAGGTATATTGATAGAGGCTCGGTAGTTGTTGATGAACTTCCAATAAGATTCTTCTAGATTTTCAACTTTAATGACTGTTACATCCTCGGTTCTTCCGCTTACTTCCAAATCCCGGTCTGTCACGATTGCTATCGGATAAAAAGGCTGCAGCCTTTCCCATCTGACAATTTTTCTACTCAAAAATAATATCGTATGGGTATGCCTTACTTGTTTTAATCGGTAAGCTCCGTGTTGTATAAGCAGATCATCTCTTCCGTGCATCAATTTACCACTTATGATTTTGCGGATATATCCTGTCGTGAGAGGTTTCATGTAGTTCACTCCCTTCCCCCTTTTCTATTGTATGCCCCTCCTATTGAAGAGCCTGTACGAAAAACCTGCGTATAAGAAATCGACGATAGTTACTGACCTATAGATGTATAACCATGTACATAAACTATTCGGTCATAACCTATATAGAGTTGTCTTATATGAAGGAGTGGACTTGTTGAAAACGATCATCTTTATTGGTACAAATAAATCGGGTTCGAGTAGAGAAGCAATCAGGGCTGCCGAACGTCTCGGCTATTATACAGTGCTATTTACAAATAATGAAAAGCAAATTAAGCAACGAAATGAATATGTAGACGTCCATGAAATGATATTCGTCGACACGACTAATCTGGCTGCGATGCAAAAAGAGATCCGTTCTTTAAAAACTAAAGGAAATGAGATTATGACGATCGCCAGTTTTGTCGATTCGAATGTTGGTCGTGCTTTGAAACTATGTGAGGAGTTCTGTCCGAACGGTACATCTTCAAAAGCGGTAGACATTATGGAAAACAAAGCAGGGACAAGGGCTTCATTAAGCGGGCTGCCCTATTCACCTAAACATATAACAATAACCCCTAACGCGACGTTGGATCCAGCATTATTAGAAACCTTGCCTGATTTCCCCTTAATAGTGAAATCAGCTTCATCAACGGGGTCAAAAGATGTTTTACAAGCTGCCGACTTGGAGCAGCTGAAGCGTCACATTCGAAAATTGAAAGAAAAGGATCCATTGGAATCGATTATTATAGAGGAATTCGTCGAGGGAGATCAATATCTAGTAGAAGCAATTGTCCATGAAAAGAAAATTCATATTGCAGGTGTCATTCAACAGGAAATCACGTATGGCAAGCGTTTTATCGTAACTGGGTATGGCGTATTTGCGATTGTGCCGAAGCCATTAAACGATAGCATTATGAAAGTGCTTGAATCCATCGTCGAGCAATTTGACATCCGAAATGGAGCGATGCATGTTGAAATGCGATTGACGGAAAATGGATGGCGTCTTATAGAAATCAATCCAAGGATTTCAGGCGGGGCAATGAACAATATGTTGAAAGCTGCTTTCGGTTTCGACTTAGTCGAAGAAACGTTAAAATTATATTTAGGAGAAAAACCTTCATTAATCCAAAAGCATCGATATTTTGTATTCACTCAGTATGTCATTATCGATCAAAAAGGGATTTTGGAAAAAGTGACTGGTAAAAAAAGGGCAAGAAATTCCCCTGGTGTCGTGGAAGTTTATGTGAAGCCGAAAAAAGGGACACAACTCATGCCGCCACTGTCAATGGGTCACCGATACGCATACGTAATTGCTAAGGGTGGAACGATGGAAACTGCAAAAGCATTGGCGAAAAAGGCTGCTGAACAAATAAAATTTCACTTACAACAATAGAAGAAAGGACTCCTGCAAAAACGGAGTCCTTTCTTTCGTTCAACTATAGTTTTGATCGATGAATTTCACGGTTTCAAACATATTTGTTTTACTGGCTCCTTTAATAAGGATAGTATCATCTTTTTCAATCAGTTTTGACAGCAAGGCATGCAGCTTCTCGCGATCCGTGAAATGAAAAATCTTATCTGCAGCCATTCCTCTTTTTAAAGCTTGGGCACCGATTTCCTCCGTACGGAAACCGTAAGTGATTAACACATCAATCCCCTGCTGCTTAATATATTCTCCGAGTTTCCGATATTCCTTTTCCCGTATATCACCAAGTTCCCTCATTTGGCCAATGATGGCGATCTTTCTATGTTTCGCAAGATTGACAAGTACGTCGATTGCTGCTCGGACCCCTTCTGGATGGGAGTGGACGGTGTCGTCAATCATGGTAATATTATCTTTGCAATTATAGATTGTTAATCGGCGTGGCGGTTTTTTGAAAATGAGACCTGTTTTAATTTCCATTGGTGAAAATCCTAATTGGTCCGCTATCGCAATTGCTGATAATGCGTTATACACATGATGTTCACCGAAAATTGGGATGAACAACTCTACTTCCTCATTGCGAAGCTTCAATTTAAAGCTCATGCCTTGGTCCGTGTATTGGACATCATATGCACGATAATCCGCTTGCCTTTGAATACCGATCGTAATAGTCTTTCCTTTGAAATTCTGGGTTTCCAAAAATCGTGAATTGTCGTTGTCACGATTGAGGCAGAGCACTCCATATTGATCCATTCCATGAATTAATTCGGACTTTGCTTTTGCAACTCCCCTTGGATCTCCGTTGAAGTTTCCGACATGCGCCAATCCAACATTCGTCACTATCGACATATTGGGCTGGATGATCCGGCAATGCTCGGTAATAACACCCGGATAGGCCATGCCGTATTCTAAGACAACTGCCTGATGGGAGGAATTGATCTCTGCAGCATGCTTTTTCGTATGTTCCGTCGTATTCCAATAATCTTTCGATTCGAAGACATTCCATTTCTTTGATAGGATGGATGATAGGAATGCTTTCGTCGTTGTTTTTCCCGCGCTTCCGGTAATGGCGATGATTGGCGTTTCTATAGCTTTGGCAGCTTTTTTCTGCTTTGCTTCCTTGATTTTCAGCTGGATCGCTTTTTGGTTTTTAGCCAAATACATAGCATACTTAATTGTGTTTTTGACAACGTCCAACTCCAAATAAAATGCCGGTGGACAGCCCGGACGCCAGTTCACTTCATAGATCCATAGCTTCCGTTGTTCATCCATACCGACGTCGACTCCTATTTCATCGATCATTTCACCGAATTTCTCCATTTGCAATTCATCCAAGTGCTTTGCTAACGATAATGAAAAGAACTCCAGTTTCTTTCGAATGTTGAATGCCTCGTCTTTGAATTCATGCTCCAAAAAAGGATCTAAATAGTTCGTGTAGCCGCCACTATTGATGTTCGCAATAATGGAACCTTGAGGTGCGATCCGTGGATAAATTGTTGTAATGACCCATTCGCCATTGCCATCTTTTTGAACATGTAGTCTGAAGTCAAAAACTTGCCCTGTCTTCGTCACCGATTGAATGTACGGTTGGACGATGAATGTCTCTTTCGATAATTTCTGTTTGATGAATCCATTTAATTGTGATTTTCCGTACGTCCTGTTCGTACCTTCTCCTTTGACAGTGAAACGTCCTCCTTCTTGCACAATAAAAAAAATCCCTTTTCCTTTCCGTCCATCGATCGGTTTGAATACTACTTTTTCAAAGGCGGTTATAAATTTGAAAAAATGATCAGCATTCTTCACGACTTCAGTAGGTATTAAATAGCTAGCAAAATCTTTTGCTTCTTTCAATCGGCGGCTGACACTCCATTTATTGCCGATAGAATATGTTGTAAAAGGTATTTCTTTTCTCAATTTATCGATTATCTCTTTCGACTTCGATAATTTCTCTGGACTCCCCGCATTGTAAATGACATTAGGAAATGGCATGACTTTCGATTTCCATTCACCTTTTTCGTACACTTGTCCCTTGATTGTACGATTCAAAAAGTTCACTTCCCCGGGCGAGAAATAGTAAAATGTCGCTCCTTCCGCTTGCGCTACCGATGCAAATGCATATGCTTTCATGACCGTTTCCGGATCCTTCCGATGATGCAGCATGCCTATAATCGTCATTAAAATCCCCCTTTACTCGTATTGACGGTTCTCTCTAGTACATTCATGCGCATATGAAGTGATAAGGACAAGAGCTTACATGTGATAGATTTTGTTTTCCTATACTAGGATTTCGACTCGATAATCGGCAATGGACGATCTACAAGTTCGTGAGATAGCGGGATGATTTCTCTGAAGCTGCAAAGTTTTACGAAGATGAAATCGGAAGTTTTTTTAAACGCATAGAGATGCTCTTCAGTAAGAGGAGGGTGACCTTTCAAATCGACTGGTTGGAGTAACGATAATTGCGCAATGCAAGTTTCTACAATAATTTTTTCCAATCTAAAATAGGGCGTGTTGTATCCGTTCGTCATTGCGGTGAAAGGGGTGGATTGCTTCGTGTGCAGCATGAAGGGGATTGTGTCTTTCGATTCAGACATATAAATGAAACGAAATCCTTTGCCGAATTCCGCAAGTGATTGTTGCTCTTTCCATAAATCTTTCATCTCTTCGCATAAGTTGCACCGTTTCAACTGAACCCCTCCTTTTTTCCATCCTTTAAAAAGGTTCCAAATAGAATTTGATTAACTTGACCGCGTGTTCTGCTCGTTCCTTTGCCACTTCTGAAGACTCGCCAACCGCCATCACATAACCATATCGATTTCCCATTGACAATGGCGGCATTAAGCTTGAACCAATCGACGGTTTCACTTGGACATCTACAATTCCCGTGCATAGAGCGGCATGTTCGACTCCATCAATCGCTAATAAATATCCTGTACTGTTGACCGTTATATAAGTGGTGTGGACAGACATCTGTTTCCTTCTTATTAAATTCGGCTCTTCCCCAACATAAAGTTGGATCGTTTCTTGAACGAGATTTATACGAAAAGCTTCTTCAATCATGCGATTCATCGCACCGCCTGAAATTCGGGGATTCAGTTCTATCAGTTTCCAACCATCTTGAGAAAGACGCATCTCAAAATGGCATGCCCCATGATGAAGGCCTACTTCTTGAACAATGCTATTGACCGTCCTCCATAAACATCTATAATCCGCTTCATCCATCGTCGTAACAACATCGTACGCAGTGACAATAAATGAGTAATTATGACTGATCTCCTGCTGAATAATGGCAACGATAATCGGAGTAGCTTTTACGACGACGACTTCGATAATATATTGAGGTCCTTCTATGAATTCTTCAGCAAGAAGCTGCCTGCCTGGTAATCGATTTGTTAGTCTCTTTACAGCTAGTTCATAACTCTTTTCATTTTCAATGAAATAAACATCTTTTGACCCGTTAGAAAACGGATTTTTTATAATGAAAGGATATTTCATAGTAGGTCGTTTAGTTTTTTCTGTAGAGATTATTTCAAAATGGCATGAGGCGCGATTGTTTTTCAATGCAAGACGAGTCGTCATTTTATCCTCCATTAACTGCAATGCCCTATAGGAAATGGCAGAACCACAAAATTCATTGGAAAGTTTCGCAGCCGTGGAAACATATGGGTCTACAAAGCTGATGATTGCTTTAATGTCGAGACCTGAATGTATGATTTCGACAATGCGCTTCCGAACTATATCTTCTTCCAATGTTTGCATATAGATGAGTTGAACGTCTTCAAGCTGTCTTCGTAAAAATGATTTTCGGTTCGTTATCAAAATCACCGCATGCCCTAACCGACCAGCAGCCTCTAATGCGTCCATGCTCGAACCTGTTGTAGATGATCCGATAAACACAATTGCCCCCATTATTTCATCCTTCCATGAAGACAATCCTCTTCTTTCAATTGTATGCGAATATACAATCATGCTTTAGGCAAATAAAATAAGCATGAAGGGCTATCCCTCATGCTCATCCAATAGGTTGAATCGATTTATTTGCTCCATCAAACCAGCATCAAGCAATGCTTGCAACTCTGTTTTGCCGAAAAGATCGAAGTGAGGATAATCTTCACGATGGTCAATCCATTCAGGCTTCAACCCGTATCTTTTTCCCCATTCGATTAATTTAGCAAGATCTGTACAACCCGCCTTCGTTACCGTTTTACAGCCCGGGAAACGATCATCGAGCCAATAGTGGGTGAGAAAAGCGATTTCTCCAGCTAGGACCGCTTCTTTCCACGCTTTCAATTCGGCGCGATTAATACCGAACGCCATCAGTCTGTCACCCGGCAGATTTCCATATATTTGGCATCCCATTCAGGATCGATTTTCCGCAATGAAACCGGTCTAAAACTGTCCTTTTTCACTAAAATATGTTCGGAAGTGGCGGTTGCCGCGACGGTCCCATCCTCATGAAGGATTTCGTAGCCGTATACAGTCCGTAGTTTCCCATGGGACTCTACCCAAGTACGAACGGTTGCTTTTTGCCCATATCTCATGGCCGCCTTATATTGAATGGATAAGTCAATAACAGGGGAAAGATATCCTTCGGCCTCGAGACCGGCGTATGTAAAGCCTAGATCTTGAATAAGGCTCGTTCGGCCAATTTCCATCCATACTAAGTAATTGGCATGATAGACAACGCCCATCTGGTCCGTCTCCGCATAACGGATCTCCACTTCTTTTTCGCTGACAAACACTGACACTTTCATCACCTCTGTTGACCATTATACAAAAGAGGAAGGAATATTGCTGTTTGTGTAACTTGATACGGATAAAAGTAATAATAGATCTTTATGAAAAATCATCAATGATTTCTACAACCTCAATTTCCCCATTAATCAATAGCTCGGGAAGTTCACTAATCACATTGCCCTTCCAATATTCTTTTGCTTGGGCAATTTTTCGAGCGAAAGGCACGCCATCTTCTTTTGGCAGAAGGTTGGCATCCCCTTCAAAGCAACTTCCTTTCACTCGCAATTTAACAATCTGTAAAACGTTTCGATTATAGGAGTCGAACAATTCTTTCCACTTTAATGCGTCAGCGTATGTTTTGGCAGCGTATAAGCACGATAATCTGGAAGGATAATGGGGATACTCTTGTAATCTCACCATTTCTGTTATTACTTCTCTAATGGCTCTGATCGTTTGGCCCGTATATCTGCTAACCACTTCGGCATCTGCCTTATTCAAATGTAAGCCGTCACTTGTATAGTGACCTTGTAAGATCTGTAAAGCGTCCTCTCCTTGAGAATTCACTAGTTCCTTTTCAAAAAAGAAGCGATACAATGTGTTGTGTTGATCATACTCAAAGTTGATGATCTGTCCAAGTTCCAATATCTTATTCGTGACGAGATGGTATGCAAATAGTTCATCTTTTCCCTCTGACTGTCCCGATGCAGTAACGCTCTCTAGACTATTCAAAGTTCTTTTTACAAAAAGATTAAATTCTTCCTCTTCCTCAAAAAAAGGATAATGATTGCTATGTAAAAACGAGGTGAATTGAGCATTTGGAAGGCACTCTGCTATTTCAACACCGAATTTATGCGGGCATTGGGCATCGTATTTACCTGCGTATATGTAAGCCGGCAAGTTGATTTGCTTCAAATCTTCCCTGACATCATACGTCTTGCAGTCCACTTTTCGGAAATACGTCAATCGATCCCCGACTGTTTTGCCACTATTCGGCTTCTGAAAAGCCGACTCCATTTTCTCCTCATAATGAAAAGACATCAAATTCCATTCACGGCCTAAAGCTCGTCTTTCCTCCAATGCTACATCCGGAGTATCCAGTCGATTCATTATGTCAACGATGCGTTCGAAGTTCGGATTTTCCCTGCAATAAATACTGCCTGGATCCGCACTATATTCAACGCTTGCCGCAGCTCCGCCAGCGATGATTTTCGTTAAAGAATCTTCTCTCATGACAGCATACACAAGAGCTAACATGCCTCCTGTCGAATGTCCCGCAAATCCCCATTTCGGTAATTGGAGTGCTTCCCGTATCGCTTCCAAATCCAATACGGATTCTTTCATACTATATTGCTCTTCTGATTGTGCTCCAATCGATTTACCCGCTCCACGCAAATTGATAAGATAGACATGATAATGATCCGTAAATGGATTCGCGAACGCATTTCCCCGTTCATCGTATTCGCTGTATAGATGAGTGACGGCTAATGGCTCGCCTTCCCCTTTTTCAAAAATTTCAAAAGTCCCTCGTACTGTTTCAACAAAACGTTGTACCCACATATTAAAGCCCCCATAATTCTATATTTTCTAACTATAGTTAATTATAGCTCTATCGATTTTGAAATGAAACATAGAATGGACTAAGCTGTTCATTTGCCTAGTCCTTGTTTTATAAAGTCAACGCATCAGTTTTTTTCAGTACATCAAACACTTCCTCTACGTTCAATTGCCCGATATCCCCTTCTTTCCGTTTCCGGACGGAAACCATTTGCTTTTCAACCTCCTGATCACCAACGATCATCATATACGGAACTTTCTGCTTCTCTGATTCTCTAATTTTCAACCCCATTTTTTCAGCACGATCATCCACTTTCACACGGTATCCCTTTACCACAAGCTCTTTCCTCACTTCTTCAGCGTAAGATACATGCTTATCGGCAATCGGAATGATCCTTACTTGTTCAGGTGCAAGCCACAATGGAAATTCTCCTGCATAATGCTCAACGAGAATGGCAAGGAATCTCTCAACTGAACCGAAAATAGCTCGATGGATAATGATCGGAAACTCAAGTTCATTCTCTTCATTAATGTATCGGCAATTGAATTTCTCGGGCATTTGGAAATCCAGTTGAACTGTGCCGCATTGCCAGCTTCGTCCTAGCGAATCCAAAATGTGAAAATCAATTTTCGGACCATAAAATGCGCCGTCCCCTTCATTAATGCGGTAGGCCATTCCTCTTTGCTTCAACACCTCTTCCAATGACTGTTCCGCTTCATTCCACAAATCGACGGACCCCATATAATTTTCGGGCCTAGTCGATAATTCAACTTCATAACTGAAACCGAATTCCGAATAAATATCGTCAATCAAATCCAATACATGATCGACTTCCCGCTCAATTTGATCTTTCCGTACGAATAGATGCGCATCATCCTGTGTAAATGCACGAACACGCAATAGTCCATTTAATGAGCCGGATAATTCATGACGATGGACTAAACCTAATTCCGCATAACGGATCGGCAACTCCCGGTAACTTCTCCGTTTATGATTGAATATGAGCATCGCCCCAGGGCAATTCATCGGTTTCAATGCATATTGCTGTTCATCCACATCGGAAAAGTACATATTTTCATGATAGTGATCCCAATGTCCGGATTGCTCCCAAAGCTCCTGCTTCATCATAATCGGCGTCTTAATCTCCTCATACCCCGCCTCCTGATGCTTCCGTTTCCAGAACTGTTCCAACTCATTTCGTACAATCATTCCTTTCGGCAAATAAAACGGCATGCCTGGCGCTTCCTCTGACGACATGAACAATTCAAGCTCCTGGCCTAATTTACGATGATTCCTTTTTTCGATATCCATTTGTATTGACATTGTTATTCCTCCTATGTTGTGTATATAAAATAAAAAACCGCATTCCTCCCTAGTTAAGGGACGAATGCGGTCGTGGTACCACCCTGATTCCGCCGTGTTTAAAAAAACGTGGCGCTCAATTGGTAACGGTCTCCCGATCATAGTTTCCTGCAAAGTGCAGTCCCCTATGATAGCTTAAAGGTGGTAAATCATTTTTCCGCTACAGAACTTCCAGCCAAGGTCCTGTTCTCTGGTAAAGCTTCCTAAATGATTCATGTCCTTCTCAACGCTTCGTATGAAATTAAAAAAGACCGCATTCTTCCCCTGTAAAGGGACGAATGCGGTCGTGGTGCCACCCTGATTTCGCCATACTTAAAAAGCATGACGCTTCAAATGATAACGGTCTCCCGATCATAGTTTCCTGCTAAACAGTCCTCCATGATAGCTCGAAGGTGGTAAACCCTCTTTTCCGCTACAGGACTTCCAGCCATGGTCCTGGTCTCTGGTTAAGCTTCCAAAAAGATTCATATCCTTCTCAACGCTTAATTATTGATAATTAATTGTATTGTATTATATGGGACGTTTTTATTAATGTCAATAGAGATTACTTAATAACGCAGACCTCTCCCGCTTTCAGCGATTGCATGTGCTAGTCGTATCGTCGACACCGCCAACTCCGCATATGTCACTTCGCGATCTGGATTAAATTGGTTTTGCTCCGCTTTTACTAAGCCAATGGAGTTTGCCATAGCTACATAACCAATGTTCGGAGATTGCAACTTATTGGCATCTTCAAAATCTACCTTATAGATGCTGCTATCCTTTGCTGCCTGCTCTAAACCTAGTACACGGATCATCCATACCGAAAGTTCTTCTCTTGTAATCGGCGAATCGATATCAAAGTTCTGACGATCCGCTTTAAGAATACCCAATTCAACCGCACGTTCAATTTCCTGATATAACGGATGTTTAGGATCTATATTTTCAAACGTCTGGTTCATGTTTTGCTGTCCAGGGTAATAACCGCCACGGTAGAAATAAGTAAGTGAGCTCATAATGACTTTCAATGCTTCCCCTTTTGAAATGGCAGCATCAGGATTAAAGCTCTTCTCTTCTTTTACATCCAACACCTTGGCTTTAATAAGATAATTTAGCTCTTCTTCTGCCCAAGGATGTGAAATGGTAATTGAATCTTTGCCGCTAAAGAGGTTATTCCATTCCCCTGTATGCGCATTTACATAACCATATGGTTCCTCGTTAAATACAGGCACGTAGACGAGATCATAATGATTTTCCTTTACATTTTTAGCATGTTTCATATACGTAAGATCAAGGTCAAGTGCCTCTTCAAAAATTGACTTTACATCCTCCATGGAAATCACGTTATCGCTCGATGGCCAGTTTTCTATTTCTTGATAATCAACATTCAGGCTATTTAAAGAACCGTCAGCCGCTATTCCTACACTGAGCTGATCGCCATTGACGATAATGCCATTTTTAATTCTTGGGAATGTGAAGTGATACGAACCTAATCGTTCGTCGAAATAAGGTTCTCCTACAGGCATTGCATAGTTATGCAGATTTGAAGGGACCCATTCTTTCAGAAACTTCACTGCTTGGCTGAGTGCCTCTTGTTGTGAAATGGCGTTTTCTTTTTTAGAATCCTCTTCAAACTCCGAGAGTAGGTGATCTCTCATATTATGAAAATTGACAATTTCGCCTGTACTTTTATTGATTTCTAAACTTGATCCACTTCCGCCAGTTCTGTACCGATACATATAATGCACAGAAATAACCGGCAATCCATTATAGTTCTCTATTTCCTGAATGGACTCGATATTTAATTTTATTTTATCAGAATCAATCGCAAGAAATTGTTCCGCAATCTGTTTCGCTTCTTCTACAGTAATGCCGTCCTGTCTTGATGGAAGAGGATCTGTTGTAACCATTTCAATTTTTGTATCCCCCGGAACATCCGATGTGTATCCGTTTGCAGTCATCCACTTCCCTGTAGACGCCTCAATGCCTTGGAATTTTGCAGTTGGACGGTAGACCAGCTCTACAGTACGGTCGCCCGTTTGATAATCATAGTTAACTTGATAATTCAAATCAACGGATAGATTTTCTGTTACTTTCTTTACCATTTCATTTTTATCTTTTATGTTTGTGATGTCTTCATAGGTGGACTGTGTAGACTGTGGGGACATCTTATAAAAACTAACGATTTCACCGTTGCCTAGAACAGATACTTCCATTCTTTGATCAGCAATGGAGACTTTGTTTACTGTACGCGCAAAAGTAAATGAATAACGAATCGGCTCGGTTAAAATCTGTTGAGGATAGTAGTTGAAAGTGTTCGTTTCGAGTTGATAGTCTTTACCATCTAGAAATTCTTTCATAAAATCTTCCGCTATTTTCTTTGCTTCGTCTTTTGAAACTTTAGGCGGGAACAAAGCATCAGTCACATTAGGTGGTTGATAGGAAAAATTCTCAATCTGCAGTTCCTCACCAACAAAACCTATATTACCGTAAATCTGCTTCCCATTAATGGTCTTTGTAAAAACTAAATCATGTCGCACTGTTTCATCTTCCGGAAAAATATGCGCCCTGCTTACATGAAAATCATTAGCCGTCAAAAAGTCAAATTGATTCGGGAATATTTCCCTAAACTTTTTGATCAACTCATCTTTCGAGATTACTACATCTGTAGTAGCGACTTGAATCCGTACTTTTTCTGGTTGTCCATTCTCTGTAGTTGTAGCATCCGCAAGTGATGAAAACATACCAATAGACAAAATAGATGAAGTTAGAATTATACCTGCTTTTTTAAACTTCGCCAAAATACCCCTCCTAAGTTCATTTCCCTTTGTAATTTATATCTCTCTCTTATAAATTACAAAGTCTATATTTTTTCAATAATTATGTATATTGTAACTTTTTAATACTATTATGTAAAGTAAAATTTTGTATATTTTGGTGAGACATGAAAAAACCGCATTCCTCCCAATCAAGGGGTGAATGCGGTATGATGCTAACAGGTGATTAATTAACTACTACCGTCTATCGGTTAATAGTATTGTATGCCTCTTCCACTTTCAGCAATTGCATGGGCTAGCCGAATCGTCGACACCGCCAACTCCGCATACGTCACTTCGCGTTCAGGGTTGAACCGATTTTGCTCCTCTTGCAATAAGCCCATCGAATTCGCCATCGCTACATAGCCTACATTCGCAGATTTTATCTTATCAGCATCTTCAAAGCCTAACGAAAAGATGCTGCTATCTTTTGCAGCTTTCTCAAGCCCCATTACACGGATCATCCAAACCGAAAGCTCTTCTCTTGTAATTGGTGCATCGGCATCAAAGTCCTTACTATCCGCTTTGATGATTCCAGTTTCAACCGCACGTTCAATTTCTTGATATAACGGGTGTTTCGCATCGATATTTTCAAATGTTTGGTTTGTGTTTTCCTGACCGTAAAAATAACTGCCGTGATAGAAATATGTGAGTGATTTTATAAGCACGTTCAATGCTTCTCCTCTCGAAATGGAAGCATCGCCGTTAAAAGTGTTCGCATCTTTCACATCCAGCACTTTGGCGTTAATAAGATAATTGAGCTCCTCTTCCGCCGAAGGATGTGTTACGGTAATTGAATCTTTGCCATTAAATAAGTTATTCCATTCCCCGGTATTGGCATTTACATAACTAAATGGGTCATCGTTGAAAACAGGCAAATATACGAGGTCATAGTGATTTTCCTTTTCATTTTTAGCATGTTTCATATACGTGAGCTTAAGCGTAAGTGCCTCTTCTAAAATCTTTTTTGCCTCTTGTTCTGAAATGACATTGTCGCTGGATGGCCAGTTTTCCATCTCTTGATAATTGACATTTAAACTATTCAAAGAACCGTCACCCGCAACCCCGACATGAATCTGATCGCCCGTAACGATAATACCATTCATAATTCTTGGGAAGGCAAATTGATACGTGCCTAATCTATCGTCAAAATAAGGCTCATCGACAGGCAATGCATACATGTGAAGATAGGAAGGGATCCATTCTTTTACATATTTCACAGCTTGCTTAAGCGCTTCCTGCTTGGAAAGGGCGTTATTTTTTTCAGGATCTTCCCCAACTTCGGTAAGTAGATGATCTTTCATATTGTAGTAGCTAAGAACTTCCCCTGTCTTCTTATTAATCTCTATGCCTGATCCTGAACCGCCAGTCGCATGTTGATACATATATTGAACGTAAATGACTTCCTGCCCATTGTAATTCTCCATTTCATGGATCGACTCGATTTTTAACTTTACTTTATCCGAATCAATGGCAAGAAATTTTTCAGCGATTTTCTTTGCTTCTTCTACCGTAATCCCGTCTTGTTTTACCGGAAGAGGTTTCTCTGTAATTGCTTCAATTTTTGTTTTGCCCGGAAGATCAGTTGTATATCCGTCTGCAGTCATCCATTTTCCTGTTGCCGCTTCTATCCCTTGCAGTTTTGCAGTTGGTCGATAGATGAGCTCTGCACTTCGATCACCTGTTTGATAATCATAGTTAATTTGATAATTCAACTCTACGGATAGATTCGCTTTCACTTGCTTTACCATGTCATTCTTATCTTTTAAATGTGTAACATCAGCAAAAGTAGAGTTTTTAGATTGTGAAAACATCTTGTAAAAGCTGACGACTTCCCCGTTTCCTAATACGGACACATCCATTCTTTGGTCAGCGATGGAAACTTGATTTTTTGTTCGTGAGAATGTAAATGAATAACGGATCGGTTCTGTTAAGATTTGCTGCGGATAATAATTGTATATGTCAGTTTCTAACTGATAGTCTTTTCCATCAAGAAATTTTTTCATAAAATCTTCTGCAATTTTCTTTGCTTCTTCTTTAGATACTTTTGCAGGAAACAAAGCATCTTTTACATTAGGAGGTTGATAGGAAAAGTATTCAATGTCCAAGTCCTCACCAACAAATCCAATATTCCCGTACACTCGCTTTCCATCAATCATTTTAGTGAAATAAAGGTCATGCCGCACCGTTTCGTCCTCAGGGTAAATATGAGAACTGTTCATTTGAAAATCACTAATCTTTAAGAAATCAAACTGGTTTGGGAACATTTCTCTAAACTTTTGTACCAATTGTTCTTTCGATATGACATTGTCAGTGGAAGCAACTTGGATCCGTACTTTTTCTGGTTGTCCATTATTCGTAGTTGAAGCGTTTGCAATCGATGAAAACATGCCAAAAGACAAGACGGTAGAAGTAACAATCATACCTAGCTTTTTTACATTCGCCAATATAATCCTCCTAAATTGCATTTCTTAGTACGTTTTTAAGCAATCGATAGATTGTATGATTGTCCGATGAAGAAAATACCGAAACCAAGTTACATGACATTAAATGCGCTGCTTTTATAAATAAAACATATAGAAAAGGCGCCCGATTTACTCGGACGCCTTTGTTCTGCTTATTAATTGTTTTTCATTTTATCACGAAGAACCATTTGAAGGATTCCGCCGTGACGGTAGTAATCTACTTCTACGTCAGAGTCGAAACGTGCTAACACGTCGAATTCTTTGACGGAGCCGTCTTTTGCAGTTGCTGTCACTTTCAGAATATCGCGTGGTTTTACACCTTCCGCGATGTTTACGCTGATTTCCTCTTCGCCTGTTAGGCCAAGTGTTTCAGCGCTTTCCCCATTCAAGAATTGAAGTGGAAGAACTCCCATCATGACAAGGTTTGAACGATGGATACGCTCATAGCTTTCAGCGATGACTGTTTTGATACCGAGCAATGAAGTACCTTTCGCAGCCCAGTCACGTGAAGAGCCCATACCGTAGTCTTTACCTGCAAGGATTGCAAGGCCAGTTCCATCTTCTTGATAACGCATTGCTGCATCATAGATTGGGCAGATTTCTTTTGTTGGCCAGTATGTTGTGAATCCGCCTTCTGTACCTTTTGCAATTTGGTTACGGATACGGATGTTCGCGAATGTACCGCGCATCATTACTTCGTGGTTCCCACGGCGAGAACCGTATGAGTTGAAGTAACGTGGCTCTACGCCGCGCTCGCGCAAGTATTTACCGGCTGGTGTATCTTTGCCGATAGCACCTGCAGGAGAAATATGGTCCGTCGTAATGGAATCACCGAATTTACCGATGACGCGAAGTCCGGAAAGAGCTTGAATGTCAGCAGGCTCTTTTGAAAGACCTTCGAAGAACGGAGGGTTTTGGATATATGTCGAGTTTTCATCGAAATCGTATAAAGAATCGTCAGTTGTCTCGATTGCATTCCAAGCTTCGTTTTCTGTGAATACGCGAGCGTATTCTTTACGGAATAGTTCAGGTGTTACTGTCGCTTTTACGACTTCCTTCACTTCTTCCGAAGATGGCCAAATGTCTTTAAAGTAAACATCTGTACCGTCTTTCGCTTTACCGATCGGGTCTTTTTCAAAATCAATATCAACTGTTCCAGCAAGTGCATAAGCGACAACAAGTGGCGGTGAAGCCAAGTAGTTCGCTTTTACGAGCGGATGGATACGTCCTTCGAAGTTACGGTTACCGGAAAGTACAGAAGAAACTAATAGGTCGTTTTCTGTAATCGTTTTTTCGATTTCAGGAAGAAGAGGACCGGAGTTTCCGATACATGTCGTACAACCGTAACCGACTGTGTTGAATCCGATTTGATCCAAGTATTTTGAGAGACCGGAGTCTTCCAAATAGCCTGTAACGACTTTTGAACCTGGTGCTAATGACGTTTTCACGTATGCAGGAGGTGTAAGACCTTTTTCGACAGCTTTCTTCGCAACAAGTCCAGCACCTAACATAACGTAAGGGTTGGATGTGTTTGTACAAGAAGTAATTGCTGCGATTGCAAGATCGCCTGTTTTCATGCCGACAGTGCGGCCGTCTGCAAATTCAACTGTTCCTTGCTTTTCGAATTCTTTCGGAGTCAAACCAAAACCTTGGTTCCCTTCAGGAGCTACAACAGAATCTTTGAAAGAACGTTGTAGTTCTGTTAGCGGAATCATATCTTGTGGACGTTTCGGACCAGCAAGATTTGCTTCGATTTTAGAAAGATCGATTTCGATTACTTCTGTGTAAGTAGGCTCTTCGTTATCTGGTGTGAAGAACATATCGTTTTCTTCAAGATATTTCTTAACAACTTGGATATGGTCTTCTTCTCTTCCTGTTAGGCGCATGTAGTCAAGGGATTCTTCGTCAACTGGGAAGAAACCGCAAGTTGCACCATATTCAGGAGCCATGTTGGCAATTGTCGCACGGTCTGCAAGCGGTAATTTCGATACGCCAGGACCGAAGAACTCGACAAATTTACCGACAACGCCATGGGCACGAAGTGTTTGTGTCACTTTCAACGCAAGGTCAGTTGCAGTTGTTCCGTTTGGAAGTTCGCCAACAAGCTTAACACCAATTACTTCTGGAATTGGGAAGTATGAAGGTTGACCAAGCATGCCTGCTTCTGCTTCAATACCACCAACACCCCATCCAAGAACACCGATACCGTTAATCATTGTTGTATGGGAGTCAGTTCCGACAAGTGTATCTGGGTATGTTTCGTATGTGCCGTCTTCGTTTTCAATTGCGTGTACAACGCTTGCAAGGTACTCAAGGTTAACTTGGTGAACGATACCAGTTGCCGGAGGAACAGCACGATAGTTATCGTAAGCTTTTTGAGCCCAGCTCAAGAACTGGTAACGCTCAGCATTGCGTTCAAATTCAAGTTCCATGTTCAAGCGAAGCGCATCCTCAGAACCATATCGGTCAACTTGTACCGAGTGGTCGATGACAAGGTCAACCGGGATTTCCGGGTTGATTTTGTTCGGGTCTCCGCCCATTTCTGCCATTGCTGAACGAAGGGATGCAAGGTCAACGACTACTGGAACTCCAGTGAAGTCTTGCAGAATAACGCGGGAAGGTTTGAAAGGAACTTCTGCGTCCTTATCTGCATCTTTGCCCCATTTTGCCAAGTTTTCAACGTGATCATCTTTGATCACATAACCGTCATGTTGGCGCAGGACGGATTCAAGTAGCACTTTTACTGAGTATGGTAGTTTGGAAATGTTTGCAATGCCAGCTTCTTCGAGGGCTTTCAGACGATAGTAGTTATACGTCTTGCCATTCAATTCGAATGATTGGCGGCTATTGTGCAAATTGCTTTTTGCCATTGTAATTCCTCCTTTATTGAAAAGGTTGTGTGTAAGCGTTTCTCTATTCCATCATAGTACAGGTACGTTGATAAGTAAAATACATAAAAATTATAGTCTTTCATAAGAAAACATGATGACCATATGTATGAAGGCATAGAGAACCAGCTCACCGTCAAGTATATTCTGAAAAACTCATTCATGCAAAGGTTTGGTTTCATACTGATAGAATTCTACTGAATTTTTTCTATCTTTGTGGCATGATGATAAGGAAGATTAGGTAAAGGGAGTGGGATTGTTGAAAAAAGCATTATTAGTAATTGACTACACATATGATTTCGTTGCGCAGGATGGCGCATTGACGTGCGGTCAACCCGGCATCGACCTGGAAGCGTATATTGTCGACTTGACAAAAGATTTTTTGACAAAAGAGGATCTTGTCATTATGCCTGTCGATCTTCATGAAGAGAATGATCCATACCATCCTGAAACGAAGCTGTTTCCTCCGCATAATATTAAAGGTACTGCAGGACGATCTCCTTATGGTGCGTTACACACTTTGTACGAGGAAAATAAAGATAAAATTATTTGGATGGATAAAACACGATTTAGCGCTTTTGCAGGCACCGACCTTGAATTGCAGCTCCGTGCACGTGGCATAACTGAATTGCACCTCGTGGGCGTTTGCACAGATATATGCATTCTTCACACAGCAGTCGATGCCTATAATCGTGGCTTTTCTATCGTCATCCATGAAAAAGGTGTAGCAAGCTTTGATCCAGCTGGACACGATTGGGCACTACGTCATTTTGAGAAGACCTTGGGAGCTAAAGTCATACAGTGACGATCATCCTTTTTTGGTGATTCAATTGCGATAGATGTTTAATGTATGGAAAAAACGGATATTCAAATACTACATAAGCAATTATGAATCACTAAAAAGGAGATGGAGCAAATGAGTTTTATTTGGTTTCTAATTATCGGAGGAGTTATCGGTTGGCTCGCAGGACTTATTTTAGGAAAAGATATTCCAGGCGGAATCATCGGTAATATCATTGCAGGTATTATCGGCGCATGGATCGGTGGAATGTTGCTAGGAGAATGGGGTCCTAGAGTGTCTGACTTCTATATCCTTCCTGCATTACTCGGCGCGATTATTCTAGTGTTTATTGTGAGCTTGATCATGAAATCAATGCGTAGAGCTACTTAATTTTTAAAAGGTAACAAAAAGCGTCAAGGGATTTTTCCCTTGACGCTTTTTTATTCGTTCTGAAGTCTTTGGGTTTCAAATTCATTGAAAAACCATAATACGTCTTCTACATATTTGTCGCTATGATTGTAATGGAATATCGCTTTTTCAATTTCACCGTCGGCAGCACCGCTTTTGGATAAATAGTTGGCTGCGCTGAAGATAGCATCTTCAATATCAAAAGGATCGGCAATCCCGTCTCCGTTCGCATCGACTCCATACCCGCCATACTTTTGAATGACAGCAGGATCTGTCTTGTCCTTGTCAGGTATATTCCCTTTTCCAAGCCCTTCGCACCCTGGATATCCCCAGCCTACAAATGTGCAAGGCATGAACTGCATATGCCCTTCAGCACCCGCAGGAGATAACAATGGATCCATCGTTGAAAACCGGGTTTCTATTCGATGATGGGCAGCGAGTAGTGTCCAAGGAACACTATATTCCTCCGCCGCTGCTTTATAGATCGGAATATACTCCTCTGGAATAACTAAAGAAGTGTGACGATCTTGGTATTCCAGCAAAGTGCTTGCCGATTTCTTTATGAGTTCGGGGTTCTGGATGCCTGTATAAATGATTGCCGATAAGGTGAAGGTGGTTACAGCGACGGGGATGAGCAAAACGATCATAAAGATTTTCGTTTTAATGGATAACCCCTTTTTCTTCTTCTTCACTGCACCACCCTTTTCCGTTCAAAATGTTACGATTTAGGCTCTTCTTTAATGAGCGCTTTCATATCTTTTATAATATCTTCATATGGCACGTCTTCTGCGCCGTTATACGTCTTCACAGACACTCCGTCTTTATTGATCAAACTGAATGCAGTACCGTGAGTGACTTGGTCCACTCCTGGCGTTTTACTGACGAATGTCTTGAATGAACCAATTGCCAAGTTTTCAATCGTTTCCTGGCTATAGCCGGTCAACATTTCCCATTTGCTTTGATCGACAGGATCGAATGTATCCAAGTACTCTTGCAATGTTTCTGGCGTATCAATTTTCGGGTCTACACTGAATGAAACAATTTTATAATCTTCGACACCTTCGTCATGCAACATCTGCTGAAGATCTGCCATATTAGCCATCATCGGCAGACAGACGGTTTCACAGTTCGTGAAGACAAACTGGGCAATCCAGACAGTTCCCTTCAAATCGTCGAGAGATACTTGTTCATGATGCTGATTCGTAAACTCAAACGGATCAATCTTATACTTATGATCCGCTTTAAATCCGCCCATTGAACATGCGCTCAATAATAGCATAAGCATCATGATGAATGATAAAAAGATTTTTTTGCGCATATACAGACTCCTCCACTTTCAATACTTACTTTATCATAGTGGATAGGTGCTTATCAAACAACCGTACGGACCAATCCTTCTTGTCGAAACATTGACGTTTCAGTGAAGTTCATTTCACATTTAATGAAACGAGGGCACTATGGATCGCTTCCAGCTTCGTTTCAAGCCGGTGCAACAGATAGAATGATACAAATATCGGAAATCCGATCTGCTGTATAAGTTCCAGCCATTGTTCCATTTTGAAACCTCCTCTCCCATAAAGCGCAGGGCGCCTGTAGCTAGATTCAATTTAAAAAGGCTCCCAGCGCGGGACTGGGAGCCGAATACGATTATGCTTTTACAAGTTCGGTGACAGTACGCTCGATGATTCGTGCGCCTTTCACGGATTCAAGCAGAGAACCATCTACTTCAAATACACCCGAACTGATGATTTGCTGCATGGCTGCCTCCACTTCGGATGGTGTCAATCCGTTTTTCGGCTCATCTACAGTGATGGACGTCTGCTTCCCTGCAGCTGTTAGAAAGTTCAATTGTAATGTTGTTGCCATTTCTCATTCCCCCTTTTTCATTAATTCATAATGTCTGCTGTTTCCACTTTCTCCGCCCCGATAAACGGATATTCGGACAACTGTGCCAATTGTAAAAGAGCGTTATACAGATTTTCTGCAGTTGCCCCTTCTGCTAGATTGCGATAGGTTTTTGATTTGCGAATCATTTTCCCATCTTCTGTCATACCTCCGTCGAAATACACTTTTCCGACTGCATGCCTGAATTCGATTGTCGCCATTTGCTTTCCCCTCCTTTCACACGTTATATAGACCGCGGAAGCGAAAAAGGATACTTTGTCCGTGTACTTTTTTGAAAAAGCTCTTATAATGGGGAGTAGAATGGAAGAGGTGAAGACAGTTGCAAGACTTGTTTATATGGTTCATCATTTTTTGGTGTGTCGTTCTAATCGGGCTTTTCGGAATCGGTGGCTTTTTCATGTTCCGCAAATTCCTAAAAGTGTTTCCGAAAGCAGACGGCAAATCGACGCTTGACTGGGAAGAACATTATGTGAATGAATCCCTTCATCTCTGGAATGAGGAAGCGAAAGATCTTTTGAATGAACTTGTCAGCCCCGTTCCGGAATTATTCCGCGATGTCGCGAAACAGAAGATCGGTGCAAAAATCGGCCAGATTGCGTTAGAGGACCGCGCAAAGACGATAGGCTTTGATCATATTATCCGCGGCTACATCGTCGCTACTCCTAAACGCGATCATAAATTTTTACGAAGAAAATTGGACTCTATGGAAATCGATCTCACACCTTATGAGCATTTATTTGATTAACAAAAGCGGAGTCTAGACCGTCACTCAAAAAAACCTCCTGCATTAGGAGGTTTTTTCAATGGAATTCTTTAATTTGTAATACTTAACTAGCATTCCGATACGCCATGGGACAATCATGCCGAATGCCAATATCCAGAACATGCCGCCAAGCTCTCCCACATTAATAGAACTGCTTAATATCAATTTTGCTACAAAACGTATGATAAGCAAACTGAAAAGGATGATTATAAAAGCTTTGGACTTCTTGACATAGAGCTTGTCGTCCTTTTCTTCAAAATTCGTCGTTATTATCAATACAACGGAAAATAGCAATCCGACACAGATCGCTTCGATGACTTGAGGAAACGGCACCCTGAACTCTTCAAATAAAAACATGAGCGCCCCTGTCGACATGAACAGTGGCGGCAAAATGATTCGTTTCGGTGAAATTGGTCTTTTTGCCGCTTTTGTCCGCACGATGAATGCCATTGTCCCCATAAAGAGGAATAGAAAAGTCGAACCGACAATCAAGTAAATAGAGGGGATTTCATTGAAAATGAAGTCAACGAACTCCTGAAGTTTAAGCATAATCCTCCCCCCATTCCCCTAACTCATCCATCCGATGTTTCAGTTGCTCCATCGGAACGAACCTGGCGAACCTGGTCATTTCCTTTCCTTGACGGAACAGCAAAACGACAGGAGCGGTGAATAATGAGAGTTGCCCAGCTACTTCGGGGACTTGTGCCGCATTGACTTTATAAAATGGGAAAGGATATTTTTTTTCAAGCTCGGCCACTTGCGGATAAAGCCCTTCACAAACAGAGCAATGATCCGTTTTTACAAACAATAGAAGCTTCGGCTCGCTTGCTGATATAGTAAGCCATTGGTCAAAAGAATCGATTTCTTTCACCGGCACTTCCTCCGTTTCACAATCAATTATGCCTCCAAGCAAAACACTCGGAGGCTCTGGAATGAATCTTAAAACCCTTGGAAATCTCCAAATATCGGGCTTAGTAAGCTTGTTAGGAAAACGATGCCGTCAAAGAACAGTAATAGTCCAAAGGCAATCATAATATAACCGCCGATTTTCATAATAAGATTACTGTTTCTGCGAATCCAGCCAAGTCGTGTAATGAAAAACGACAAGACGAAAAATGGAATCGCGAACCCGAGCACATACATCATCATATACAGCATGCTGGAACCCGGATTTGCTGCTGCTAATCCGATAATCGCTCCGATGATTGGTCCCATGCATGGCTGCCAGCCTGCTGAAAAAGCAAGTCCGATCAAAGCCGTCCCTAAATAACCAGCTGGACGATTTTTGAATTGCAGGCGATGCTCTTTCATTAAGAATTTCGGTGTAAACAATCCGATGACCATTAAACCAAACAATACGATGAAAATAGCACCGATTTGCCTAAGAATATCTTTGTACTGTACGAAAAAATTGCCGACAAATGATGTACTGAATCCTAAAAAGACAAAGACGATTGAGAATCCGAGTAAAAAGAACAGTGTATGGAGCATACCATTCCGATTCATCCGTTTTGAATCTGATTTCAGCTCTTCGATCGACATGCCGGTGATATAAGATATGAATGCCGGATACAATGGCAGGACGCAAGGCGAAATGAAACTCAGGAAACCTGCGCCAAATGCTAGAAATATATTCAAATCAGTTCCCATCATTCTCTCCCCTTCATTTTTCTTCTCCCATCGTACCAAATCCGAAGCCGAAATTCGCTCAATTTGACTGTGAACAATTAATGAACGTATCGTAGGTGCTCTGAACTGCAATAAAAAAAACGATTCGCCCTCGCAATGAATGCGTTGGCGAACCGTTATGTTACATAGCGTCTTCCACGAGACCATTTTGTAATTGATACATCATGTAATAGAGTCCTTTTTGTGACAGAAGCTGCTGGTGCGTTCCGCGTTCGACGATTTCCCCTTGATGGAGGACGAGGATGAGCTCTGCATCCTGGATTGTGCTCAATCGATGGGCGATCGCAATTGTCGTACGGCCTTTCCGCATTTTTTCCAAACTTGCCTGAATGGCAACTTCTGTTTCCGTATCGATATTCGCAGTCGCTTCATCTAATACGAGGATTTTCGGGTTCGTCGCAATTGTCCGCGCAAATGCGACCAATTGACGCTGTCCGCTCGAGAATGTCGACCCTCGCTCTGTAACCTTTTGCGAATATTTATCCGGCAGTTTTTCAATGAATTCATTCGCTTGAACAAATTCAGCTGCAGCTCGGACTTCCTCGGAAGTCATTTCCTTATTATGCAGACGGATATTACTTTCAATATCTCCATAGAATAAGAATGGATCCTGTAGGACAAGCCCGATCTTCTTCCGCAGTTCCGCCTTTGGCAAGTCTTTTAATGAGACTCCATCAATGAGGATTTCACCTTGGCCATATTCATAGAACCTCATAAGCAAGTTGATGATGGAGCTCTTCCCGCTTCCCGTATGACCGACCAACGCAACTGTTTCGCCGGCATTCGCTTTGAAGGAGATGTTTTTCAGCACATCATTCTTGCCATCGTAAGAAAACGTCACATTTCGGAATTCGATCGTTCCTTCTTGGATTTCCTTATGCTCTGTTTCCTGTTGGGCAGGCTCCATATCCGGATCATCCATTAATTTGAATACTCGAGATGCCGAAACGAGCGCCTGCTGGAAAATGGACATCCGCTGCATTACTTGCTGGACCGGCTGGAATAAACGACCAATCAGCGTCGTGAATGCATAGATGATCCCTACTTCGACTGCACTATCAAGTGACATGAATCCGAAATAACCGAGAACGAAAACGATAGCGAAAGCGTAAAGCAAGTCGATGAACGGCCCTAGAAGAATACTATCGAACTTAATATTCCGCATTCCTGCACGATAATGGCCTTCGTTAATATCATCAAACTCACTTGCCAACCGTTCCTCCTGCCGGAATGCTTGGATCATGCCCATGCCTGATAATGACTCGGCGATTTTAGCATTCAATTGGCTCAATCGTTCGCGAATATCCTGATAGAAATCGGCGCTGTAACGACGATAGACTATGATAATCGCCATAAATAACGGCAATAAAATCATTGATACAAATGATAATTTCACATCAAGTGAAAAGAGCGCGATGTAAACACCGATAATGACGAAGATCGCTTGCAGGAAAGTGACGACGACGCTAACGAACATTTCCTTGATTGATTCCGTATCATTCGTCACACGCGAGACTATGCTTCCTGCCGGTGTCCGGTCAAAATAACGCATGCCAAGCCCCTGTACTTTTGTAAATACATCAATCCTCATTTGTTGAATAATCTTTAAGGCTATGTCCTGAAAACGGAGCAATTGAAAATAGGACACAACGACAATGAAAATCTGCAAACCGATGTAGACGAGCGCTAATGTCAACACTTCGTTTTTAGGGAAATGAAGAGGCGTCAAATAATCGTCGATGAATGATTGGATGATTAGCGGCCCGACAATGCTCCCCGTTATCGTTAATACAAGGAAGAACAATGCGACCGTGATGCTTACTTTATGCGGGATTGCATAGCGCATCAACCGTTTAAAAACGATCCACTGGTCCTTTGCCGTCAATTTAGGCTGTTTTTCCATCTGCATTATTCTTCCCCTCCTTGCTCGACAAGCACTTCCAATTGCTGCAAGTCATACATTTCCTTATACCTTCCATTCAACGCAAGTAATTCTTCATGCGTTCCCGCCTCGACGATCGTTCCTTCATGCATGACGATTATTTTATGCGCATGTTGGATGGCACTTAATCGGTGAGACGTAATGACTGTTGTTTCACCTGTCCGTGTTCGTTTCAGCGATTCAAGGATCGCTTCCTCGGTTTTTGCATCGACCGCGGACAGTGAATCATCTAAAATGAGCAATTCAGGCTGCATGATAAGCGCACGTGCAATAGATACACGTTGCTTTTGGCCTCCCGATAAGGAAACGCCGCGTTCACCTACGACTGTCTCATAGCCTTCAGCAAATCCTGTAATATCGTCATGGATATGCGCAAGCCTTGCCGCTTCGTAAATTTCTTCCCGATCTAATTTCGGATTGGTAAATGCAATGTTTTCTGCAATCGTCGTAGAGAATAGGAAATGATCTTGTGGCACGTAACCGATCGATTCACGTAAACGCTGCTGTTTATATTGGTTGATCGGATGCCCGCCATATACGATGCTTCCTTTATATCCTTCAAATTCTCTCAGCAATAATTTCAAAATTGCTGTCTTTCCAGAGCCGGTCTTCCCGACAATTCCAAGTGTCTCCCCACGTTTTATAGTGAAATGTACGTTATGTAGCGCCGGACTTTCATCGTCAGGGAATTTGAACTCTTCGATGTCGAAGTGGAGATCCCCTTCTGGACGTCGATCGATAGCCCCTGTGACATCTTTAATATCCGGAGCGATCGATAATAGTTCCGTAATACGGCTATACGATGCATTTCCGCGTTCCACGATGTTGAACAGGAACCCGAAAGCGAGCATTGGCCATACGAGCAACCCAAGGTATGTACTGAACGCCACCATATCACCGATGGACATATCTCCTGCTATGATAAATTTAGTTCCGAAATAGAAAGATAGAATATATGATACCGCAAAGATGCCTGTGATTGTCGGATCGAAAAGTGCATCCACTTTCGCCACTCTCATATTTTTAGCGACGACATCCGTCGATAGATCCGTGAAATCTTCAATATCTTCCTTTTGCTGTCCAAATGTTTTGATTACTTTAATGCCAGAAATGCTTTCCTGCGTCTTATCATTTAGATTGGAGAATGCTTCTTGAGCGAAGCGGAAACGCTTGCGCAGCAATCTTCCGTAATAACTTGTGAGGAAAATCATAAATGGAAACGGGATGAGTGCAATGACTGTCAGTTTCCAGTTGATCGTCAATGCCATCGTCAAGATGACGAAACCTCCAGTGGAAATGGAGTCGACAAGGGTTAAAATTCCCATTCCTGCCGTCTGTTGAACGGCGTTGATGTCATTTGTCGCATGTGCCATCAAATCCCCGACTCTCCTCTTTTGATAAAAAGAAGGTGACATTCTCGTAAAATGATTGAATAATTTCTCTCGCATCGTTCGCGATAATAGCACCGCGGAGCCAAAGATCATGACGCGCCAATAATAGCGAGACAGATACATCAACACTCCAGCAATCGCCAGGATGATAAGCCACTTCGTCAGCTCGGAAGCTGTCAATGTGGCTTCCGTAATATCGTCGACGATCAAGCCGATGATTTTCGGAGGAAGCAATTGCAATAAGGAAACGAACACGAGCGCTGCGACCCCGAGTCCATATTGTTTCTTCCGTTGTTTGAAAAACCAGCCAAGCTGTAGTAAAACTTTCAAAGTAATCCCCCTTTTTCTCTATCTTTGAATAGTCTATCAAAAGTCCGAACAATAGAAAAGGTACGAAACGTAAATTATTCGGATTCTGAAATACTTTTCAGGTGGACAAATGGGATACTGTGTGTTTCACCGTTGTCAGAAACGAGGTGCAGCGTCCCGTCCAATGTGTTAATTTTTTGGATGTGTCCTTTTCCTTCTGTTACTTTTTCGTGGTCCCAATAGTGTATGGAGATTTGTAAATTTCTTTCTGCGGCTTCATGGATTTGATAGTTCCATTGTTCGAGTTGCTGTTCATCAGGCTGCTGCCTAATTTGCAGTTCGTCTTCCTTTTGCCATTCACGCAGCTGCTCGATATGTTCGGGCAGCATCATCGCCGTCCATTTGATACGTCCTCGGTCACGGATCATCAGATCATCTCCCTCTTTAATTGCAAGATTACTTGTAATGCCCGCCAATGAGTTTCGAGCGATGGACGGCGGTTCCTGCGTCTGTGTAGGAAACCGCTCGCAATACAGCTGTGGAGCCGTATTTTTTGCGCAAGGAATCCATCGTCGCGCCAAGCTGGCGATTACGCCATTTATGCTCATCGAAAAAGCTAAGCTGCATGGCATATTCGTTTTCAAGATTCGCCAGACTAATGGCGATGCGCCGTACGGGGCGACCGTCGTGGAATTCGTCGAGCAGCTTCATGCAAAGTCGGTAAATGGCCATCGTATCGTTCGTCGCTTCGTACATCGAACGGGAACGACCGAATCCCCCTCCGAGCGAATTCTTCGAATAGCCGATTGATAGATGGACTGTGCGCCCCGCCTTGCCTGCTTCCCGCTTTGTGTAATCGCGGTATAGAATCAGTCCCCATAGTCGCTCCGTCCGTCCTAAGTCAATGAAGCTTTCATCTATTCTGTTGTCAAGTAGTTATATAGTATTTGTCTTTTAAAGAGCGTTTTTCGGATTTTGAACTCCATTGGGCAGTTGTGCTCCAGAGAACACTACTGAAAGAAAAAGTATTTTAGAACTCATGGAAAATATAAAACCTATAGCCGATCTCAGGGACATCGAACACACGGACAATTCTACCGACATTTACAACGGAAGAGCGTGAAGATAGCGTAGCTGTCGATAACCGAGAATAAAATTGCAAATTATAAAAGGCTATGGAATTTTTTCATTCCATAGCCTTTTGTCAGCAGGCGATAACCGTTAAAGATAAAGGTTTCCGCGGCGTTCAATCCGATTACCCAATGATATTCACTTTCGGTTCATACTCACTTAATACTTCAATCACATATCCAGATGTTATATAGACGTGATGTTCAACATTGGGGACATGTTCGCTTCCCAGCATCGCTACGCCATCATACCATGCCAAGGAAAAAAGGACATTCTGCGCTCAATTCAGACAACCATGACAACAACGGCTGTGGCCGTAAAAGTGGTCTTTATCCAAAACAGAAACAAGAAGAGTGAATGGCTTGCTATTTTGAGCACGGATTGTTCATTGACCGAAAAAGAGATTGTTCGTATTTATGGCATGCGTTGGGATATTGAAATGTTCTTCAAGGCGACGAAGTCGTTGTTAAAACTCCAAAAGGAGTTTCATGGGCGCTCCTACGACCTCTTAATTAGCCATACGACAATCGTCTTCGCCCGCTACATCGTCCTGTCCTGGCAAAATCGATGCAATACGGATGATCGCACGATAGGCGGGCTTTTCTATGAGTTATGTGATGAAGTGAACGAACTTGATTGGGCTGTCGCAATGCAGCAGTTGATCGAGCTTATTCAAATGTCCTAAAAAAGGAAAGCCGAGTATTTAAGAGAATGATGCAAAGTCAACTAGAGCAATGGATGGCTGGATTACCCAGTTATATCAAGGCTTATTTACCTATTTCTCTCTGCGAAAGTTGAGTTAGTAATTATGAAATTGATTCAACTAACAAAATATATTCAAAATCATCCTAATTCGTCTATTTCAAAATATGCAATGCCTCTTTTAAAAAGGGCAATAATCCGTCTTGGATCAATGGTCCCGATTGGTTGAATATATTGAATGCCCGAGTGTTCTTCCGACCGAAGGTTTGCCGCTCGCTTCCTTCCTACTGATTCCATGCCGCCACGGACACTTAACTGTTACTTCTGCTTTCGCAGTTCGGGATTTGCATCCTATAGGCTATGCCCAAGTGGGCACACTAAAAAAGCAATCCAGTACAGGACTGCTTTTAAAAAACTCATTGCAAGTATTCTTTGTATTTATTCCGTGCTTTTTCATGTATTTCATCTACGTGCTGTTTGTTTTGTAACAGACTTTTTGCATACTCAGTCTTTGCTTCGGCAATCGCTTTGCGAAATGCACTCTTTTCATTGCTTAACGGGACAACTCCGTATCCAACACCAGACGGAACGTAATTATCTCCAGTTTCTGATTTTCTTAAAAATAATAAGTATTCTTTATCAAGTTCCATTGGTTCGTAGTTCCCGATATAATACATTTTATCAGTTACAGGGTCATACCCCGAGTTTTCTAATACGGCTACTGTTTCATTCACATCGATATTCCCTTTAATAACCTTTGTTATTTTTATATCTGATAATGTATAAATTACCACAGGAGTACCTTCGAATCTTTCAATTGTCGCATCATTTTCATGTTCTTTTTTTGCAATGACAATTAAATTACTTTCTTTTTCAACATCATTTAAATCTGAGTATTCGGACATTTTTCCGTCGAAAATCATATACTTATCATCAAATATATGATCCTCATAGCCATTATCAAAATCACTCTCGTTTGAAACAATTGATTTGACAAAAATTTTATTACCAAGGACCAGAAAAGTTATTAATATCAATGAACCAATTATTAGTCTTTTCTTCATCTACTCATCTCCCATATTTTGCTTTCATTCCTTCTTTATCATCAGGTAAAGGGTATGCCTTTCCATTAAAACCATTTTCACGCATAACAGCATTAATATCATTTATTTTTTGTGTATGATGTAATCCAATTGCGTGACCAACCTCATGAACCACAGTTTCATCCTTTTCATCAGGGGTTCCATTTTTAAAAGCTCTGTAATAAGTTATATGAGTTTGCCTAGTATTTAAAGGTGCAGCATAACCAAAGTATCCATTATCAATATCTAAAAAGTCTTGATATATGTTGGGATTATAACCTCCCGTGTTTGCATTCACGAGAAAGACATAAGCTCCTTGGTAATTCCAAGTAGTTACCTTATTCATATGACTTTGATACGGTGACACAGACGCATAGTTATAATAATATGCATTCGATCCTACATATTGATCATTAAGATCATAGGCATATGCTGGCAAACAAATAGATATTAATAATGTAAAGATTAATGCAAAAAACAAATTTTTTCGGTTTTTCAATCTCTCCACCTCTTTTTTGTATTCTCGGCCTTTATTATACTTTTACTCCTTTCTATTTTTATAAAAACTGTGTGGTTGTCCAATATCCCCTTCGCCGCCATTGGAATAGGTTTCCATCCTTTCTACTCTATTAGTTGCTTTAGAGTCAATATCTGCATCCCACTTGACTTAAATATTGCGCTTAGTCGATGCTTACTCTATTCTGCGATAATATCAACATATTAAAGCCATTTTTTTTAATCTCGTGTCAAATTTAAGGTTGTTGCCAATGCTACAGTTGAGCTAAGAAAGAAAAATCGGTCAATAGTTTTACGGAATTTACCATATTTTGTTTTCCTCCTTTTTCGTATTACATAAACCGTACAACATAAAATTTGAATCGGAAATATATTCTATGAAAAGAAATATCGGGAAATTTCATTGAGCAAATAGTCCAATTCCAAGTATTTTTAACTTGACATCATATCTAAATGTTGATGTATTACCATTCTAAATTGGGAAAATTACTTAAACAAAAGTAAATTCTCAATAATTACCTTGAAGGTAACTTGAAGTATATACATTTAACTCCATATTATTGTGTTTCCAATCAATTTTATCCGCTTTATAAATGATCAAAAAAATACCCTTTTAATATGCCAATTATTTGGCACGTTTAAAGGAAGGAGTAAAAGGGATTGGAAGAGTCTGAATTATTACCTATAGTACAGAAAAAATTGAAAACAAGAATTAGCACAATCTAGCACTAATTCTTGTTTCATTAAGGATATTGATTTATTATCCCATGCATTGCAAGTTTAGGATATCGGCTACCGGTACCCTCTGTAAATTGAATGAACCTTCTAGCACAATACACATTCCTGGATAATCAATATCTTCAACTACTCCCTGATAATAAATAATACGTCCGTTATTCCATACTTTAATTAAGGTCTCGCATTTCATCTTACACACTAGTTCAAGCTCTTCTTGAACTAATTGCAGATCCCACTCGTTCAGTTCCGGTCTCGCAATGTAATTATCAAGGTCTGTCCATTTTCGTAGCTCTGCTACATGCTCCGGCAGCATCATCGCCGTCCATTTGATACGTCCTCGGTCACGGATCATCAGATCATCTCCCTCTTTAATTGCAAGATTACTTGTAATGCCCGCCAATGAGTTTCGAGCGATGGACGGCGGTTCCTGCGTCTGTGTAGGAAACCGCTCGCAATACAGCTGTGGAGCCGTATTTTTTGCGCAAGGAATCCATCGTCGCGCCAAGCTGGCGATTACGCCATTTATGCTCATCGAAAAAGCTAAGCTGCATGGCATATTCGTTTTCAAGATTCGCCAGACTAATGGCGATGCGCCGTACAGGGCGACCATCGTGGAATTCGTCGAGCAGCTTCGTGCAAATCCGGTAAATGGCCATCGTATCGTTCGTCGCTTCATGCATTGAACGGGAGCGCCCGAATCCCCCTCCGAGTGAATTCTTCGAATAGCCGATTGACAGATGGACCGTTCGCCCTGCCTTGCCCGCTACCCTTGCCCGCAATGCGACGTCTTCACACATTTCAAGGATGACGATGAGGATGTCTTCCCGCTTTGTGTAATCGCGATACAGAATCTGTCCCTTTCCATAGCTGATCTGTCCTTCGACGAGCGGCGCGCCGAGATCGGATAAGTCGATGCCATGCGCATGATAATACAATTGATTGCCCATGACGCCAAATTTCGTTTCAAGCCGTTCAAGGGGCGTGCGGGCTAAATCGCCTACTGAGAAGATTCCCATATTGTTCAACGTCTTTTCAAGCCGGCTGCCAATACCCCACATCCGGCTGAGCGGCGCGACCGGCCATAGCTTTTTCGGCACGTCTTCATACGTCCAGCGGGCAAATCCGGTCTTTTTCGCATCCAAGTCAAGGGCTAGCTTTGCCATCAGCATATTCGGCCCCATTCCGCAGGCGGATCGGAGCTGGTATTGGCTGACAAGTTCATCTTGAATTCTCTTGACGGTTTTTTCAGGGTCTCCCCATAGCCGCTCGGTTCCACCTAAGTCAATAAAGCTTTCGTCGACAGAATACACATGGATTGCCTCTTTCGGCACATAGCGGTTCAAATTTTTGGCGATTTCCATCGAGACATCGATGTAAAACTGCATTTTCGGTTCAATCAGTCGTATGGATGGATCATCGGGAATTTCATAAAGCCGCATTCCAGTCTGCACGCCGAATTCCTTTTTCAAGGCGGGAGAAGCCGCTAGGACGATGCCACCCTTCCGTTCTTTATTGCCGATGATGGCAATCGGCGTATCCATGATATCGAGTCCTTCAATCGCAGCCGCACAACTGGCATAGAAGCTTCGCATATCGAGGCATACGATTTTCCGGTCTGGCAAATTTTCGTACATATGCATCCCTCCCGAAAGTAAAAGAACATCCGTTCTGTATAGTATACCCAGAACGGATGTTCATATTCAATGGTTCTTAATGCCAATTGGGAAAAATGGAAAGTGAATTGTAGCGACATAGTCTTTTAGCCTTACATTTTACAAAGAAAAACATCCACTACTATTCAGTGTAAAAATTTAATGTTTATTGAATCCTTAGTTCCAATAATATAGAATGAAATAAAATTGGAACTTTAGGAGGTACCCTTTGAAAATAATAAATTCAGTGTCACACGCAGAAACCATTATCCTTAAAGTGGAACAGTCGCTAGTCTGGGAATTGATAATGGGGATTGCTGGCTATACACATGAGCGGATGAGGCACACGTTTGAAATGAATGAAGAATGGAGGACAGACGAAAACGCGATGCCCTCTTCACTGGTCAAGCTATTAAAAGAGATTGAAGAAACTAATCTTTGGTATGGCATGATTTTACTGCAAAATCAATTTTCCGCCGTTTCCATTCAAGAATATTCGAATTTGCTTACGAACGCTTCTTCAACGGATGATTTTTATAAATGGCTCCTCCCCTATCATGATCGACAGTCTGAGTCATTAAAAATAGAAGCAGCCTGTAATCCAGAACAAACGGAAGTATGGGAAAAATACGCCAGCCTCTTTGAGGGACATGACTATTTAGGGGGATATGTTCGCGAGCTTCATCATCGATCCAAACATGAAATATGTGACTTGATTACTTGTGTATTAGTAGAGTGGAAAAGTTGGATGTCGAAAAAGGATGATTGGGAGAAATGGCTACAGGCACTTGCCTTTGAACAGAAACAGCATCGTCAACTGGATATGAAAAATCCTGTTTCTGAAATCGAACGTGTGACGGGCGGCGTTGAATACCTGCCAGAGCCATCCATTTGGTCGGTTAAACTCATCCCACAGGTTTCCTATCGGCCTTGGGTGCTAACCATTCGTACTTCTGATGTTAAGCTCTTCTTTTATCCTGTTAAAGAAGAGTATCTGCTCGAACCGGGTATTCCTTCAAATGAGCTGATTCGTGGCCATAAGGCATTAGGGGACGAACTTCGCCTAAAACTGCTGTTTCAACTTCAGAAAAGACCTTTGTCCTTGCAAGAATTAAGTGGCCAATTCAACATATCGAAAACAACGCTTCATCATCAACTGGCATTATTGAAAGCTGCCAAATTCGTCAGTGTGGAAAAAGGGATCTATTCCATCAACTCCAGAAAGCTTGAAGATTTCTCCAGCCAATTGACGCGATATTTGGGAACAGAATTATGAAGAAGTATTCCAAGTCCTTCAGATCCTTATGGATTGGTGAGATTGTCTCCGAATTTGGTGGTGCCGCCGGCGCTATTGTCAATGGGTTGCTATTATATGAACTGACAGGTTCACGGGAGTGGATGGGCATCCTGTGGCTCGTTTATTTTATTCCTTCATTGGTGCTGCAAGGTGTCAGCTCGCCTTTTCTTAATCATGTCATCAAAGAAAAAATGCTCAAAAATATCCAACTGATACGAGCGGGTGCCTATCTACTGCCATTAGTCGGTTTTTGGATTGGAACGGAGACAGGGTCCATCATCGGCTTGGTTATTCTGCAATGCATCTTAGGCCTGCTTCAGCCCATTTTTGCCAGCCTTTCGTTTTCTTTGCTGCCGGAAGTCTGCACAGAAGATGAATTGGCCGATGCCAACGGATTATTGGACGGAACCCTTCGGCTAATGGGCTTTCTTGCTCCGGGTGTTACTTCGCTCTTGTTATTGTTACTGCCCATGCACTGGATATACGGTATTTCGGCAATCCTGTTCTTCATCAGTTTCCTGGCACTGTCCCGAATTCCGCAAACGAGCACGCAAAAAGTGGCAACTTGGACCAAAAAGTTCTGGTGGTCTGAAATGAAAGAGGGGTACAGGAATTTCTTTAGTTATCCTGAACTCCTGCGTTTAACATTCCTGTCTTCTACAGTCCAATTTGCGGTGGGGGCAACGCTGGTCTTGAGTATTCCCTTCATCCAGGGAGAATTGGGGGGCGAGACATGGGAGTATGGCATCTTCAAGGGGGCATTTCCTGTCGGTTATGTAATCGGAATGCTTCTTCTGACCAAGCTTCCGAAAAGCCCCCGAACGATGTACCTCGGTTTGATTGGTGGCGGCTTTTCCTTTGTACTATTGTACTTTGTCCACTCGGTCACTCTAGCATGGTTATGTGAACTGATGGGTGGTATCCTGTTTCCTCTTTTCAACGCCCAAAGTGCAGCCATTTTCCAGCGGGAAGCCCCAAGAGACCGGTTGGCACAGTTAAGCGCAGTTCGTTTTCTGTTCCTACGTGCCTCCATGCCATTAGGAATTCTGTTCGCTTCCCTGCCTTTCTTAACATTAAATATTCGTCATATTTATATCGGAATCGGTTCCGTCATTATTTTGCCAGGGTTCTATTACATAATCGCTTCCCTTCAAACGAAGAAAACGTTAATCTCGCATAAACGTCAGATATGAGAGTGTGAATATCAACTTTTTGAAAACCCGAAAAGGGATAACGTGTATTTTATGAGTAATATGTGTTATCCCTATTCTTTGTTTAAACATCAGACAACCTTATAGAAATCATTACTTTCTAAATAAAGCAGACCATAAAGCGGAAATCCCGAACAATTCATTTGTTGGGTCTACTTCTTTCATTTTTCGTATTTCTATTTCTTCAAAGTCTTTAAAGATGGTCCTTAATCGATCTTCAGTAAACCCTAAGCCCCCCTGAAGACTTCGTAATCTGTAAACTTCCCAATCAGTAATGTCGGCTCCCCCTAATTCACCCCCTTGGACAAAACAAGTGATTGCAAAGTAACCACCCGGTTTTAATGCTTTTTGTACCAAATTTATGTAACTCATTCTTCGGTGAGGAGCGATATGATGAAAACAGCCTGAATCATAGACAACATCGTATGATCCTTCTTCAATTTGAAGATCAAAAATATTTTTCTGGATAAAGTTTACCTGTAAATTCTTTTCTTTCGCTCGTTCAATTGCCCATTGAAGTGATTGCTCCGATAAATCAACTGCGTCAACAGCATATCCTTTTTCGGCAAAGTAAATTGCATTCCGACCTGGTCCACAACCGAGTTCAAGTGCTTTTCCTGAAGTTCCTATAAGTACATTCTCGAAATAACCAACTAAATTTTCGTCGGGTTTATTGGCGAAAAAAGGTATGTCTTTTTCACGATTGGAATAGAAATCATCCCAAAAATTAGTTGGTTCACGTAATAAAGCGTCTAACATCACCAATAAATCTTCATAGCTATTAATTGTTTCCTTCAAAACTATCCCCTCTTCCCCAATTGAAATCTTTCATACATAGATAATTGTATCTAGAATCTTCAAGGAGTTGGTTTCATTTAGATTAATAACACATTAAAAGAAGGGAAGTTTAGATACCGAACGTATTGGAGTTTTTGCCCATATGACATGTCTAAAGGCACTTAATTTCATTTTAAAGTAATCTTATGAGTGATGGTATAACTCCTTCTCGAATTGCTTGCAAACAATAGCAAATGCTGTTAGAAAAGAAGTGTACTTTCAATTTTTAAGTCTAATTATTACATATGTTGCGAAGTCGTTAAAATTATGACGGTTGTGTTACGAAAGGAGTGTCCCTTGTAAAAACGACAACCCTTTATTACTTACGACTTTATTGGGTGTATACAGTCTCTTTGAAGTTATTTACATTTCACAATTTCCATCTATAGAGAAGCTGCTTGAACGGTACCTCCTTTACTTTCTTTTTGCCGATAATACGATGAAATGGGTCTTCAGATTGCTCGGAAGTCCCATTTCGCGTAATCGGTCTTATTCAATTAAAGCGTTATGTTTATCTCCATATCTCTCATCTCATGTATTTTTTGCAAGGTGTTAAGGTGCAGTGATTTATCTTCGGGTGACTCAGCGAATTTATGCCACTCCACAAGCCTGTATCCAAACATGACAAGGATTAGTTCGTAGATACAATGATCGGAGACATGGGACACATCCGCATATTCCGAAAAACCTCTGTAATACGCCGGAATGCATTTTTGATAGTATTCAGTCATATGACTGACGTCCGCTTCATCCGTTATTAAACTCGCGATATCCTCGCCCATATACCCCCATCCGGCAGTATCCCAATCGATAAGTACTACTTTACTGTCCGAATAGAAAATGTTCGCCACCCAAAAATCTCTGTGGCAAAGCACTATTGGTAGCTTTTCAATCCGACTGAATACTTCTTCCGCATTGTCATCTATGTCTATGAGCATGTTGCACAAGTGCTTCGGAATTTCGCAGTCATCGGAGCGTATGTAATCATACAAAACATCCCATGACCGATATCGCTTGTAGTAGTTTTTCGTAAACTCAACCATGCTTAGATTAGGTAAGGTTTGCAATACGTTTGGTCGTTCAGTGTACAACTTGCCTTGAAATCGCCCCAATTCCTCGGCTATACGTTCATACATTTCCGAGGTCAGATGTAAGCCTGACACACCATCAATATATTCCATCCACAGTTGAATTTCATCGCCATTTATTTCAGCGTGGTAACACTCCGGCCAACGGAACGAATCGAAGAAAACCGTTTTGACATCCGATGCATAGAGATCGTATTCTCTACGCCAAGAATCCGGATCACCATAACGCTCAAATTTTTTTTGTGTTTTCCAAACCAACTTATACGGCAGATGTTTACCATCAGATGTTTCAGCCGTGCCTGTTACAAGCTGAACTATTCCTATTGTCCCGCCTTGCAACTCTTCCAGTTGATAATTTGCGCGGGTTATCGTATTGTCGAGCATTTTACTCAAAACAAGTGTCAGTATTTCAGGCTTTACAAACCTTTCATCATGGTTGTTCATTTCTTGCATCCTCCCTTTTTCCCCGTACATAAATTAAAGTTGTTTTTGACATAAAAAACCGCGAACAAGCAGCCTCCGAAGAAGCTGCCGTTTCGCAGAGAAACGTAAAAAATACAATGTCACTTCTACAGTGTGGCATAACCATTCACAAGGAATCAATAGAAAATTTTGATTACGGTCACATTACCTCAACAACTCCATCACCAAAAACACCCAAGAAGTTAACTTCTTGGGTGTACTTAGTTCTTCTTTTTATTCCGCTGCTAGAACACTGACTTCCTTCGGCAAATTGAAATCTTCGATGTCATTGAAATAGCTATATGTGGCGTTCAACTTCTGACGGGATCGATAAGAGTTTCCGCCACTGTAATTCCTCATATCCGAGGACATTTTAAAGCTCGTCACATACGAAGTTTTTTTATTGAACGTAATGACTAATTCCATTTTGTCGACGATGCTGAATCCGTCCTCACGTGGACCAAAGTCTGGGAAAATCTCCTTGAACCGCTTGACCCCATCGCGGTCTAACGTTAAGTTCAAGGCGTATCCGTACTCGATCGGCTCTAGAATCAATTCGTCTTCAAACTCTTTGAACTTCGACAAGTCGAGGGTCGGGTATGTAACGGATGCTAATGCACCAAACAGTTCTTCAACCGAACCGGACGTTAATTCTTCCCATTCGCCTTTACGGTCGTCAGAGACAAATACTCGGTCTTCCACTTGGTACAAATCCATATCCCATGCTTTCTCGCCACGCGGAAGAACATTTGACTTCACGTGTATCTTTGCCGGGTCAAGGAAAGCCTCAACCTGCATATCGAATTTCACGCCAGCTTTCTCGGGGTTTTCAATATCGCCATCATAGACGGTCACCGCATAATCATCATAAACAACATGGGAATGGACAGCTTTCAGTGACGTATCCATCGCCTCTTGGGACTTGTCCAATAAATCTCCGGCTGTCAATTTCTTTTGAGCCCCTCCTGAATTGGTGCAAGCAGCCAAAAGAAAAACGAGCGAACCAATCGCAAGGGCACTAACTATTTTTTTCACATGTAAACTTCCTCTCTACAAAACCTACGTTCATTTTACTGGAATCTGCAGACTTCATCAATGCATTAGACGGATATTCCACAGGAGAAGTTGCATTTGTCACAAAACCGAACTGAATTCCCGATCAATCTTCCCTAAAGTGCCATATGTCTGTCATGAATTCCTCGATCGTACGGAAATCGGGTGAAAAACCGATTCCGGGAGAAGTCGGAACAGTGATATATCCATCTTCCACCATCACTTCAGGCTTAATTATATCCTTTTCCCAATAATGGGATGACCCTGCGGTGTCACCTGGAAGAATGAAGTTCGGAAGTGATGTCAAAGCAATATTATGAGCACGACCGATTCCTGCTTCGAGCATACCACCGCACCAGACGGGAACACCTTTCCCCATGCAGTAATCATGGATCCGCTTCGCTTCAGATAAGCCGCCGACTCTTCCTATTTTTACATTGATGACTTTTGTGCTTTCAAGTTCGACCGCTTTCCGTGCATCTTCTACGGAATGGATGCTTTCGTCAAGGCAGATCGGCGTCTTCAATTGTTTTTGCAAGATGGCATGATCGACGATGTCATCATGTGCGAGCGGCTGCTCGATCATCAGCAAGCCGAACTCGTCCAGTTGCTTCAATAAATCGATATCTTCTAATGTATAGGCCGAATTGGCATCCGCCATAAGCGGCACATCCGGAAAAGCGGACCTCAATCCCCGAAGGACTTCAACATCAGCTCCCGGCTTGATTTTCACTTTAATCCGCTTATAGCCTTCCTCCAACTTCCTCTGCACTTTATCGATCAAAGCCGCTAAATTTTTTTGAATCCCTATACTGATGCCGACTTCAATTCGCTGGCGCTCGCCTCCCAACGCTTCAGCCAATGAAATCCCTTTCCGTTTTGCATACAGATCCCAAACGGCGCCCTCAAGGGAAGCCTTCGCCATATTATTCCCGCGAATCGGTGCAAAGAGACTGCCGACGTCATCGGGATGGCTAATGTCCTTTCCAAGCAGCAGGGGGATAAGAAAATCGCGAAGCATATGCAAGCTCGTTTCCACAGTCTCCTCGGTATACCACGGGGCATCAAATGCAACCGATTCTCCCCAGCCAGTATTCCCTATCTCATCACGAGCTTCCAACAGCAGAAAATGCTTATCTTGCATCGTCCCAAAACTTGTTGAAAAAGGCTCTTTCATCCTCATTTTCATTTTACGGATCGTCACTTCTGTAATTCGCAAAATTGATTCACCTTCCCTAATAAATGCGTAAAAAACACCCTGCCGTTGCGACAGGATGTCTGTACTAGTTACTTTACGGTTTCAACGTCCACTGTCATCCGCCAGCCGAACGGGTCTTCCGCTCTTCCCGTCTGGATGCCTGTCATCGTATCATAGACCCTTTGAGCCAAATCACCAATTTCTCCGTTATTGATAGTGATTTTCTTTTCATTCCAATACAGCTCCCCGATCGGAGAGATGACCGCTGCTGTTCCCGTGCCGAACGCTTCCTCTAAGATTCCCGACTGATGAGCTTCGTAAAGCTCCTCCATGGAAATTTTTCGTTCGGTAATAGGGATGTCCCAATACTGCAGCAATTCAATGACGGATTTCCGGGTAATTCCCTCTAAAATGCTTCCATTAAGTTCGGGCGTGACAACTTCTCCGTTCAATTTGAAGAAGACGTTCATCGCACCGACTTCCTCGATGTATCGATGTTCTTTCCCATCAAGCCAGAGTACTTGTGAATACCCTTTCGCTTCGGCCACTTCCTGGGCTTTCATGGCGCCTGCATAGTTGCCTGCCGTTTTTGCACTGCCAGTCCCGCCTGTTACAGCACGGACGAATTCAGATTCTACCGCAATTTTCACAGGGTTGATGCCTTCCTTATAGTAAGCGCCAACCGGTGAAAGAATGATCATGAAGCGGTACGTTTTCGACGGAGCGACACCTAAGTACGGCTGTGTCGCGAAGATGAAAGGCCGGATGTAAAGGGATGTCCCTTCGATATTTGGAATCCAATCTTTATCGACTTGGATCAGTTTCCGAAGGCCAGAAAGAGCGAGTTCTTCGTCGAACGCGGGTATGCATAGTCTTTCATTCGAACGGTTTAATCTTTTCATATTCTCATCAGGTCTGAAAAGAAGAACTTCTTCATCATCCGTTACATATGCTTTCAAACCTTCGAAAACTGTTTGGCCGTAGTGGAATACCATTGCCGCGGGATCAAGCGTGATCGGTTCATACGGAACAATTTTCGGATCATGCCAGCCTAGCACTTCTGTATAATCCATCGTAAACATATGGTCCGTAAAAACAGTACCGAATGAAAGCTGATCGAAAGCCGGCTTCGGTTTCGGTTGTAAGGTCTTTTCAACATTGATTACATTCGTCATCGTAAATCCCCCTTTTGTTATGTATTTTTTCATTATACACGAAACTGTGAAGACAGATATGTTAAAATGATTGAAATGGAGTGATGACATTGACTGGAACTGAAAAAATACCCGGAGAAGAACGCCGGAAATTAATCTTGGAAACATTGCAGAAAGCTGAAAACCCATTGACGGGCAAAGAGCTTGGTGAACTGACAAATGTCAGCCGCCAAGTCATCGTCGGAGATATTACTTTATTAAAAGCGAAAAAGGAACCGATCCTTGCGACGAGCCAAGGATACATCTATGTGCATGCATCAGTAGGACCGGAGAAAATCGAAAAAGTACTCGTTTGCCACCATACACCTGAGCAAACGGAAGAAGAGTTGAACATCCTCGTTGACCACGGACTGACTGTGAAAGACGTGAAAATCGAGCACCCGGTATACGGGGACTTGAGCGCCTCCATCATGGTCGCGAACCGATTGGAAGTGAAAGAATTCATGAGACGGATACATGAAGCGAATGCGGTATACCTTTCCAATCTAGCCGAGGGAGGCATTCACCTCCATACGGTCATCGCTAATGAACAATATCAAATCGACAATGCCGAAGTTGCATTGAAAAAAGCGGGTATCCTCGTTGAATGAAGGATACCCGCTTGTTCTGCTCTTCAATTTGCTGTTCCTATTTCTGCATCTAACTGCTTCAAAAAAGCGACCATGAAGTCATGGCGCTCCGCCGCAAGACGCTTCCCTTCTGCAGTCACCATCAAATCCTTCAATAAAAGCAGTTTTTCATAAAAATGTGTGACAGAAGCTGTTTGTCTTGAGCGATATTCATCTTCGGACATTTTAGTTCTCGCGATTTCAGCCGCATCATATAATTTCCTACCTTTCGCCCCGCCGTATGCGAAAGTTCTGGCGATGCCGATTGCACCGATTGCGTCTAGGCGATCCGCATCCCTTACAATTGCCCCTTCAATGTATACGATTTCCTCTTCATTTCCACCGTTGAAAGAAACACTTTTAATCGTCTCCAAAACCTTCATAGCCAACTCGTCGTCTACTTCGGCGGAACGAAGCAGCTCTGAAGCAGACACGTTGCCAACTTCTTTATATTTCGGATCATCGATGTCATGCAGTAGGACGGCAAGCTTAATGACGGTCATATCCGCGTCAGGCATCGACTGCGCAATCTCTTCCGCATTTTTCATAACCCGTAAAATATGATCATAATCATGGCTTGCATCGAACTGTCTATATATATTTGTCACTCGCTCCGTTATATTACGTATTATCGTTTCCATAGCATCCACCCTTTTCATATTTTTAGAATCAATTCGCAGAAAATTTAGGCATGTCATTGACGTATATTGTCGATTCATGTATAGTTAATGCATCCATGTTAATAATGGGAAAGACATTGAAATGCCGAGGGAGGAATAAACATGTACCAAGGTAAAGTAAAATGGTTCAGCAACGAAAAAGGATATGGCTTCATTGAAACCGATAATGGCGAAGATGTGTTTGTCCACTATACTGGCATTATGTCAGAAGGATTCAAGACGTTGGATGAAGGCCAGACCGTATCCTTCGAAATCATAGAAGGTAACCGCGGACCCCAAGCGGCAAATGTCTTGACTATAACATGAATATTGAATGAGTAAACATGCAATATCCCGCCTAGAAATCCTGGCGGGATATTATTTTGTCAATTTATTCATTTCATTACCTAAAAATTGAAGCTGTTCCCCAATTGTACAAGTTCGAATGCAAAATTGATGTGCACCGGTTTTCCCAATGTCCTTCACTTGTTGCCTTTTGACAAAACATCCTTCACAATACGTATCAAGCACTTCATTAATTTCATTCATGACGGTTAATTTATCCATAGCAACCTCCAAGTCAGGTCATTCATTCATTTTAATATTCTTTTTTGCCGGTTGCAACAATGATAAGGAGAGATGGAATATGATCGAGTTATATGTTGATGGCGCAAGTGCCGGAAACCCTGGTAAAAGCGGCATCGGAATCTTCATCAAAGGTGAAGGGAACATCGTCAAGTTCTCCGAACCGATTGATCCGACGAACAACCATACAGCCGAATTCATAGCTCTTCTCCGAGGAATGGAGGAAGCTGCAAAACTGACGACCGGAATCGTTTCGGCACGATCCGATTCGAAAATAGTCGTCTCGGCTGTGGAGAATGAATTTGTAAAAAACGAGGTACATAAGGATTATTTGAATAAAATCTTATCCATTGCAAAAACGTTTGATTTCTTCTTCATTAAATGGATACCGGACAGTGAAAATCGCGCCGCGGACGCACTTGCCCGCGAAGCGATTCATAAACAAGATGAAGACAAGTAAAAAGGAGAGGAAGCATTTGCATGATAGCAAACGCTCCTACCCTACTTCGCTTTCATAAATGTTACGGTATCCAACTCATCGTCATACAGCACCCATTCTTTATCGAACACGACAGCACCGACATTGACTAGCGTCTGGCCGTCTTTCACATCGTATGGATGATTGAATTGGACGGCCACTTCCCCGCTCCCGTTACGTCGTAAGCCCGAATGGTGACTATGACCGTAGAACGTCACGTTTTTCGACACATCCGCTTCTAATAGTGACCACGGTTCGCCACCCCACTGCCATTGATGACCATGAATCACTTCAGCTGCACCAAGTTCAATTTTTTCGGGCATAGCTGAAAGAATTCCGTATAATGAATCATCCGTTTCCGTAATGAGTAAAATACGTTCTTCTTGGTTCCCTTTTACTGATGGGAAGTTCAACAACTCAACAAAATCATCAGGTATAAGCATGACTTCTTCAAGCTTGCTATACGTGCGCTCGTTCACATTACGCTTGCTAATTATACATTCGAACAGATCCCCGGTTCCGATTAGTACAGCCTCGGGCGCCTGTTCTTTGATATGGGAGAGGACGGCCTCCAAATCTCCTTTAGAGGAATGAATATCCCCTATAATCGCATATTTCATATTTACACCTCTACCTTCGGGTCACCCTTTTTCCACTTCGATAGTTTCCCTTGAAATCCAGTCGCTATAACTTCCGACGTATAGTTTGACGTTCTCAAATCCATTTTGTTTCAGCATCGCAAATAACGGAGCGGCCGTTACGCCGCTGCCGCAATAGACGACGACATCGTCATCATGCGTCACAACTTGTGAAAGTCGCTTTCCAACTTCGTCATGTAAATTGAAAGAGCCATCTTTTTTCAGCTGTTCCCAGTCGAAATTACGAGCCCCCGGAATATGTCCTGCGATTCTGTCAATCGGTTCAACTTCCCCACGATACCGTTCAGCCGAACGCGCATCAAGCAACACATTTCCCGTTCCCCCTTCTACCGTCTTCTCGACGAATTCACGAGGAGCGTAAATTGTTTCATCCCAGACAGGATCGACATTGGATTGTTCTGCGACTTCCTCGTCGTCGGAAGTTGGGATGCCGATTGCCACTAGCTCTTCATATCCTTCCAATGAGATGATGGAATTTTTAAAACCGCCGTATTGGAGGATCCACCAAGCTCTCGCCGCAAAAGGGCTGCCTCCGTCGTCATAGATGATTATCCGATCATGGAGCTCAAGACCGCTTTTTCGGAATAACGCAGTCAATGTTTCTTTATCTGGCAATGGATGCCGTCCTGTTTTCTTCGACATATCAGAAAGGTCAGCCTCGAGATCCCAGTACAGCGCTCCTTTAATATGCCCTTTTTCGTAATTTTTTCTCCCTGCTTTAACGTCCTGCAACGAAAAACGGGCATCTATCCATTTTATAGTTTGAACATCCACGTCTTTGACCGATTTGAATACTTCACTCATTTCAATCCAGCTCCTTCAATTGGATTTTCTTATGAATTGCTCGCCATTCTTCTAATTGATCCATATCTTGCAGAAGGGATCGTTCGGACTCGATTTGCTGAATGCTTTGCTTCAATAGATGAAGACGCAGTCCTTCCGCCTCCGCTTCGACCCACTGCTCAGACCAAAATTCTATCCGTTCCTTTTCTTTGCCTAAATAGATCGAGGCGTCTTGTTTTAACCGTTCTTCCAGCTTGTCTTTCAAAACGAGACGATCTCCTTTTTCGAAAAACGATTTCTGGTTTTTGAATGAACGGTTGACATCTTTATACACAGCCGGATTTTCGAAAGGTACAGGGAACGATAGCATCTCAGCGTCTTCCGCTTCATACGGGGAAGGTGAAATGGAGCTATCCTTCTCAGCGAGGAACCGCATTTCGGAACGCTCCCGCTCTTTCAATAATTTATTCATAAAATTCAGCATACGTAAATTGGTCACTTTCAACTCTTGCGTCAAATCGAAGCCTACCATCTGAACAGTTTCAGCGAGCGCCAAAGTTAACGCTCTGTCAGCCGAATGATTGGCAAACGTTGAAGGGCTATAGCCTTCCTTGAAGAAGTCTCCAAAACGAAGGAATACCCGCTGTAAAATATAATAGACCAATTCATTCAATTCATTGAAGGAAGCTTTGCGGATCACTTCAGCAAAACCGTTTGCGAAGCGAGCCCGCACTTCCTGTTCAAAGCGATCAAGCTCGACCATTCGTTCCGCCTTGCGTGACCTGTTCAATTCTGTTCGTTCAATCAAAATCGCAAGACGATTGACCGTTTTAGCAACCTCTTCTTCCAACGCTTGAACGGCGAGACCTTTCAAATCATTTTTTAAGAAATGGCTGAAGTGCTGTTCAAATGCTTTCATGGAGCTATCGTGACGACCATCTAGCTTCGCATCCAACGCTTGCAAGCTAGAGATGCCATGGACTCGTGGATGACGGATGCCGAAAGCAGCCAATTCCTGTTCGACGAATGAAAGAACTGTTTCCGCTTCTTCCGCATTGTTTGCCAAATCGATCGCATTGACGATAAAGAACATTTTATCCAATTCAAAAGCGTCTTTCACGCGGCCAAGCTGGATCAAAAATTCACGGTCGGCTCGCGCGAAGGCGTGATTATAATAAGTAATAAAAAGAATGGCATCCGCATTCCTTATATATTCGAATGCAACATCGGTATGCCGAGCATTGATCGAGTCCGCCCCCGGCGTATCGACGAGTGTAATGCCTTGCCTCGTCAACGGACAATCAATATACAAATCGATGGAATCGACGAAACAGCTGCGTTCCTCTTCGGCCACGAATCGTGTGAACTCGGTTTGATCAACATTCATGACTGTTCCAAGACTCTCCTTATAAACTGGGTAGCCCGTCTTGAAGGCACGGATGAATGTTTTATGAATATGGAGGCTTTCGTCTTCTAGCTCTTTCCCTAGAACATCCCCCGCTTTTTGGAACGCTTCTTCCAAAGTTGAAACAGGCATGCCGAGCGCTTCGAATGAAAATGCAACATCGCCGGTCATCTGATCTACTGTTTTCAAATGTACGTCTGCTGTTCGATCTTCTTTATCGGCTGACAGCGGTCTAATTCGATTGATGGCAGCAGTCGTTGGGTTAGGAGAAACCGGCAGAACGCGATCGCCAATCAACGCATTAGAGAAGGATGATTTTCCGGCGCTGAACGCCCCAAATAAGGCGACAGTGAATTCCTGGTGAGAAAGGCGATCTGCTTTGTTCCGCAAATACTCGGCAGTCTCCGCAAAACCAGGAATATTCATTACTGATTGCGCAATATGAAGCGCTTGATCTATGATGCTATTTGCATCAAGACCTTTCGCAGACGCATCAATGTCGCTTTCTTGAGCTTGTTCAACGACTTCAACAACCATCTCGTCTGCAGCCGTTTCCAGTCCATCAAGTTCCACTGTTTCAATATCTGATTTCATTTCCCACTGACGCAGCAATGTTTCGCCGGACGTTTTCACACTTGCAGTTGGCGTGGCGAGACTGGAGATGAATTCGGATTTTTTGTGATCGATTTCATTCACCTGCGCAATGGCTGCCAGCTTTTGTTCAAGCGTTTGAATCGTTTGAAGAAGCGGTCCTGATTGTTCATTTCCTGCTGAAGCGGCAATTGTCGACATTTCTTGTTTCCAATCGTCTGTCAGTTTGCGGAATACTTGTTGGATAGCTGTTTTCATTTGCTCTGTCATATTCAATACGGTTTCACCCGTCACGACATCCGAAACGTTCAATTGTGCGTCAATTTCCTCAAAAGGAACTGACATATTCATTTCATCAATACCAATGGACCGCTCATCGTTCATGAGTCCAGCATCTTTGAGCGTTTTTTTCATAAGCGCTTTCAAATGCACTTCGATTTGTGTATGTATTAGATTTGACAAGTTGGAAGCTAGGGATTCTTTTCTTCTTGCCTTTTCCTCCGCAGTCTTTTTCGCCCCAAATAATAAGCCTACCTTGAATCTCGGGGACTTCGACTCCAAGTATTCTTTCAAAAGCTCACGCGTTTCAAATGGACTGACCGATGCATTGCGCAGCAATTCATTTCGTTCTCTTTCAAATGTAGCGTAAAACTCATCTCCCGAAAGAAGAGACGCTCGCTTCTTCAACTCGCTCAATTCTAAAGAGAGATCTTCGTATTCATTCCACTCATCGTCTGTGACGATTTCTGCATACGCCGATTTGCAGTCCGCTTTCTCACTTTCCAAGAAATTCATATGTTCTTCTTTTAATTTCAACAACGATTGTTCTGCGTTTTCCAAAAAATGATCTTTCCAATTTACAATCGAGCCTTCAACGATCCCCTTCACTTTTTCAAAATCATTGAACGGGAGGTCTTTGGCTTTCAAAGAAGTATAAAAAATTCCTTTTGGCTCAACGCCCCAGAGTTTGAAGGAGTCTTCAACTGATTTCTTGAAGTCTTCGAAAGGCAATTCACTTTCCCGATGCTTGTCAATTTGATTAATAATCAGATAAACGTTGGCATTATATCGCAATAATTCTTTCGTGAATTTGAAGTTCAGTTCCGACTGGACATGATTGTAGTCCATCGTGTAAAAAACGAGATCAGCTAAATGAAGTGCCGATTCCGTCGACAAGCGATGCGCATCATCAGTCGAGTCAACTCCTGGCGTATCCATGACCGTTATCGCTTCCGATAGTTTGGATCCAGGATGTCCGATTTCAATAAGAGAAATTTCCGCACCGTCTTTACTGAAAGACTTGATTGCATCAAAGAAGCCGTGACCTTTATATTTGATGAGCGAGCCATCGGTCCGATGGATGATGGCAAACTCTTCATCAGCCTTCTTCACCTTGACGATATTGGCGCTCGTAGGAATTGGACTAGTCGGCAAAAAATCCTCGCCAGTCAACGCGTTGATCATCGAGGATTTCCCAGCTGAGAAATGGCCGGCAAATCCTATGACGAACTCCTCATCCATTAATTTCTTAGCTAATGAAGCTGCTTTCCTTACACGTTCCTCATCATGATTCTTGTTAAATAAATGACCGTAAATAGCTGTTCGTTCTAACATATCAGTAGTAAACATAATATTCGATCCTTCCTAACATTCTCTATCTACTATACCATTTTTCTTAACTGAACGACTTTGATTGAAAATTCGAAGTTTGCGTTTGCAATCCTTTTTATCCATGAATAGGAAAAGCTGTCTTTACACGAGTTCCCTCGGATATAAAGACAGCTTTTAGAACTCATTTCTTCACGAAAGTCTGGATATCCACCGGAAAGATTCCGGCAATCCTATCTTTCATTTCTTGTTCTTCACCTTCCATCAGGACGTGGACAGTTCCGGAATCTTGCGAAGTCCGAATGAGACGTCCGGCTCCTTGTCGTAGGCGGAGAAGCATGAATGGCAAATCCACTTCATCAAACGGATTTTCTGCATGCTTCCTACGCGCATCGAATAAAGGATCATGTGGAGGGAATGGCAGATCATAGATGATCACCCGAGTAAGTGCGTCTTGAGGGATATCGAGACCTTCCCATAAGTGATAGGAACAAAGGACAGAAACTTCTTTCTGCTGGAAATCACGAATGATAGAGGATAATTCCCGTTCCCCTTCAAAAGCGATTACTTTTCTTTGCTCTTCATTCAGCTCTGTCTGGAATCTTTTCATCGACTGTTCTGATTTGAACAGCAGCAATGTCTGCTCATCATCCTTCAGCAAATTAAGTACATACTTCGGCTTTTCTCCCTCATCGATATCAGCGGCGATGACTTCCATCATCTCCTCATAGTCAAAAGGAGATTCTACTGAAAATGAAAGGAAATCGTCAATCCCGAGACTATCCAATATATACGAAAAATCCTGTTCGACCGAAAGTGTGGCCGAAGAGAAGACGATCGGTATGTTAGATGAAAACAGCTTTTCTTTTAAAATATCTGTGACAAGCCGCGGCATAATCGTGAGTGTCATTCCGTCTTTGCTATCTTGCAGCCAGTCGACAGCGTCATTTTCGGAAACAAATAATTCCATCGAGTATATATATTGCTCCAAATATTCCTCGACCATTTTCAAATCATATTCTGGAATAATAAATAATTCGCCCTCAAACACGAACTCTTCCAGCAGGGCGGTTGAAATGGAGACCGCTTCCCTTCCAACAGAAAGGATTTCCCCGTTTTTCCTAATTGCTTTCCTTTCATCCCCGCTCTCTTTCGTTGCGGATCGCAAAAGTCGAAAGAAATCTTCATGGACATCGATTAACCGTTCCATCAATTGCAACGTCTCTTCCCGTACCCCGTCAACCATGACACGCTCCATCAAGGTGAGAAGTGTGTGATTTTGAACTTCATACGTGAGGGCGCGTTGGGCGGAATATTCGAGCAGATGGCCTTCGTCGAAAACAATCATCGATACGTCAGGAAGCAATGGCATTTGACCTTGTCGCTTTCTCGATTCCTTCGTCCAAATATGTTCCATATAGAAATCATGTGAGCAAATGATCAAATCTGCCGCTTCCCTATAATGATTCCGATGGATCGTCTGTCCGCATCGATTTCGGACATCACAGGCTGCGCATTGCTGAACAGGATGGAAATTCATCGTTTTCCATTGGTCGTCGTTCAAATGAGGATAGTCTGACCGTTCTCCGTATGGGAAAATCGATTGCAGCGACAAATTGCCGTTAACGAAATCAGGTAATCCGCTATGCACGGTTTCGGCATAATCATCCATCGAAGCGTCAACAGCTTCATCCAATCTTTTCAAGCATAAATATTGATTCCGCGCTTTTGCGAGACGGACGTCAATATCGATTTGCAATGCATCACTAATTTTGCGGATATCGCCTTCCTCTTTTACGAGCTGGTCGATTAACGTTTCATCCGCACAGGAAATAAGGGCTGGCTTCCCCGTATATCTTGCATATGCGATAGCCGGCAATAAATAGGCAATCGTCTTCCCTGTTCCGACGCCTGCCTCTGCAAGAAGGACTTTTTTCTCTTTCAGCGCTTGTTCAATTTGAAATGCCATATAGATTTGTTCGTCTCTGCATTCGAATCCCTTTTCGGTCAAATCATCATATAATGTATCGCCAATCCAGTCATTCAAGGATTCATAGAATGATTTTTCTTTTGTTAATGAAAATGGCATTTTCCTTTTCATTTGCGCTCCCCTTTCTTTTTCGCACATGGAAACGGAAGAGGCAGGCCTCTTCCGTTTAATCTGATCACTTATTTTCGTTGACCCCAATATTGATAAAAATCTGTTCTAATAAAACCATTGAACAGCTTTCGTTTCTTCGTCGCTTTTTTCCCGTACATCGTCTCAAAGTTTTCAAGGGAGGAAAGCATGTAAACGGACCATGACGGATACCTATCCATTATATGCCCGATAACACGAGCAAGTTCCTCAGCCTCTTCAATTTCACCCAATCGCTCCCCATAAGGAGGATTGCCGACGAGCACGCCGTTCAAACCTTCAACAGTCAAATCCTTGACATCACGTTGCTCAAACTTAATTAAATCCATAAATCCCGCTTCAACTGCGTTTTGCTGGGCAATCTTGATCATTTTCGGATCGACGTCAAAGCCTGTAATGTCAAGCGGCTGATCATATTTTGCGACGTCTTCCGCTTCTTCCCTTATACGGTCCCATATCGCTTGATCGATCCATGGCCATTCCTCACTGCTGAAATCACGGTTATAGCCCGGCGCGATTTGTTGACCAATCATTGCCGCTTCGATCGCAATTGTGCCAGAGCCGCAAAACGGATCAACAAACGGTCGATCGGGGTTCCATCGTGTCAATTTGACGAGTGCAGCTGCCATCGTTTCTTTAAGTGGTGCATCACCTTGGCCGACACGGTAGCCTCGTTTATGCAAACCGGCCCCGCTCGAATCGATGGTTAAGGTTACTTTATCTTTTAAGATGGATACTTCGAGCTTGAACAACGGACCAGTTTCGTCTAAAAAGCCGATCCGGTTATAAGCGGATTTCATACGTTCTACAATTGCCTTCTTGACGATTGCTTGACAGTCAGGTGTGCTGTACAAGGTCGATTTGACTGATTTCCCTGCGACAGGGAATTTTGCATCGACTGGTAAGTATTGTTCCCACGGCAGGGATTTTGTTTGTTCAAAAAGTTCGTCGAATGTGGTGGCGGTGAATTCACCGACGATGATCCGGACGCGGTCCGCGACTCGGAGCCACATGTTTGTTTTGGCGATTGCATTTTCGTCGCCTTCAAAGTAGATTTTTCCGTTGTCGGTTTTTGTTTCGAAGCCGAGGTCTTTCACTTCATCCGCAACAATTGATTCAAGCCCCATAGCGGATGTAGCGACCAATTTATAGTTTGCCATGCATTTCCAACTCCAATTCTAATTACATCTTTTATGTATTCATTCTTATAGTGTCAGTTCGTATAATTTTTATCCCGATAACATAGAAATGCTCTCCAAACGAATAAGGAGAGCATTGATTGTTATGTGGAACCATCGTAAATTCGATAAGCCATGTTTTGTTCCCGTGTACTCAAACGGCTTGCGCCTCGTACTTAGGGTGGTAATCATCTATCTACAGACCCATCAAAAGAAGGTGTCTGTCCCTTCATCAGTTTGATTCCTTCAGAAGAGTGCCCCTACCATAATTTGGGTTTCTCGCTCGTGGGGTTTACCGCGTTCCATCTGACCCGTTTCCGAATCAGCTACGTCACTGTGGCACTTTTCAGGGGACCTCATCCATATGTGCAAAAGCACACTTAGGATTTATCCCCGCCGTCAATGCGCTATGCGCACTGCCCCGGCTTATTTTTTCGCCGAGCACGGACACTACGGTCATCTCAGAACCGTGCGAGCATGGACTTTCCTCTACAACTTGACGTTGCAGCGATTACCTGAATTCACACTATGGTTACAATAGTATACTGCAATTTTCGACAAAAATCAACGGATTTCTTTATGCCGTCGATTGTCCAAATTATTCGTGGTCGTACAACTTGCTGCCGAATACATGTTTCTCCAAATTGGAAATCCGTTTTAACAGATCGAAGTTTGTTGTATTGGCATTCGTTGCAACTGGTCGTTTCGCTGCTGATGCTAGCTCATCTTTCAGCTTCTCGTTTTCCATTCGCAATTCTGAAATTGTTTTTTTGAAAGCTTCATAATCCTGAATAACCTGATCCAGGAAAAGATCTACGTCTTCTTGATTATATCCTCGTAAACCCGTTTTAAACTCTTTCTCAAGAATCGTCTTAGAATCAAGTTTTATTTCCATGAAATGACGCCCTTCCATCTATGTTTACATGTCGCAAGTATAGCATATTTTGTACAACTTTGTCTTTCTATTTCGGTTGGCGCGCAAGATTTTGTCGGTTAGTGCGCTTCCCCGGGAAATAGCTTCTTCCTCAATCTCATTTCCCGGTGATTGAATACATTTCCCATCCGGACTTTGAATCGATTCGTTATGTCCGGGTCTTGCCGCAAATGACGTATCGCTTCTTTTGTGTAATGAAGTGCCTTTTCTGGCTCCTTCAATTTATGCTCAAACAGCTTCGCCAATTCCTCAAAGGCAATGATTTTTTCTCTTCCTGCCAATCCTGCTGAGGCAATTTCAAATGAGTCAATTGCATCTGAATGACGCCCTTCTTTTTTAAGAAGGAATCCGATATGAAAATGCGCTTTCGGCTCTTCCACACCATATTCCTCGATGACATCCATAAGTATATCTTTGCTGCGGCTAAACGATTTCAAGTCTGTATACCATTTTCCGATATTCGTTTGCGCGTTTGCAGATGATAGCACGTCGCCTTGCAAAAGAAGATCCGTTGACCGGATATACAAGGTGACAAGCGATAGGATATCCCATTCATTATGCAAAAGGACTTTCATCAATATTTCGGCACGACCATTTTTAACCGCGTCCTGATAAATGATCGGCGCCATATGTCCGGGAATATCGCCTTCACGGAAAAAACCGAGCTGTTCCTCCTCGACTGCAGTCAATTTGAATGTATCCATTTCATTTTTCCAGATTCTTTTCGATCCGTGCAGCAAATCAATTTCAGTATGCTTCAGTAACTGCGGGAGCACATTTCGATTCATCGTCCATCTCGTTTGCACTTGTGGCATATCAAAGCTTTTTCCGTTGTACATGACGATCGACATCGGTGTTTTCCATAGATTTGTAGCATAAAGGAATGCGGCTTCATGATCCGGCCCCGGCAACACATATTGCGTTAAAGTAAACGCCTCTTCCGTATATTCAATGAATCCCATTAAAAATATAAGTGTGCCGGTACCTTTTAAGCCGGTCGTCTCCGTATCGAAAAAGACGAGCGGTTTTGTAAAGTCAGGAGCAAGAGGATGAATTTCCTCTGATTTACGCCATCTTTCCACTGTGTCCAACAATCCGGAAAGCGAATAGTTCCCATGCTGATGATTTGGTTTATAGACAACCGTCCGTTTATACACGACGCCGTATTCGTTCTCCTCTTTCGTCAATCCGGCCGAAAGCCATCTTTTCTCGTAAGAAGGAGACGGAGGGGTTTCACGTTTCGGAGCTGGGGTTATTGCTTCGACTTGAGGAGCTTTCTTTTTCAGAAGCTTCTTCATTGCCATCATTTTAGCTTCATAAGACATCGCTCTTCCCCCTAATGAGAGAATGCAAAAGGGAAATGACATCTCTCTTCATCCGGATTCCTTCTTCTTGCGCTCCTATGCAGACCGGACAACCGTTTTCGCAAAGGCAACCGCGTACATGCTCCGCCGCCTTTTGCAAGAGTTCATCCCACCGACCATAAATCTTCTCGCTTAGACCGATGCCGCCCGGATAACTATCATAAATGAAAATTGTCGGCTTCCCCGTATGGATTGCCTTCACTTGTGGCACGACGTGGATATCCGTCCTGTCACAGCGGACAAATAATGGAATAAATGATTGAATTGCGTAAGCGGCACCAGTGAGCGCGTCCGTCAATTCGGATTCCTTCCACCCATCCGGAGCGTCAAATGAATACCAAGTGGATGAAGTATGAAGTTCCTCGGCAGGCAGTGAAATTGGACCGGAACCGATATTATCATGCGTATCGAAACGAATTTTTTTAAAAATCGTCGGGATCGCCAAAACAGCAATATCTCCATACGCTACTTCCGCTTTCCCTAGTTGGCTGTTTTCATCTTCGCTAATAACTTTTAATTCCACAGCCAAATTAGCGTCTGTATAATAATCGACATCGACTTCCGTGACGTATGCCTTTTTTTCATCCCAATCTAGCATTTCGACTTGATATTGCTTGCCTTGGTGGATGTAGATCGCCTCTTCGTGCAATAACGTCATTGCGCTGTAGCGGTCCATTTCTCCGATGACGACAGTTCCTTTAGGAATCGTCTTGTCGATGATGACGACATTTTCTTGGGAGGCTGAACGTAGACTGATTTCGCTTGCCGGGAATCTGTCTGTCATCCAATGCCATTTATCGGATGTTTTGACGAGCACCCCTTCCGCTTCCAAAAAGGCGAGCAGCTCTTGAACTTCGAATTCTCCGTATGTTTCCGACATCGTGAACGGCAATTCAAATGAGGCGCATTTCAGATGATCCATGAGGATAAGCATATTATCAGGATGGATCCTCGCTTCTTCCGGTGTTTGGCCGAGCAAGTATTCAGGATGCTGAATAATGTATTGGTCAAGCGCCATCGATTGCGCAACATAAATGATCAATGCATCATCCTGCCTTCTTCCTGCTCGTCCGGCTTGTTGGTAGGCGCTTGCGATATTACCTGGATAGCCAGTCATGATGCATGCTTGCAATTGGCCGATATCGATGCCGAGTTCGAGCGCATTCGTGCTCACGACAGTTTTGATCTCCCCGTCACGCAGCCTTTTTTCAATTTTTCTACGCTCCGAAGGCAAATAGCCGCCTCGGTATCCCATGATTGTCTGATCAAATAGTTTTTTCTTCGTCAATTCCTTCATATACGTAACAAGCATTTCAACGCGAACCCTGCTTTTTGCAAAGATGATTGTTTGGACACCTTCTCTGTACAAAAACGACGCGATATCCCTCACTTCGAGGATTGCGCTTCGCCGGATGCCGAATGTTTTATGGACAATAGGCGGGTTGTAAAATATGAAATGCTTGACGCCTGAAGGAGCGCCATTTTTCGAGATGAGACGCATCGGTGAGTTTGTCAACGTCTCGGCAAGCTCTTTCGGATTGGCAATTGTCGCAGATGTACAGATGAAAATCGGATCGCACCCATAATAATTGCAAATACGCTTTAGTCTTCTAATTACATGGGCAACGTGGCTTCCGAACACCCCTTTATACGTATGCAATTCATCTATGATGATATACTTCAAGTTTTCGAAGAGAGATACCCATTTTGTATGGTGAGGCAATATGCCCGAGTGAAGCATATCGGGATTCGTCAAAACGATATGTCCTGATTTACGAACTTTCGTTCTCAGCCCAGGTGCCGTATCTCCATCATACGTATAGCTGAGGATTGTCTCCCCGCTCGCTTCAATCAACTCATGCAAATCCGCCAATTGGTCTTGTGCGAGAGCTTTTGTTGGAAATAAATACAGCGCACGGGATGAATCGTCCTCCAAAATACTTTGCAGGACGGGCAGATGATAGCATAATGATTTCCCAGAAGCAGTCGGCGTCACAGCTGTTATTGAATTTCCTGACGTCGCAAGATCGAACGCCTCTCGTTGGTGACTGTATAAGCGTTCAATCCCTTTGTCTGCCAGCGCCTTGACGATGGATGGATGAAGCCGTTCTGGAAATGATGCATATTCGGCAGATTTCCCTTCAATTTTTTCATAATGTCGAATATTGGAGGACAGTTCAGGATCGGATAAGAAGAGATCAACCGTTTCACGGACGCTTGTCTTCTTCATCCTTGCCCCCCTCCTTTAGATCGCAATTCATCCAGCACCGTTTTCAATGTGTATGTGGCAGAATTGATGGAAAGGATAAACCGTTTCTTTCCTGTTTTCGGGTAAAAAGATTGTACGATGAATTGCTTCATCGATTCGTTCAATGATTCGATTTGATGAGGATGAATGTATTTCGGCCTTTCATTTCGAATTAAGAGCCTAATTTCCTCAGTCCATTCGTCAAGCAATCTATGATTAATATCTGCATAAGGTTTCACTTCTGTAAAAAAATCAGGCTCTCGATCCTCTTTTCGCATAGCGGGAAGTCTATTCAAGCACTCTTCACATACAGAAAGGAGCCGTTCCGTTTTCTCTATTAAGGTTACCAAGTTATTTCTTCCTTTCCGAAGTCTTTCCTATAGTCTATCAAAAACTGCACCTAGACACCAAACTTCAACGAACGTGCATTCTTTAATATGATCTGAACACTAATTTCGCGCAACTTTTAAAGCGATAATCCGTCCAATCATTATGGTATGATAGTTCTGCGAGGTGGTAGGAATGACAATTCGATATCCGAACGGAAAAAAATATGTTCCGGCACAACGCTCTGCCCGAGTGAATAAAAAAAATTTATCGTTCAGTAATCGAGGAAAATCGTTAGAGGACGAGTTGAACGAAACGAATGAGTATTATTTGGCCAACAATAAAGCAGTCATCCACAAGAAGCCGGTCCCTATCCAAATCGTACACGTAAAATATCCTGCTAGAAGCGCAGCCGTCATAACCGAAGCATATTTCAGATCTCCTTCCACGACTGACTATAATGGCGTTTGGAAAGGGAAATATATTGACTTTGAAGCAAAGGAGACGAAGAATACAACTTCATTTCCGTTGCAAAATATTCATGAGCATCAGGTCGAGCATATGAAAAAAGTGACTGAGCAAGATGGAATCGCATTTCTATTAGTGAAATTTGCCGTTCTTGATCGCTATTTCATCATCCCCTACGAGTACTTCGAAAAAAAGTGGGAAAGAATGATAGCAGGAGGAAGAAAATCTATTACACTTAATGAAATGGAAGAGATATCCATAGAAATAAAAGCAAGTTTTAATCCACGGCTTGATTATTTAGCCGCCTTGGACACAATTTTGCAAAGACCTGAATAAGAAACGATTGAAAGGCAGGAAAACTTATGAGTGATCAGACAAAATCAAGAGCAGCCCGACGCCAGCAGTTAGAGGCAGAAAAAAAGCGCGGGAAGAATAAAAAGAAAAAGAACGGCGGCAATATCATTAAAAAAGTCATTCTTGGGATAGTTGCACTTGGTATTGCGATGTTGATCGGCGGAGCGGGACTTTTTGCTTTCTATGCAAGCAGTGCACCCGACCTCGATGAAAGCTTATTGAAAGATCCGCTAACGTCCCATATAGCTGATCGAAACGGCAATGTCTTTATGAAATTCGGTGCGGAAAACCGGGAATTCGTACCTTACGATCAAATTCCGGAACAGATGGAAGCCGCTGTTCTCGCAACCGAGGACGTACGATTCTACAAACACCATGGTATGGATTTCTGGCGACTCGGTGGTGCAGTGCTTGCAAACTTTAAAAGCGGCTTCGGTTCTCAAGGAGCATCAACGCTTACACAGCAGGTCATTAAGAACTCTTTCCTTTCCGATGAAAAGACATTGAAGCGTAAAGCTCAAGAAGCATGGCTCGCTTTTAAATTAGAAAGAGAATATGACAAAGAACAAATCTTTGAGATGTATTTCAATAAAATCCTTATGTCAGGCAATATTTACGGAATCGGGACAGCCGCAAAAGAATTTTACGGTAAAGATCTGGATGAGCTTGAATTGCATGAAATGGCACTATTGGCGGGGATGCCTCAATCTCCGAACGGATACAATCCGTTTAAAAATCCGGAGCGGGCTGAAAAACGTCGGAATACAGTCCTTAGCCTAATGTACAAACATGGAAAAATAACGAAGGACGAAATGGAAAAAGCGAAAGCCATCCCTGTAACTAAAACACTTCTTCCAGAAGATCAACGTCAACAAAACAAGGATTCGAAGTATCTTGCGTATGTCGACATCGTATTGGATGAATTAGAAGCGGAAGGCATGATGGATATCTTGGCAGAAGGTGTAACGATCCAAACCTCCCTTGATCCAAAAGCTCAGCAATCTGTTGAAAAGGCGATTAACAATGCATCTATTTATGAGTCAGAGGAAATGCAAGCAGGAATGACCGTGCTCGACACAAAGACAGGAGAAATTGTTGCAATCGGTGGCGGGAGAAATTTCACAGGACGGAATTTGAACTTCGCTTCTGGAGATAATCTCAGACAGCCCGGCTCGGTCATCAAACCAATCCTTTCCTACGGTCCTATCATTGAAAATGAAAGCTGGTCGACTGCACATATCGTAGTTGACGAACCATATAAATACAAAGGCACTGACATATCGATTCGAAATGTGGACGGGAAATATTTGGGACCGATTACTGCTAGAGAAGCTTTGTACCGCTCTAGAAATATTCCAGCCGTCAAAGTATTTGAAGAAGTTGGAACAAAACGGGCTCGTGAATTTGCTGGAAAGCTTGGTCTAGAATATGGTGATATGACTTCCACGCTTGCTATTGGCGGAGGGGATGCTGAATTTTCCACTATTCAAATGGCAGGCGCCTATGCTCCGTTCGGCAACGGCGGGATTTATACAAAACCGCATGCAGTCAAGAAAATCGTTTACCGCGATGGCTCCGAGCGTAACTTGGCACCGGATCCTAAGACGGTCATGAAAGATTCAACGGCTTATATGGTGACGGATATATTACGTGATGTCATTACTTACGGAACTGGTAAGACGGCGGGCGTATCAGGACTGGATATGGCCGGTAAGACTGGTACGACAAACTATGATTCAAAAACGATGCAAGAAAAAGGAATGAAAAGTACGGATGTACCGGATAGCTGGTTCACTGGCTATACGACGGAATATACCATTTCTGCATGGGGCGGATACAAAGATTTTAAAACTCCGATTACAACATATGATAAAGGTCGCTATGTGCCGCAAATCCTTTTCAGGACTGTGATGACCGATCTTGTAGCCGGAAAGAATACGCCTCATTTCAAAAAGCCGAGCTCAGTTGAAGAAGCTGTCATCGTGAAAGGGTCCAATCCGGCAATCCTTGCGAGCAATTCGACTCCTGATGCGTTAAAGAGCACTGAATTATTCGTTAGAGGAACGGTTCCAACCGAAATGGATGAAGAAGTGATTACTGAACTTGAAGCTCCTAGCGGCTTATCTGCAGAATATGATGCAGAGACGAACTCGATATCACTGAATTGGTCATATGAAGATCCAGATGCATTTGTGCTTCCGGAACCTATTCAATTCAACGTCTCTGTTGCAGTTGACGGCGGCGAACCGCAGGCCGTGAAGACGACATCCGATCATGGGTTGATGTTCTCCGGAGTTGAAATGGGTCGTACGTATATCTTCTACGTGACAGCATCCTCGGGAGACATTGAAAGTAGTGCAGCTTCCACATCCCTATTGATTGAGGGACAAAATGAAGATGACTCTTGGATGGATGACGGAAGTGATGAAGAAAATAACGGCGAAAACAATAACAACAATAATGGAAATTCGAATAACGGAAATTGGAACAATGGCAACAACGGTAATAACAACAATGGTAATAATGGTAACAATGGCAATAACAACAATGGCACCAATGATGGAAATGGTGGAAACAATGGAGACTCCGATAATTCGACCGGAGACGGTTCAGGAAGTTCGGGAGATGATACAACGGACTCGGGCTCCGGAGGAGATGATGTCTCTGATGACGGAACCAACGATGGCGGGAACAGATAAGTAATATGTAAAAAGTCGGAAGGGATTAACTCCCTTCCGACTTTATTTATTCTTCGCTATTTGACTCACTGCTTTTTTCATCGCCTCGATATATAATGCATCCAACTGAATGTATGCATAATACCCAGATATCTTACTTCGTATGAATGCTAGACGCTCTTCCCCATTCAGTGGTTCAATTGACGATTTTTTACCGTCTGTAACAAAAGGTTCGACAAATAAAAACGACTCAACCATTTCCAAGTAATTGTCAATGGCTATTTCCATCATGTGGGCAGCTTTAGGATCCTTTTGCTTATATGCATCCTCGATACTTGCTTTCATGTCCAACCAATTGTTCCAGAAGGAATAAAGCAACTCCTTCTTATCCATTTCGGAATTATGCAATGCCTTTCATCCTTTTCTTCCCTTCCCTGCATAAAGGAAGGAGTGGACATTCACTGCAATTCGGATTTTGGGCTTTGCAATGATATCTTCCAAAAAAAATGATTTGATGGTGCGTGTCCGTCCATTTTTCCATAGGGGTCCAGCGCATGATTTTTTCTTCCACCATGAGAGGTGTATCTTTCCAACGATTCATACCGAGGCGCTTGGCAACCCGCTCAACATGAGTGTCAACTGCCATTGCCGGAATGCCGAAAGCGTTCGAAACGACAACATTGGCTGTTTTCCTGCCGACACCTGGAAACGTCGTTAGTAAATCTCTATCCGCTGGCACTACTCCATCAAATTCTTCGATCAAAAGAGCGCTCAACGCTTGAATATTTTTCGCTTTATTCCGATACAGGCCAATGGAACGAATGTCGTTTTGGAGCTCTTCAATATCAACGGCCAAGTAATCTTCAGGCGTTTTATATTTTTTGAATAAATCCGCTGTTACCCGGTTTACGAGCACGTCTGTACATTGAGCGGAGAGTAATGTGGCGACGAGCAGCTCAAAAGCGTTTTCGTGCACCAGCTCACAATGAGCGTCGGGAAACATCTTCCCGAATTCTTCTAGACAGACTTCCCATTGTTTCTTCGTCAACATAGACAATCACCTATTCCCGTTCTTCCAGCCAATTATAAAAAGGAACCTTTTTTACAGCGGCTTCCTGATTTTGAACTGGACGTATCATTGATGTCCTGAACGACCTAGATTGCTTTTCCACGTCATTCAACGTTCTTACTCTTTTCTTTTTCCATTCGAACAATATCCGGTCAATATAGCGCAAACTGAGCTTTTGGGCAAGAACCGCCTCTTTCAATGCTGCCCTGATAATCTGGACGGCATGTCCATCTTCATCCAGCCACATTGTAATCGTTTCGCATTCCATTGGTGATAAAAGTCTTCCGAACTCCTGCTCGAACAACGTAAAGATTTCGCCTTCTTCTTCCTTGTCTTTCTGTTCTTCCTTTACGTTCTTTTCAGCTAGTACAATACTTACTAATCTGTTCCATAATGGCTGCATCGAGAACTGTTCGTAAAGTACTCCGTTTTCGTCCTGACCTTGCTTGATTTCCAATAATCCACGCTGCATGAAGCGTTGAAGGATGGCGGACACTTCATTTTCGGTTAAATGCATACGTGCTGCAAGATCAGATGGCGTAGGAAATTGTGAACCCTCTGCTTGATATGCATACATATGCAACAAGAGAACGGCATCGACATCTTTTATATCCAACGCTTTATAGTGCTGAAAAAAGAGCTGGGAAATAGTTACATTTCCCTGCTCAATCCAAATACGGAGCCGTTCTTCATCTTGCATGGCGAACACCTCACTATTTATTTCTTACTTCTATTACGGATATAGACGATTCAACAAACGTGGGAACGGAATTGTTTCCCGAACGTGCTCGACTCCGGAAATCCACGCTACCGTCCGTTCCAACCCAAGTCCGAAGCCGGAATGTGGAACAGCGCCGTATTTACTTAATTCTAAATACCATTCATAAGCAGACTCATCCAAATTATGCTCTTTGATGCGTTGCTTCATTAAATCATAGTCATAAATACGTTCTGAGCCGCCGATGATTTCCCCATAGCCTTCCGGAGCAATCAAATCTGCGCAAAGAACTACATCATCGCGATCTGGGTGCGGTTGCATATAGAACGATTTAATATCCTTAGGATAATTTGTAATGAAGACAGGCATATCAAAGTTTTCGGCAATCGCAGTTTCATGCGGAGCACCGAAATCATCGCCCCATTGAATGTCGTCAAAGCCCTTTTCTTGAAGGAACTTAATTGCATCATCATAAGAAATACGAGGGAATGGAGCTTGGATCTTTTCAAGTTTCGAAACATCCCGACCAAGTCGCTCGAGTTCCAATGGGCAGTTTTGCAATACGGATTGGACGATATGCGAAACATATTGCTCTTGAATTTCCAAGCTTTCTTCATGTTGCACGAATGCCATTTCAGGTTCAATCATCCAGAATTCAATCAAATGACGGCGTGTTTTCGATTTCTCTGCACGGAATGTCGGTCCAAATGAAAATACTTTTCCGAGAGCCATCGCTGCAGCTTCAAGATAGAGCTGTCCTGATTGTGATAAATAAGCATCTTCATCAAAGTATTTTGTATGGAATAGTTCTGTAGTCCCTTCAGGTGAAGAACCTGTCAATATCGGAGGATCTATTTTCACAAAACCGTTCATATGGAAAAATTCAAATGTAGAGCGGATGATTTCGTTCCGAATTTTCATGATGGCATGCTGTTTACGAGACCGTAGCCATAAATGACGGTTATCCATCAAAAACTCTGTTCCGTGTTCCTTCGGCGTAATTGGATAATCGATTGCTTCGTGAATGATTTCGATATCTTTTACTTGCAGTTCGACTCCGAATGAAGAACGTTCATCTTCCGTCACTTCTGCTGTCACATAAAGGGAAGATTCCTGATGCAGAGATTTCGCTTTAGCGAAAACTTCCTCCCCGACAACTTCCTTGACGACAACACCTTGGACAAATCCAGAACCGTCGCGAAGTTGAAGGAAAGCGATTTTGCCGCTTGATCTTTTATTCGATAACCATGCTCCGATCCGGACAGTTTCACCAACGTGATCGGGCATTTCGTGAATCATAATTGTTTTCATAAGTACCTCCGTGAGTGTATGACTATTATTCTTTCCAGTTAGCTTCTACGTATGAGCGGATACGTTTTACCGCTTCTTCAAGCAGGTCGATCGATGTTGCATAGGACAATCGGATCGTTTCAGGTGAACCAAATCCGGACCCTGGGATGACTGCCACTTTTGCTTCAGTTAATAATGCGGATGCAAAATCGTCCACATTAGTAAAACCGGTTTTCTTTATCGCTTCCGAAACTTCCGGCAGCAAATAGAATGCACCTTGAGGTTTGACGACTGTAAAACCCGGTATTGCTGCAAGCTGGGGATAAATACGCTCTAATCTCGACTCGAAATCTTTCCTCATCGTTTCCACTGCATCTTGAGGGCCGTTATACGCTTCAATCGCAGCATATTGTGACGTAGTTGTCGGATTGGATGTCGAATGGCTTGCCAAATTCGTCATAGCGCTGACGACTTGTGCATCGCCCGCGATATAACCGATTCTCCAACCAGTCATTGAATGTGATTTGGATACGCCATTAATGATGAACGTCCGATTTTTCGCATCTTCCGAAAGCTGGGCGATCGAAACATGCTTCTCTCCACCATAAATCAATTTTTCATAGATTTCATCCGAAATGATCCAAATGTCCTTTTCTCGACAAACTTCTGCTATTTGTTGAAGTTCTTCACGAGAATAGATCATACCAGTAGGATTTCCTGGAGAATTGATAATGACAGCTTTTGTTTTAGACGTGATTGCGCCACTGATTTGTTCAGCCGTCACTTTGAACTGGGCATCGGAAGTGCCTTCGACAAATACAGGAACACCTTCAGCCAGCTTCACTTGCTCAGGATAGCTTACCCAATATGGAGTAGGAATGATCACTTCATCGCTAGGGTCCAGTATGACTTGGAAGAGTGTGTATAAAACATGCTTCGCGCCAATACCGATCATAATTTCCTGCCTTGAATAATCTAACTGCTGATCCGCCTTCAATTTGGCAATGACGGCATCCTTCAATGCAGGAAGCCCCCCAGAAGGCGTATATTTTGTCTTGCCTTCTTTCATCGATTGATAAGCTGCTTCCAAAATGTTTTCCGGCGTATTGTAATCAGGCTCGCCTGCACCTAACCCGATAACGTCGATACCCGACTCTTTCATCTCTTTCGCTTTCGCCGTAATGGCAAGGGTTGTTGATGGTGATAATGTATTCACTCTAGCCGCTAATTTCTTTGTCAACAGAATCGCTCCCTTTTGTCCCTTCATCTCTTGAATGAATGCATTTATAGATTTAAAATCCGCTTCCACCATTCACCGTTCTCAAAAAAGACATACACATAATTCAACTTGCCATTGTCACCTTTAAATGCGACTTCCCATACAGGATGGCCTTCTTCCAAGCCGAGTGTCACATGAAGGATTTTCTCCACTTGCAGTTCTGCTTTGACTGTTTTGATCGCTGCATCTGCTTCAATTCCGTCTTTCATCGCCACTTCATCGATGATTTCCCCTGTTTTCCCTTCAATGAATACCGCTTTCTCATTGCCTTCATCATCTTTGCCAAACACCGTTACCATCGATACGGTACCATTGTAAATTTCGGAGTGCTCAACAGATTGCAAAGCGCCAGTTTTCAAAGCAGCCGTTTCCGCATCTTGTTGGGCGGTCGAAAAAGGTTTGTTGGCATTATAAAAAACGATGACAATGATGACAAGTGATAATGCCAAAAGGAAAGCTGCGATGAATTTGACCCAATTCATCATTCGTCTCACTTCCTATACACAAAACTGCCATTAGAATGCAACCGCATCCCGTTATCTACTGGATTCCTATTTATTATAACAATCTTCGAGCTCATTCACCATATGTTCTAATGACACTTTCTGAATAGGAACGGAAGGCAGTGCAGCTAAAAAACGCTTTCCGTATGATTTTGTTTCAATTCGCCTATCCAAAATGATGAAAAAGCCCCTATCTCCAGATGACCGTATTAATCGACCGAACCCTTGGCGGAACCTTAAAATTGCTTCTGGTAGAGATAAATCAGTAAATGGGTTCGAACCGTTCGCTGCAAGCTTTGCTGCCCTCGCTTTGAAAACAACTTCATCCGGCGATGAAAATGGCAGTCTGACAATAATGACAGCGGATAATGCTTCTCCAGGGACATCAACGCCTTCCCAAAAACTGTTCGTTCCAAACAAGATCGATTTACCGAACTGGCGGAATGACTTTAAAAGTTTCATACGGCTGCCCGAACTGACGCCTTGTGCGATTAGAGCATAATCATTCAATAATTCACTTTCTAAAATCAATTCATATGTTTTGCGCAACATATCTTGAGAAGTAAATAAAACGAAGAGCCTTCCGCCAGTCGCGATTACAGTTTGGACGACAGCATCCGCTACAGCCTCGATATAGTCGCTCTGTGAAACATGCTGGATTGAAGGCATATCTTCAACGATAAATATCCCAGCGTTGTCATAGAAATGAGCTGGAGCATCAAATGTCAAAACAGGCACGTGATCCTCAATGCCTAGCTGCCTTGGAACAAATCGCTCATCTTGATTGATCGTCATCGTAGCAGACGTCCAAACGACTCCAATGTTTTCATTTTTTAAGCTAGTAATGAATTCCTTCGTAATTGCAGAGCCATCTACAGGACTTTTCACTACATTCAAGCTTCCTGGCAAGCTTCTTTTATCTTTTTCAATCCAAACAGTGAAATTATCTGTTTCATCATCCAAAAATATTTCAACCCATTCGCCGGCTTTGATTTTCAATTCTCGTAACCAATAATTCCATTCGGATAAAAACGCCTGTTCTTTCATCGACATTTTTTCTCTGTATGATTCCAATCGTAAACTAATCGTTTGCACATTCTGTATATATTCATTCATTTTGTCAGCCATTTGTGAAAAGACCGGTTTATTTCCGGCTATTTCTTCAAGACTGAAAACCACTCGATTTCCTTGCTGGCCACCGCCAGATTGCGGCTTATGGGATGACATTAGCGAAGCAACTTCATCAAATATATTGGAGAATTTCTCATAAGAGGCTGAGAGCTTCCCAAATAGTTGATTTCCAAAGTTACTATATTTTCGATGAAGGTTCATCAAATGATGAAGAAGCTGGCCATCTGCATCAGAGCCTAGCTGACCCATGACATACTTCCAATTCATATAGGACAACACTGTCTCATTGGAATTCGCTGCTGTATGAATGAATTGATGGGCTTCATCGATGATCAAGCCCGAAAAGTTATGAAATATCTTTTGTTCTCGGTTGGAATCCGACAATAGCATCGAGTGATTCGTAATGATGAGATTCGAATGCCGACAAGCGTCTATCATCCGCTGGTGGTAATCTGCCGCTTTCTCATCGTCCTTCAGCCGATTATTCCGCTTGCGGATTCTATCAACAAATAATTGTCCACCGCCAGAAACATTCAATTCATTCAAATCACCTGTTTCCGTATCTGTCAGCCAAACAAGGATTTGCATGATGGTAAACGTCTCATCATACGATTCGTCTGTAATTCTCAATAACTCCTCGAACTTGCCGAGCGATAAATACTGCTCTCTGCCTTTTAGAACTGTAGCGGTGCAATCAATGCCAAGCATTGTACGAACTCGCTCCACTTCGTCTTCTAAAATCTTATCGACAAGGTGATTTGTGAACGTACTAATGACTACTGGTTTCCCTGTTTGAAACGAATGAATAGTTGCAGGCAGCAAATAGCCGACTGTCTTTCCTACCCCAGTCGGGACTTCAGCTATAACTTCAGCATGTGAATTCAGCGTTTCCCATATTGCATCCATGAAAGACAGTTGGGACTTTCGATATTCGAAAGAAGGATAACCTTTCTTTAAAAGATCGATTTTTTCCTTTTCATTCAACGGGTACGAGGACCGGGCTGCGATCGCCCCTCCAATATTTTCCACTTTACGGTATGGAATTCCTCTAAATAAAGGAAGCTTACGACCGTTTGCGGATGTTCGGACGTGCCTCAACGCTTCATAGATGAGTGTTGAAATATCCGAACGTAATGAGAATGAACGTCTATGCAACAAGTTCAACGTTTCTTCAGGCAATGTCCGAAGTTTGGATAATGCTGTCAGCAGCAAATTTGCTGTCGCTTCCGCATCATCATCCGCTCTATGAGCAGTTGGCAGCTCAATATCGAGGTCCTCTGCCAAGTCTTGAAGACGATAGCTAGAGGAGGACGGGAAAAGAATTTTGGATAACTCGACAGTATCGATTTTCTTACCGGACCATCCAGATACTTTGCAACGCTTAAATTCACTTTGCAAAAACGATAGGTCGAAATCTGTATTATGCGCTACAAATACCGTTCCTTGGAGCATGTCGGAAACTTCTTGCGCAATTTTTTCAAATGTCGGAGCAGTCCGAACTTCTTCATCCGTAATTGCGGTCAATTGTTGGATGAACGCGGGTATTTCACGTTCTGGATTGACAAATCGGGCATACGTTTTCGTGATTGTCCCGTTTTCAATGAAAACAATCGCGATTTGTATAATCCGATCTCCCTTTGCAGGAGAATGTCCAGTCGTTTCCAAGTCAACGACTGCATATGTACTATTATCCATTCAATCATCAACTTCCTGTATTGAATACTACAGCAGATTGTATCATATTCCGGCGCTCGTTTGCTCGATTAGGTGTTCTTAGCAAAAAAAAATGCTGATGAAGGAAATTCCCTCCTCCATCAGCGTTGTATTCAATTAAGCAATAACACCAGGCGCTTCCGTGATTACTTCTTTAATCCGATTATTGTCATCCATAAGGAGCACTGTCGGTGTATGTGTACTAGCTTCATCTTCTGAAACATAAGCATAAGAAATGATAATAACAATATCACCTTGTTGAACGAGCCTCGCTGCAGCGCCATTGACGCAAACGACTCCACTGCCGCGTTCGCCTGCAATGATATACGTTTCAAAACGCGCTCCGTTGTTGTTATTGACGATATGGACTTTTTCATTCGGAAGCATTCCCGCAGCATCCAGTAAATCGCTATCGATCGTTACGCTTCCTACATAATTCAGATTCGCTTCCGTCACCGTGGCGCGGTGCAGTTTACTGTTCATCATCATACGGAACATAAGTACCATCCTTTGTTGACATAATAATATTATCTATTAACCTCGTTGTCGAGAATTTTACTGCACATGCTAAAATAACTTCCTGTGTACCTTCTAAAACTGGTACCAATTGAGGATATGCAAGTAACCTGACATAATCAATTTTCCCGGAGCTATTGCAGACAATCCAATCCGATACTTCCTGTTCAATAGCATTCGGGTCGGCTCCCTCAGCAAACATCTGCGCTCCAATTTGCAATGCTCGATAAATGATAGGAGCTTCTGTACGCTCTGCCGTTGTTAAATTCACATTGCGAGAGCTTTTTGCCAAGCCGTCATCTTCTCTTACAATCGGAACCCTCACGATAGCTGTCCGTAAATTGAAGTCACGGACAAATGTTTCAATAATGGCTAGTTGCTGAGCATCTTTCATGCCAAAATAGGAGCGATCCGGATCAACGATATTGAAAAGCTTCAATACCACTTTGAGCACCCCATCGAAATGTCCTGGCCTTGCAGCACCGCAAAGTTCACTCGCCTGCATTCCCGGCAATATGCGAATGCCGCCATCCATAGGATACATTTCTTCCACTGTGGGAATGAATACAATATCGACGCCAGCTTCTCTCGCAAGACGGATATCCCTCTCACGATCACGTGGATAGGATTCAAAGTCCTCGCCTGGTCCGAACTGTGCCGGATTAACAAAAATACTCATGACGACGATGTCGTTTTGCTCCCTTGCATGTTTGGCGAGAGATAGATGTCCTTCATGCAAAAATCCCATAGTAGGGACGAAACCGACAGTTTTATGGTTTCTTTCATTTCGGTTCAGTTTCTTTTGGAGTTCTTCGATTGTTTCAATTACTTGGATGTCGTTACTTTCAACGTACATCAGTCATTCCTCCGTATAATGCGACCAATTCATCTTCCTTCATTGCAAAACGGTGTGCTTCAGTTGGAAATTCACCTGACTTGACGGCTGAGGCATACTTCTGCAAACCATTCCGGATATCCTCTCCAATATTGGCGTACGCTTCTACAAATTTAGGGATGTGGTGGTTTCCGTATTTGACTGTATCATGGAAAACGAGCACTTGACCGTCTGTCTCTGCTCCTGCCCCTATCCCGATCGTAGGGATGGAGACGGCTTTCGAAACTTGTTCCGACAACTGATACGGAATACATTCCAGAACGATCATGCATGCGCCCGCTGCTTCACAAGCGATTGCATCCTTAATAAGTTGTTCCGCAGCTTCGGCTGTCTTCCCTTGCACTTTATATCCCCCAACGACAGCAGCCGACTGAGGAAGCAATCCTAGATGGGCGACGACTGGAATCCCTGTTTCGGTCAGCAGGCGTATAGTGTCGATCACCTTTCCTCCGCCTTCCAGTTTCAATGCGTTCGCATCAGTCTCCTGAAAGATGCGGACAGCAGCTTCCAACGTCCTATCAACAGAACCGTGATACGAAGCGAAAGGCATGTCGACGACGACGAATGTCTCCTTTGCACCACGTCTTACCGCTTTTCCATGATGTATCATGTCTTCGACCGTAACAGATGCTGTCGAGTCATAACCTAATACGACCATTCCGAGCGAATCTCCTACGAGAAGGATATCAATTCCTGCCTCCTCAGCCATTTGCGCAGTTGGATGATCATACGCAGTAAGCATGGCAATTTTCTCCCCCAGGCGTTTCATTTTCGTAAAATCCGTACTACTTTTCATCCGTATCCTCTCCCTTTTGTTTGTCAAAATGAAGAAAACCGAAAATTGAAAAACCTTCTGGCCAAAAATGGGCAGAAGGATTGTGTAATTACGATTTTTGGTTTCCTCCGTCCCTGTCTTTTGCAAGATCAAGGCAGAACTTATTAGGTTTTGACTGTCAATCATACGTCCTTGAAGGTGCAATTCCGATTGATACTGCCCTTCGCCATTACTATAGCAAATCAAGGAAGTTTTGTATAGTTCAATCTTTAATAACTATATCAGCCGAATAAATGCCTCTCACGGTCCCGTCATCGAGCTGAAGCTCCAAAAGACCATCCTCTGAAATACCTAAAGCGGTGCCTTCGATCGTCTCATGTAACATGACTGCACGAATCCGTTTGCCTGCTGTGTTCGAATAACTTTCCCAAAGCAGCTTAATCGGTCCAAATCCGTGTTTTTCATACATTCCCGTATACAATTCCAGAAAACCTAGAATTTCAGCAATAAGCTTCGAACGATCGATTTCCATTCCACTTTCTATCTTCAGTGAAGTAGCTATCTCTTTCAGCTCCATCGGAAAATCTTCTTCGTCATGATTGACATTCATGCCGATTCCAAGAACGATAGCCTTCACTCGATCAGGTTCTGATTGAAGTTCAGTTAGTATGCCAGTCATCTTTTTACCGTTGATTAAAATATCATTTGGCCACTTGATCATCGCTTCAACACCGGTGACAGTTTCAATCGCCCGGACGACAGCAACAGCTGCAACAAGTGTCATTTGCGGCGCCTGTTGAGGGATTAAGGACGGTCGAACAATCAAACTCATCCAAATTCCTTTTTTCGCTGCTGAATTCCATGGACGTGACAGTCTCCCCTTGCCGGCTGTCTGCTCTTCCGATACGACGAGAGTCCCATCAGATGCTCCAGCTTGTGCAGCATCGTGTGCAATATTTTGAGTCGACTCGCAGCTATTATAATAATCGATGACCTTTCCATAAGTTTTTGTCTGTAAAAACTTGTGAATGTTTGCGGCGTTCACACGGTCTGGCGAAGAGATGAGTACATACCCCTTTTTCCTAATCGAAGCGATTTCATAGCCTTCTTCTTCAAATTCTTTTATATATTTCCAAATAGCTGTTCGCGAAAGGCCAAATTCATCTGCAACCTCCTGCCCCGAAATTGGAGTTCCTTGAGATTCAAAAAGTCTTTTTAGCAATTCATCCTTGACGTTTGTATTCATTAAGAAACCATTCCTTTATCTTTTCAGCATCATTTGGGCAATGTCGATGCAAAACCATATTTTCGATTTTATCCATCCATTCGCCGAGCCATCTGCCGCCTCTTTGGCTTGTCCACGCCATTAAGTCTTTCCCATCGATTTGCAAGTCTTCCTTTGAACGAATCGGCAAGTTTTCTTGCATTCGTATCATATCCTCGATAGAAATTTTATGTTCATTCGGATGAAAGGTTTGCCATACTTGTTCTGCGGTGATCAGCACTTCGATGTGAAATTGGTAATAATCATCTATCGTGAATTGATTGAACTGCCTTCTATTAAATGCAGCAAGAACATCCGACAGAAAAGCTTTCTCTCGATTAGAAAGCTTATATGCCTTTGCAAGATTCATGACTGAAAAATCCCCTGCAAGCATCATTGCCGCCCAACCTTGTTTTGCTGTTTCAAAAGGGGCACAAGCGATTAAACATTGGACATCGTTTGGAAATAGCGGCAAGTACTCAGATAGGCGGGTATCCGCTATCGTCTCAAGCGCTTTTGCCGGGTTGACACCTTTCCATAACTTATCCATTTCAACTTTGATACGCTCTACAGAAATATGCTTTATGCTGGCGGCGTTTTCTTGAATGGCCAGCAACGTCTCATCCTCGATTTCAAAATTTAAAACAGACGAAAAACGGATTGCACGAATCATACGCAGCGCGTCCTCATGGAATCTGTCAGCTGCTTTTCCGACTGCCCGGATTTTGCGATTTTGAAGATCTATCATTCCACTAAACGGGTCGATTAATTCACCAGTTAGCGTCAACGCGATTGCATTCATCGTAAAATCCCTGCGCTGCAAATCATCCTTCAATGATCTGACAAACTCCACTTCGTCAGGTCTCCTGTGGTCTGAATATGTACTTTCCGTACGGTACGTCGTAACTTCGATCGGTTCGCCATCCATCAAAACCATAACTGTCCCATGGGCGATTCCGACGTCAATCGTATGAGTGAACACATGCTTTACTTCTTCTGGTGTGGCAGACGTTGCTATATCGATATCCGAAGCTTCTTTACCAAGTAAATAATCCCGGACAGAACCACCGACAAACACCGCCTCATAACCTGCTTCCTCCAATTGGCGAATGACTTTTCGGCTCGATGCTGTTCCAAATTGCGAAGTCATTTCAAACCCGCCACTCTATAGTACAGCTCTTCATATTGAAGAACGATCGAGGTTGAATTAAATTTATCATCCACTGTCCGTAATGCATTTTCCCGGAATTCTCTGTGTAGGATCGGGTCTTCAAGAAGCATCTTCGCTTTCTCCGCAGCCGACTTCACATCTCCCAGTTCAACGAGGAATCCGTTCTTGCCGTCCTCAATCACTTCAGGAATGCCACCGATTTCAGTTGCAATTGCCGGTACGCCGCATGCAAAGCCCTCTAGAAGAACCAGCCCGAACGCCTCTTTCTCCGATAATAAGAACATGACATCGCTAATTGCCAAAAGTTCCGGAAGGTCATCGCGTTTCCCGGTAAAGATGATATCCCTTTCAAGCCCTTCGCTTTTCGCCTTCTCCATCATCTCAATCTTTTCAGGACCTGCGCCGACTAATACTAATTTCGAATCAATTTCCTTATGGATAAGCTTAAAGCTGTCAATTATATCCGAAATCCTTTTCACACTTCTGAAGTTCGAAATATGAATGATAACCTTTTCATTTTCCTTGATACCTAGTTCACTCTTTAATGAACCAGGATCGACCGGCTTGTATTTCTCTTCGTCGATAAAATTATAAATTGTCAGTATTTCTTTATCAGGCTCAATTAACGAAAGCGTATCCTGCCGTAGTGATTCAGAAACGGCTGTCGTCAAATCTGATTTTTCAATTCCATAACGGACTGTGTTTTTCAATCCGGGATCATGGCCAAGTATTGTTACATCAGTTCCATGCAATGTCGTGATCACACCAATATTTGAATTCGCCATATCCTTTGCGAGAGCTGCTGAGATAGCATGAGGCACTGCGTAATGGACATGCAATAGATCCAGCTCTTCCTCTTCAATCACTCGAGCAATCCGATTTGCTAAGGCAATATCGTACGGCGGGTACTTGAAAACGGCATAACCGTCAATCTTTACTTCGTGAAAGTAGACATTGGGGTGTCCGTCGGGAATTCGGAAAGGACGACTTGAGGTGATAAAATGCATCTCGTGTCCCCATTCCGCCATTTTCAATCCAAGCTCTGTCGCGACAACCCCGGATCCCCCAAGCGTGGGATAACAGATTATACCGACTTTCAATTTTTTCATATACTGCACCTCTTCCGAACAACGTTAATCGATTATATTTTCTAAGCCATATACGAGATCTTTTCGATCGATCACTTCCCGGATCGCCATCATAATCCCTGGCATAAAGCTTTTCCTGTCAAATGAATCATGACGAATCGTCAATAACTCCCCTTCTCCGCCAAGGAGGACTTGTTGGTGGGCTAGCAAACCTGGCAACCGAACACTATGGATTTTCATCCCTTCCACATCAGCTCCCCTTGCCCCTTCCAAATGGACTTGCTCCTCTGGGTGCCCTTGAATATGCGCTGGTCTATTTTCTTTAATCATTTCTGCGGTTTTTACGGCAGTTCCAGAAGGTGCATCTAGTTTTCGGTCATGATGCATTTCGAGAATCTCCACATCCCCCAAATAGCGGGCTGCTTGTGCGGCAAACTTCATCATGAGAACGGCTCCAATGGAGAAATTCGGAGCAATGATTCCACCGACATGAGTTGACTCCACCAATTCAAAGATGGAATCCAGCTCCTGCTTCGACAAACCGGAAGTTCCGACGACCGGATGGACGCCAAGTGACAAAGCTGCTTTCACATTATTGAAGACGGCATCCGGATCAGTTACATCCAACAGCACTGCCGGTTGATGATCTTCGCAAAGCTTTGAAAACGATGTATATACTGGAATACCCTTTTTCTCTTCATTTATCGCACCATTATGTAAATGCAAACCGTCATATTTATAATCCAGTGCAGCTACTACTTCTGCGTCATTTGCCGCTTCTATCGCTTCTATCGCTGTAGACCCCATTCTTCCACGGGCCCCTGCAATGGCTACTTTTATTTTCATCAAATTTCCTCCTTTTTCGTCCAGCGGTCTGCGTCACGTTCTTTGAATTTATTCAAGACATTCATTAATGCATCCTCTAGACTGATTCCTTGTGAATTCGCGAAACAGATGAGAACAAACAATAAATCACCTGTCTCCTCTGCTAGCGATTTGATTTCTTCGCTCTCCTTTTTCTTTTTCACGCCATATACATGCTGGACTTCCCTCGAAAGTTCACCAAGCTCTTCTGTAAGGCGGGCGAGCATCTCCATCGGAGGGAAATACCCTTCCTCAAAACTCGATATGTACGTATGAACTTCTTCTTGCAAGTTTTTCATCGTTTTTGCTTGTTCCAATTTGCTTCCGTCTCCTTCATTTGTTATCGTATTCATTCATAGGACTATTGTCAAAAAATCTGTAATCATTGATAATAGCAAAAGCGGAGGGCGCCTGCACAGAGGCGACAGGCATAAGGCAAAGATGTGGCGTGGCGCACTTTGCCACAGAGCATCTTTGACTTATGACCCGAGTCTCTGGCGCCCGGAGTCTAGACGTAAGAAAGAAAGGTGGTTATCATTTGCTTCACGGAATAAAATTCAAAAATGTTTTTTTCATTATCCTCGGAGCGGCGATATTCAGTTTTGGCCTTGTACATTTTAATATTCAGCACGAACTAGCAGAAGGCGGATTTACCGGTATTACGCTTATCCTCTTATTTGCCTTCAACTGGGATCCGGCCATTATGAACTTAGTGTTAAACATTCCGATGTTCATCATCGGTTGGAAGCTTTTAGGAAGGAAAGTTTTCATCTATACGATTATCGGTACCGTCGCTGTATCCGTCTTCTTGAAAGTCTTTATGAAATACCAGTTCAACATCCATTTGGAAGGCGATATGTTCCTTGTGGCCCTTTTCGCTGGTGTTTTCATCGGTATTGGGCTCGGCATCATTTTCAGGTATGGCGGAACAACTGGCGGTGTAGATATTATCGCACGTTTGGCGCATAAGTACATAGGCTGGAGCATGGGAAAGACAATGTTTATGTTTGACGCGTTCGTAATTTTGCTTTCTTGGGCAGTCTACTTGGATCATAGGTCTATGATGTATACGCTTGTCGCACTGTTCGTCGGTGCTCGTGTGATCGACTTCGTTCAAGAGGGTGCATACGCCGCTAAAGGTGCTTTTATCATTTCAGAAGCTCAAGACAAGATTGCTTCGAAGATTACGATGGAAATGGACAGAGGTGTTACTGTTTTTAAGGGATATGGCCATTTCACAAAATCAGACCGTGAAATATTATATTGCGTCGTCGGTAGAAATGAGATGATGCGATTGAAAAATATTGTCACTTCGATTGATCCTCATGCATTTGTGTCGGTTTCAGATGTACATGATGTATTAGGGGAAGGTTTCACACTCGATGACCAGAAACAACCGTTAGATCATTGACCATATAAAAACCCGACCATTTGCGGTCGGGTTTTTCGTTTTAATCTCTGTTCGTAAAAATCAGCAAAAGTCGAAGCAGTTCCATTACGGCAACAGCTGTGGCAGCGACATATGTCATTGCGGCAGCGCTCAATACTTTCTTCGCATGAGGTTCTTCTTCATTTCGAATGATGCCTAGCTCAACAATCTGATTCATTGCACGCGTTGATGCATTAAACTCTACAGGCAATGTTACAACTTGGAATAAAACACCTACTGCCATTAACGCGATTCCTATTCCGAGCATGTAATTCATGCTAGATGCAAGTATCCCGATAATAATGAAAATCCATGAAGCGTTAGATGTGATGTTCGCTACCGGAGCCAATCGATGGCGGAATCGCAAAAATGCATATGCTTCTGCGTCTTGAATGGCGTGTCCGACCTCGTGTGCCGCGACAGCAGTACCAGCAACTGAAGCTTCATGATAGTTTTGAGATGATAATGCGACCGTTTTTGTCAACGGGTTATAATGGTCACTCAAAAACCCTTTGCTTTCAACGACTTTTACGTCTTGCAAACCGTTGCGATCGAGGATAAGACGTGCAACTTGTGCACCTGTCATACCTGATGTCGAACGAATTTGTGCGTATTTGTTATACGTACTTTTTACTTTGAATTGGGTATACAACGGAAGCAGCATGATGATAACCAAATAAACGATAAAAGACAATCCTATTTCCCCTCCCTTTTATGTCTACTCTTATTTTATAATGAGCACGATTGAACCGCAACTTTTTACTATTATACTATAGCTACTTCCCGATTCTTCCTTATTTTCCATAGAGCAACTGCCAAAGCTATACATGCGATGGAGAGCCAGAATGTGAAATAGCCGATTTGTTGCATATGTTTCATCAAATCATGATAAATCGGCATCTGTCCGAATACATAATCGATTACATCATTATGTAATGTCCAAATTCCCGCTATGGCGATATGCTTAAGCTTAAATTTATAAAATGGGCTATAGAGGATAGCCTGCACTGCCATTGCAAAATGAGAGCCGATGAGCATCCAACCGACAGGATCTAATTCGCCCAGTTCTAGCATAGTAAGCAAATTCATGACAACTGCCCATAATCCATATTTAACGAGAGTGATGAGAGCGAGTGCTTCGATCAATTTGAAATTCCGACCGATTAGCCAACCAATAATTGCAAGTAAGAAAAACAGACTTGCCGTTGGACTATCCGGAACAAAAATCCAAAATTTCGGTTCCGTCAACTCCAATTGCCACATATACCAATCATAGCCGTATACCGTGCCAATTATGTTGACGAATAATAAAATCCATAGAAATGATTTATGTGATAATATAAACCAAATACGATTATAAATAGAAATCATCGCCATCTCCCCAAAAAGAAATGTCATTCAGCAGTTAATTAAAACGTTTATGTATAATAATTTGTAAAAAAAAAGAGTCAGTCTCCTGACTCTTTTTCCTGTTGATATTACTCTTCAGTTTTCAAGCCTGCAAGGAATTCTGCTAGGACTTGCAAATCTTCGTCCGAGCCTGTCCATTGCCCTGGTGGCATTGTACCAATACCATTATGTGCAATGTCGACAATCTCTTCTGGTGTATGTCCTGTGTTGATTAATGCTGGTCCTAGACCACCTTGGAAAGCGTCACCATGACAGCCGATACATGAAGATCCTGCGTAAATCTGATAACCTTCAGATTCTGGATCGAATTGAACTTCTTCAACAATTGCACCTTGTGCTTTCGCTTTTTCCCAGTCATGGTTCACGACTGATTCCCATGTCAAATAGAAAAGTGCTGCGAAAGTAAGGAGCATGAAAGCAGTCGGAAGAGGGCGCTTGAATGGACGACGCTCTTTCGAAGTATCCATGAAAGGAACAAGCATTAAAGCTCCAATAGCCAAACCAGGCATGATAATCGCACCGACTACGTTAAACGGTCCGGATGCAAACTCATACTTTAGCAATTGGTACATGGATAGGAAATACCAGTCAGGAACCGGTATGTATGTTGTATCCGTAGGATCAGCTTGACGCTCAAGCGGAGACGGATGGGCAACTGTCAGAATTAAATATCCGATTAGGAAGATGGCACCGATAATCCACTCTTTCAAGAGGAAGTTCGGCCAGAAAGCTTCTGTTTTACCCGGATATTCCGAGTAATCTTTAGGGACATTCGGCATCTTGCCTTCTGCTTTGATGCGCGAGTCACCAACAAATTTCATACCTTTTCCGCGTTGCATTTTGTCCCCTCCTTATTCTAATTTCAGACGATCAACATATTGTTGCATGTTAATCTTATAGCGGACCGGAAATACCTTGTCTTCTGATCATGATAAAGTGTGCCGCAAGCAACCCAAGCAAAGCAGCAGGTAGGAAAAATACATGAATCGCAAAGAATCGTGTCAATGTTTGAGCTCCAAGAATTGTGGAGTCACCCGCAAGAAGGATTTTAATTTGTTCACCGATGAATGGCACCGATGCAGCAATTTCAATACCAACTTTAGTAGCGAACAACGCTTTCATATCCCATGGCAATAAGTAACCTGTGAAACCTAGACCAAGCATAACGATAAATATTAATACTCCGACGATCCAGTTCAATTCACGAGGCTTTTTATATGAGCCAGTAAAGAATACACGCAATGTATGCAAGAACATCATTACGATAACTAGCGATGCTCCCCAGTGGTGCATCCCACGCACAATCTCACCGAATGCAACTTCGTTTTGAAGATAGTAAACGGATTTCCATGCATTTTCAATATCCGGGGTGTAATACATTGTAAGGAACATGCCTGAAAGAATCTGGATGACCGTTACGAAAAACGTCAAACCTCCGAAACAATAAATGAATGCAGAAAAATGATGTGCAGGGTTCACGTGCTCAGGTACTTCATGGTCAGCGATATCACGCCAAATCGGGGTGATATCCAACCGTTCGTCAACCCAATCATAAATTTTATTCAGCACTTCGGTCGTACCCCCTTACATATTAAACTAATGTGTTTGGAACCGTTTTTCCAAGATGTACATAGCCATCCACGACTTCGACCGTAAACTCATCAAGCGGTCCGAGTGGTGGAGTTCCTGGTATGTTTTTACCATTTTTCTCGTAACGTCCATTATGGCAAGGGCAGAAGAATTCATTCTTATGCTTTTCGTCGCCTTCCCAGTTCACCGTGCATCCAAGGTGCTTACAGACAGGAGAAAGTGCGATGATCGTATCGCCTTCTTTGTAGACCCAAGCGGTGTTCGATACATCGGATTTGTACCATGCATCTTTACGATCTTTAATAGTAAAGTCAACACGTACAGGCGTTTCAGTTAGATCGTCCGCTTTTTGCGGAGTCGGAACGAACTCACCTTCACCTTTTGGTTGCAATACTGGATCGACCGCAAAGCGGACCATCGGCATCAACATTGCTGAAGCCATGAATCCACCGACACCCATTAATGTATAGCTTAGGAATTGGCGTCTAGACACTTTGCTGCTCATCAGTTTCCCTCCTCTTACTCCAAAATCAGTCCAACGGACATACTTTTGCTAATTGTAAAACTAGGACATATCTATGATATATCAATATTAGTGTAAATTCAATCATGCTTTCAGCTGTATGTACAGATTGTGAACAATTCATGAATTTTACACACATTCCATACATAACCACTCGACAGTTAAATTAAGCTAAGTGGGAAAGACGACTAACAATGGAGCAGTTATTGCTTCGACCATTGCTCGGTGAATATTGGCAAAGACTGACGCAGCTGATCTTCCAGGATTGATTGCCGCAAAGAGGCATCCATGTTTTCCAACGGGATTGAAGGCATCCAAATAACTTGTCCAGGCAGATCCATTGACGTCCAAGTGTGATCGGTCGTCAAGAAGAAAACGTGCTTGAATGTTGTATCGGAAAATTCCTGCATTGTCGTTTCGGCCATTTGCTGTTTATCCGTTGCTGAAGTATAAGCAAAAGGAGGCGCAAACATCATCCTCCCTTTGAATTGAGTCTCAATCAAAGACGCGAGATGCATGACGAATTCTGTCGAAGAAGCGCTTGTCTTCATATTATCCATCTTCGTTTCAACTTTTACAAGCGGAATCACCAACGTATCGATATATTCTTTTTGAAGCAAATATGTATCCATATCCTTGCCTGTCCAATTCACTTTAACCAGCCCCCTAATAATATTCATGCAAATGACTCCATCTGGAAGACGGAGTCATTAGTCTTTTGTAATCTTCATATCGTTCAGCATTGCCGACAGGATGAGGAACCGTTCCCGGTCATTGGCGTCAAGTGCCTCATCGACTCTTTTCATAAGCAGATCCATGGACAATGAGGCTACACTCTCCTCTAGAAGCTGCTCGGCAATTTTCCGATCCCGCGCGCTCACTTGGAGCTCTACAGGAAGAAACGGGTTTTCCTCCCGTACGCTTGCATATTCTGGACATGCATGGCTGTTCGGGAAATTCAATTGGATATACATTTTTTCCTCCGGGTGGAGACGCAAATCATGAAATGATTTTTCCGCATCGGCAGTCATTAGATTGCCTTTGTAAAAACGGAAAGGGATGCTTTCCGAATTTATTGTTGAAATAACCATCGCCCGCGGACAGTAATGTGCTTCATCCGTAAAGTGGACGTTTTGAAGAAGTTGCTCATGGCTCAATAGATAATTCAAAATCCACACACATTCCCGGCGCTTCAATTTATAGCGCTTTAAAAACCACCGCACGAAGTCTTTTTTGGCAGCGACAGGAATCATGGCTGTCATATCACACCTCCTCGTCATTCAACGTTTCAAGAAAAGCGGTCCATTCCTCATGTTGTGTAAAGCTTGCTAGCGTCTTAACTACTTCGATAGCTTCATCCCTTTTTCCTTCATCCAAAAGAAATCTTGCGTATCGATCCAAAAATGATGGATCATCCTTCATTCCAGCATATGCCTTACTGTAAGATACGTATGCATGTGCATATTGTTCCTCTCTTTCAAGAGCATAAGCTTTGAATGCAGATAAAAGTGGAATGTCCATTTGTTCTTCATTCATTTCAGTCAGAAGTTTCAGCAGTTCCCCATGCTCTTCCCTTTCATTATAGAGAGAAGCAAGTGTTACAATGGCATCGATATATTCGGGATCCAGTGCAATTGCATGCTGCAAATGTTCTTCCGCTTCAAGAGGCAATCCTAGCTTGAGCGCTGATTTGCCCGCTGAGAGTCGAAGTTCCTTGTCAAATTCATCACGTTTGATGCCTTGTTTGAATAATTCAAATGCCTTCTCGTCGTCCCCTAATTGGGAATATGCTTGACCAGCTAGCATATAAGCAGAGAAATAATCGGGATCCATTACAATTAAATCTTCAAGCAAATTTATCGACCTATCCGGCTGACTGCTCTGATAGTAGGCGTATGCAGCTCCGAACAGCGTGTCGGGTAGTTGCTCATCTGCCAAAATTTTTTCGTAATAAGGGAGCGCTTCCTCATAAGCCGCGCCTGCACTATATGTTTCAGCGAGCCGAAGCGGAATCGACATACCAGCGATTTCATTATGACCTTCATCATAAAGTTCGGAGTATAGCTTCGCGGCCTCGAGATATCTCCCCGAATCGAGAAGAAGTTCAGCGTAAGCAAATCGGATGACCGGTACATGCGGCGAACGAGAGAGAGCCTCTTTCACCTTTCCGAGAGCTGCCTCTGCCATCCCTATCATCTGATAGTAATCGGCTAGAGCTAATAGCGCTTGGACATATTCCTCTTGGTCAGGCGTTACTTCTGAAAGCAACAGCAACGCTTCATCTTCATCGCCAAGTTCCATCAAAGTATTTGCCCGGTCAATCTTCAATTGCGGTTCGTCAGGCATATAGGAGATCAATGTTTCGTAAATATGGTCGGCTTGGCCGACATATCCGTAATCGACTAATAATCCCGCAGCTTCATATAGTAAATCGAAGTCTCCGGACTTTTCCACACGATCAATCAAGTCATTAACTTGCCCTATATCTCCATCGTGTACCGCTTTTTCAAAATCATGTAACTGCTTCATATTTTCACCTGATCCTTCAAAATGTATACACTAGGAAAATTATTCTTCAATGCGCGCCGAGACGATTTGCGACAAATGATCAAAAAAGTTCGGGTAAGAAATCGCTATGCAAGAAGGGTCTTCAATATGAATAGGACCATCCGATACCAATGAGGCAATGGCAGCCATCATTCCTATTCTGTGATCGCCATACGATTTCAGTTCGCCCCCTGATAGCGCTGTAGGCCCTTCTATAATCATACCGTCGTCTGTCGCTTTGACATTGGCACCTAGCTTCGTTAGTTCGTCAGTGACGGCGGCAATGCGGTCTGTTTCCTTGACGCGTAGTTCCCCGGCATCCTTTATGACGGTTGTTCCTGTTGCTTGAGTGGCCAGCAATGCGATGATCGGCAATTCATCGATCAGCGTCGGTATGATATCCCCACTTATCTCTATTCCTTCCAAACGGTCGTGAGAAACTTTTACTACCCCATAAGGTTCGCCCATTTCACCGTTTTGTTCGAGTATATCCACTTTAGCTCCCATTTGACGCAACACTTCAATAATCCCTGTTCTTGTCGGATTTAGACCAACATCCAAGAAATCTACTTCACTGCCTTCTATCATGGCTGCAGCAACCATGAAAAAGGCTGCCGAGGATATATCTCCGGGAACGGTGACGTCTGTACCTGTCAAAGCCTGACCGCCCTTGATGCTTACAGTCTTCCCATCTTGAACAAGTTCTGCCCCAAACTGTTTGAGCATCCGCTCTGTATGATCTCTTGACACAGCAGTTTCCCTGACAACCGTTTCTCCTTCTGCATTTAATCCTGCAAACAGAATCGCAGATTTCACTTGCGCACTTGCAACTGGCATGTTGTAGTCAATTCCTTCGAGCTCAGTGCCTTCAATTGTCAGCGGAAGGAAATCTCCACTCTCTGCGCCAGCGATAGACGCACCCATTGATTGCAATGGAGTAGTCACTCTTTTCATCGGTCGCTTCGACAAAGAGTCATCCCCGGTCATTGTGGAAGTGACCGGTGAACCGGATAAGATTCCGAGCATCAATCTTGCAGTCGTCCCTGAATTCCCAGCATATAGCTCTTCCTTCGGAGTTGTCCACTTTCCAATCCCAGGACTATCTACGACAACATCTGTTCCTTTTCGTTCGATCGAGACGCCCAATCGCTTAAAAATCTCGATCGTCCGCAAACAATCTTCTCCATCTAGGAAACCTTTAATTGCAGTACGGCCTTTCGCTATCGACCCTAACATAATAGCACGATGGGATATAGATTTGTCACCAGGTACTTTAATTGAACCTTTTACTAAAGGCTTATCGTATTCCACTGTTTTCGTTTCAACCATGAAGAAGCCCCCTTATTAGAGAATATGCATACTATAATCCGTTGTTTTTGCAAGAACCGCCCTTGCAGCTTTACGATCGTCAGCCGTTTGGAAACTGATGACGAGAATCCCATAGACATCCGTCCGTGTCTCGACAATTCGTATGTTCGTTATGCTTATTTGTTCATCTGCAAGGATTTTCGTTATTTCAGAAATAATACCGGGATGATCTGGGATGTCGATATGTAAATCAAACGTCATATACAAGGCGCCTTGTACTGCTCCCTTGAAAGTGGAAGGCAAGTGGTCCCTGAATTCCTTAGCATCGGAAAAGAAATTGTATATTCGATCGGGATCATTTTCCACGATCATAGAACGGATCGACTGCATTTCCTCTAGCCATCCATCCAATTGCCCAAGTAGCTCGTCACGATTTTGAATCGTAATGTCCCGCCACATTGTAGGATCTGCGGAAGCAATACGTGTTAAATCGCGGAAACCGCCAGCCGCCAGATTTTTCACAAAAGGCTGTTCTTTTTCCTGATCAGCCAGTCTTCCAACAAGTGATGACGCGATGATATGAGGAAAATGACTTACAATTGCAGTCATTCGATCATGCTCGGCTGCATCTAAGACAACGATTTTGCCTTTTGAAGGAGCCAACAGATCAGTCAACCTATCGATTTGTTCAGAGCTTTCATGTTCGGAAGGTGTTAACACATAATATGCATTTTCGAAAAGATGCCCTTTAGCTGCAGCGATGCCGCTTTTATGTGATCCAGCCATCGGATGTCCTCCGATGAATGTCAAACCTCTATTCTGGAGTCTTTCGGCAGCCCTCATGATAGGATTTTTCGTGCTGCCCGTATCGGTAATGATGACATTTTCTTTGAATGTCCATTCCGAAGCTTCTTCCATCAAGGCAATCGTCGTATTCACCGGAGTTGCAAAAATAATGAAATCCGCCTTTTCGCATGCCGCCTTTGCGGAAGGCGCAATTCTATCAACGATACCTCGGCGGTACGCTTCGTCTGCAGTTGCATAAGAACGGTCAAAACCTGTTATTTGTATATTACGGCCGCCACGTTTTAATGCTAGCGCCAGTGATCCCCCTATGAGACCCAAGCCTATAATTGCTACATTATCAGTCATTTTCATCTACCTTTTTCTTGTAATAAAAGAGTAAATGCTTCAAGCAACCCAGTATTCTGTGATTCAGTCCCGATGGTAATTCTGACATATCCAGGAGTTCCAAGTGCATTGCCGCTTCTAACGATAAAGCCATGCTGTAATAGGAATTCCGAAGCTTCATCGGCATCGTTTGGGACTTCTAGTAAGACGAAGTTCGTTTCTGAATCAAACATGTGGATTCCTTTTTCATCAGCAAATTTCTTGAAGCGCACTCTCTCTTTTTCATTCAATGTCCGGCATTTTTCGATGAATGCATCGTCTTCCAAAGCCTTGCTTGCAACTGCCACTGCAAGTGTATTGTTATTAAAAGGGTTTCGCACTTTATTCAACTCGGTAATAATATCAGATGAGCCAACTGCATACCCTATTCTGAAAGACGCAAGACCATACGCTTTTGAAAATGTGCGCAATATGAGGATGTTAGGGAAACGATCCAACAATGTAATGGAGTCGACATGATTTGGATCGGTTACATATTCAAAATATGCTTCGTCTAGGACGACAAGGATATTTTCAGGTACTTGTACTAGAAATTGTACCAACTCATCGCTTGGAATGAGGCTTCCGGTCGGATTGTTTGGATTACATACCCAAATGATGGCAGTCCGTTCATTTATCGCGTTAGCGAAATCATTTAAATCATGATAACCTTTCTTTAAAGGAATTTCTGTAATTTCTGCCCCTTCAATTTTAGCATTATGAACGTATTGAGGAAAAGACGGAGTCGGCATGATTGTATGGACTTGTTCATCAAGCAATGCGCGCGAAATGATTGAAATAATTTCGTCAGATCCATTTCCGAAGAGGATTGATGATTCGTCCACTTTATGTTTTTCTGCCAGTTTTGCGCGTAGAGTTGTCCCATGTCCATCCGGATAAATTTCAAACGGCATCGTCGTGCTGCCTAAAAACTCAGTTACAGTAGATGCACAGCCGTACGGGTTTTCATTCGAAGCCAATTTGATGACATTGTCCAATCCGTAAGCCTTTTTCACTGCTTCAATAGATCTTCCCGGTGTATAGGGCTTCATAGTGTTGAGAACTGTTTTCCACTGCATATGTATTCCTCCGGTCTGAATATCTTTTAGTTTTGCAAATCAGGTCGTAGCTTCACTGCTTCGTTTTGATAAATATGTTTAATATCTTTTTGATTCGTTTCGGAATTGACATGCATAAGGATGCGGATGCATAGTGACAATGAACCGGGAACGTCCATTTCATGCGTGCACATGACCGGTACGTATTTCCATCCATCAATCGTCCTGACTGCTTTAGCAGGAAAAGCTGATTCAATATCTCGTGTCGTTGAAATGATGACTGAAACGATTTCTTCAGGTGCAACTGCATTTTCTTTTGCCATTTCCATTACTAAATTTCTCGTCGCATCAAGTACTATGTCAGTTTGATCTGAGACAACGGTAGTCGCCCCCCTTACACCTCTCACAGTCATGACTGTTCCCCCATTCTGATTCTTCTCTGCAAATCAAGAAAAGCCTGTTCACATTCTTCGGATGAAACTTTCATTACAAATGGTTTGCCTAGCTCTTCCAACATGACGAAATTCATTTCGCCGAATGCAGCTTTTTTATCTTTTTCCATGAAGACAAGGAAACTGCTAAATGAATGTTGCAAAACCGGTTCGAATGAATATCCATTCTTTCTTGCGAATTGAATATAACGATTTGTAAATGACGGGTTAATCTTTCCATGGCGTTCACTTAGAATGAAGCTGTATGCCATACCGATAACAACACATTCCCCGTGACTCAGACCTCCAAAGCCGCAAACCGCTTCCACAGCATGGCCGAAAGTATGGCCGAAATTCAAAAACTTTCTTGTGGAATGCTCAAATTCATCTGCTGCGACGATATCTGCTTTCACTCTAATTCCTTTTAACAGTTCTTCCGATAACCATTCTTCTGCTGGTTTAGTAAAATTCTCTTCTTCCAGCAGCATTACAGACCATTTTTCATCAGAAATGAAGGCATGCTTGATCAATTCCGCCATACCCGAGCGAATTTCACGAGGCGGCAATGTTCGTAACAGTTCCGTATTGAATAATACTACTGACGGCTGATGGAAGGAACCGACCATGTTTTTCCCTTCCGGAAGATTGATGGCGGTCTTCCCCCCCACTGCACTATCGTGTGCAAGGATAGTCGTCGGACATTGGATGAATTTGATCCCTCTCATGAAAGTGGCGGCAACAAATCCTGTCAAGTCTCCACATGCCCCTCCCCCAAATGCGATAAGGATGGAATTCCGGGTGAAATTCTCTCTTACTAAATAGGATTGGCATTCAAAATATACTTCCTGCGTCTTACAACTTTCCCCTTGAGGGACTATCTTTATAAAAGGTTCAACTCCAGATTTTTGCAGGGCTTCAAGAAGTACTGGCAAGTGAAGGTCGGCTGCCTGTTCATCAGCGATGACCCCCACTCGATCAGCACTTTCCAGCAAGTCGAGATAATCTGTCGATAACAAGTCAAACACATGCTCTCCAATACGAACATCATATTGTGCGTCAGGCAATTGAACGGTCAGTTTCCCCATATTAGAACTCCTTTACATATTGTCGGTAGCGCTCGATCTCTTCCTTCAAGCCATCCATCGTATCGGATCGGAATTCATCCATAATCGCTTTTGCCATTTCGGTTGCAATTACATGCTCCGCAACAACTGACGCAGCCGGTACTGCACAAGGATCTGATCTCTCGATTGTCGCTACGAATGGTTCCTTCGTATCGATATCTACGCTCTCAAGCGGCTTGTACAATGTAGGGATCGGTTTCATGACACCCCGGATGACAATCGGCATTCCTGTCGTCATGCCTCCCTCAAGTCCACCTAGGCGATTGGATTTCCGATAGTAGCCGAGCTCCTCTGACCATGCAATCTCATCATGCACTTCGCTTCCCGGTTTTTGTGCCATTTTAAAGCCCAATCCGAACTCTACACCTTTGAAAGCATTAATGCTCATCATGGCTCCAGCAAGCTTTCCATCCATTTTACGGTCAAATTGGACGTAGCTGCCGATTCCTGGCGGGCAGCCTTCTACAACGACCTCTACGACTCCCCCAAGCGTATCTCCGCGTCCTTTAATATCATCAATCGCTGCAACCATTCTGGCAGACGCCTCTTTATCCGCGCAATAGACAGGATCATTCTCGATGATTGTTCGCAGCTCATCCATCGACAATCCGGAATACGTTTCAGGATCGGTCGTTATGCCGCCAATTTCCGTCACATGTGCAACTGTGTTGATGTTTAACTGACGAAGAAATTGTTTCGCTACAGCTCCAATTGCTACTCGCATCGTCGTCTCCCTTGCGGAGGATCTTTCAAGGACATTTCGTAAATCGCGATGTCTATATTTCATACCACCCACAAGATCCGCATGACCTGGCCGTGGTCTTGAAATTTGTCTCTTTATATCTTCGGGATTTACATCGTCCGCCAATGGTTCGACTCCCATAATACTCGTCCAATGTTTCCAATCGTCATTAACGACCGTCAATGTTACAGGCGATCCGAGCGTCTTCCCATGTCTTACACCGGAGGTAATAAGCACCTGATCTTTTTCTATTTGCATCCGACGACCACGTCCATGGCCGCCTTGACGTCTTTTCAATTCGTTGTTGATCATTTCTGCCGTCAATGGCATTTGAGCGGGCAACCCTTCAATAATGGCTGTCAATTGTGGACCGTGTGACTCGCCAGCTGTAAAAAACCTCATTCCATTTCCTCCTTTATCTCTCTTCTTAAGGATGGATTAAACATCCGTTTCATAGCACTTTATCAAACTAAAACAATTTTGACTATAGGTATTAATGAAAAAATCCGGATATTTTCCGGATTTAAAGATAAATATGATATGAAAACGTTTTCTCAAAGTTTCCTGTAAAAGAATGTCTCTTCTGATTCAAATCCGTATTTCGACGGATTAAAAATTTGCTCGGTACTTCCGACGAATAGAATTCCCCCTGGCTTTAGCGCTTTTGAAAAATCGGAGTAGATCTGATCCTTCGCTTCTTCCGTAAAGTAAATCATTACATTTCTGCATACGATCAGATCGAATCCTGAGCCGTACGGATCCCCTAATAGGTTTTGCTGTTTGAATTGGACTGTCTTTTTAATTTCATCTTTCACTTGGTAGTGCTGTCCTTCATTGACAAAGTATTTGTCCAAAATGGGTTTGGGGACTTCCTTCAACGATCGTTCTTGATACAGTCCGACTTTCGCACGCTCCAATACGCCTGCATCAAGATCTGTCGCTAAAATTGATATATCCCTTAAAGGAACGTGAGAAGACAATACCATGGCAAGTGAATACGGTTCCTCACCCGTTGAGCAAGCGGCACTCCATATTTTCAACTTTTTGTTATTGGCAAGCAGCATCGGGAAAATTTTCTTATCAAGAACGTCCCATCTTTGTGCGTTCCGGTAAAATTCCGAAACATTTATTGTCATCCGATCGAGGAATTCATCGAGCAGTGTGTCGTCGTTATGTATTGCGGAATAATAGTCCGAAAAGTTGTGGAAACCCTTTTTTTCATAGAGGGACGTAAGCCTTCTTTTCATCTGTGCTTCTTTATATAATGATAAGTCGATTCCAGTCTTTTTCTTTATTTTCAATATGAAATCGATGTAGTCTGACATGCATAATCCCCCTGACACTCTTTTTCACCTATTATACCGGATAGAAGGTAACAAATGTGACAATTCTCCAATGTGTCCTCTTTTGGACAAAGATAATTATGAAGTTGCAAGTTAATGTCCAAATAACAGGATTTCCGGCAGGGCCGGTGCTTTCAAAACCTCATTCTTGAGCGCGAAACCACATTCTTGAGCGCGAAACCACATTCTTGAGCGCAGAAACTACATTCTTGAGCGTAAAACCGTTTTCTTGAGCGCAAAAACGGATTCTTGAGCGCAGAATCATATTCTTGAGCGCAAAACCATATTCTTGAGCGCGAAACCACATTCTTGAGTGCAGAAACTACATTCTTGAGCGTAAAACCGTTTTCTTGAGCGCGAAACCACATTCTTGAGCGCAGAAACGGATTCTTGAGCGCAAAACCACATTTTTGAGCGCGAAACCGTTTTCTTGAGCGCAAAAACGGATTCTTGAGCGCAGAATCATATTCTTGAGCGCAAAACCATATTCTTGAGC
>NZ_JBPFDR010000003.1:144487-255704 GCF_059415085.1 Sporosarcina sp. SAFN-015
GCGAAACCACATTGCTGATATTTTGATTTACTAAAAAAACAGCCCCGCATTTGACTGCGAGGCTGTTTGTGAGAATTTATTAGTTGATCCAGCTTACGATTGATTTGTCATAGCTGACAAGCTCTTCTTCTTTGAAGAAAAGATTGATTTCACGGACTGCAGATTCTGGTGAATCTGAACCGTGGATGATGTTTTTGCCGACAGTTACAGCGAAATCGCCACGGATTGTTCCAGGAGCAGATTCCTTAGGATTCGTCGCACCCATCATCAAACGTGCTGTTGAAATAACGTTTTCACCTTCCCAAACCATTGCGAAAACTGGTCCAGAAGTAATGAAGTCTACAAGCTCCCCAAAGAAAGGACGCTCCTTATGTTCGCCGTAATGTTGTTCAGCAAGTTCTTGGCTAATTTGCATCAATTTACCACCGACCAATGTGTATCCTTTGCTTTCAAAACGGCTTACGATTTCACCGATCAAGTTACGTTGAACGCCATCAGGTTTAACCATTAAAAATGTTCTTTCCATTTATAAACACTCCTTCACATATGTATGGAATTTTCTCCTTACTGATCGTACCACTCGGATCACAATCTTTCAACTAGTATCCTTATGCTCAGAACTTTCTTTTTCCAAGGAAGTCAGCAATTTGCAAAAGTGCTTTCTTCGCATCATTATCCGGCAAAGATTCCACTTCCGCAATCGCTTTCCTCAAATACATATCACTCACTTGCTGTGATTTTTCGATAGCGCCGGATTTGCGAATGTAGGCGAGCATCTTAACGCGCTCATCTTCCGTTAACGTTCCTGCGAAAGAACGTTTCAAAAAGGGTTGGAATTCTGGTTCATCTTTTATGTATAATGTCGGCAAAGTCAAATGCCCATTCAACAAGTCGCTGCCTGCAGGTTTACCGAGCTTTTCATCTGTCGACGTAATATCCAAAATATCGTCAACGATTTGGAATGCCATCCCTGCAAAGTAGCCGAACCTTTTTAACTTGCCCACGACATCAGGACTAGCGTTAGAGACGAGGGCACCTAATTCACAGCTAGAAGAGAGCAATAATGCTGTTTTCCTTTTAATACGCCGCAAATAGTCACGGAATGTTTGATCTGTTTTTTGTTGGTATTCAAATTGAATAATTTCACCTTTACAAATCTCCAACATCGTTTTAGCAAGTAGTTGGTGTACTGCAGATATTTCAATTTCTCCGATGGAAACGAGCGCACGCGAAAAGATATAGTCGCCTGTATACATAGCAATCCGGTTATTCCATCTTGCCTTTACCGTTTCAAAACCTCTACGAAAATCCGAATTATCGATGACGTCGTCATGTACTAACGATGCCATATGGATCAATTCCAAGGATACAGCTACTTTCGCCACATTCTCCATTGAATATTCACCGAACTTGGATGAAAGTATGACAAATATAGGGCGGATCCTTTTTCCACCTGCCCTTAATAGCAGGAGGGAAGCTTGTCGAATGACCGGGGAAGAGGAGTCGACGGATCTTTCAAGTTCCTTTTCAATGAATGACAGATCTTTTCGGAAATCTGCGTAAAGCGACATTAACTTCAATTTCTCCAAGACGATTACCTTCCCCTACTTGCAATTATTTGAACGCGATGTGCCCTGCTGCAGCTCCACCGCTATACTTCTTATAAGATACTTCCCGAAAACCTGCATCTACGAACATTTGTGCAAGCTGCTTCGTTCCTGGGAAATCATCTGCCGACTCTTGAAGCCAAGAATACTCTTTATAACTTTTCGCAAAGAGCTTCCCGAAGAAAGGCATGATATATTTAAAATAAAAACGGAATAATTGACGGTATACCGGAATTTCAGTTTGTGATGTTTCCAAGCAAGCTGCCATTCCACCTGGTTTCAATACGCGGTTCATTTCCTTAAGAACTTGTCCATAGTCAGGAACGTTGCGCAGCCCGAATCCTATCGTAACATAATCAAAACTGTTATCAGGAAAAGGCAATTCCATCGCATTCCCTTGGATAAGGTCGATCATAGGATAAGCGGCGACTTTAGGTCTACCGGATGCAAGCATGCTTTCACTGAAATCAAGTCCGACAACTTTCCCTTCCGGCCCGACTGCATCGGCTAATGCAATTGTCCAGTCCGCTGTGCCACAGCAAACATCCAAAGCACTCGATCCTTTTTGCACATTCATTCGAATCATAATATCATTTCGCCATTTTTTATGTTGATTGAAGCTAATGACAGAATTCATCTTATCGTAATCAACAGCAATTTTCTCAAAGACGTGATGGACTTTCTCTTCCTTTGATGTCCCCATGAGTCTTCCCTTCTTTCTCTAAATAGGCTTGCCTAAAAGCGGAGCTGCAAACCTATGGATTTCCTGTCTTAAAAACGGGTTCAGAAACTCAGCTTCCGCAAGCTGTTTATGCAACCTCGTTGATAATTCAGAAATAGCATATTCCATATCAGCCTTTTTAATCCTTTTTCCTGTAGAAGCTTGATCAATCGCAGGATCTTTTTTCAACTTCCTGAAAAACCAAATGAGCCCCAAAGCTGTTTCTGTAATTTTTGAATATCTTGAAAAACCATATGTTCTATGGAATTCAACGATACATCCAGATTCTATGCAAATCCTCGAGTCGATCAGCATTTCAATTCCATCAGTTTCCTCCATTAACAGATTCGTTTTTGTCTCGTTAATGTATCCGATCATTTCTGACAATGATGTAATGAAATTGAAATCTGGAAGCGATGATAATAAACGATAGTGAATGCCGCTAAAATGATCCCCTGAAAGGACCATTAGCTGCTGTTTTCTTGAAGTGGCGTCCAAGATGTCCACTCTGTCATGCATGTCGAAGGCCGCGTGTACAGCGCCCACTGCAATCGCAGATATATTCAGCTCGGAGGTCCATTCCTCATCATTTAAAAACGGTAAAAGGAGGAAGAACGCCTTCGCTTCGTCAAGTGGCATCTTCCCAAGATCCCGATTCACAACAGGCTCTTGTATGGAACATTCGACTTCGCTTATATAATTTTGAATATATCGATTGATAGTTTGTCTGTCCATCTACGGTTCTCCATTCAAAGACCAAGTGAATAGTGGTCCAGTATGACTATTCTTTCCCTTCGCTGTAGACAATACCATGCGCCGAGTGGATTTCGGCTTTTCCGCGAATTTTCATGGCGGATGTATGCTCAGTGAATTGGGCAATCATCACTTCCCCACGATCCAATTTTTCGGTGTGATGGAATTTCGTATCATTGCCTCTAGTCAGCCCAATGACGTTCACTCCGTCTTCTTGTGCTTTGATCATGATAAAATCAGGTTGTGACATGTTTTCATCTCCTGTCATCCATATACATCCCATCATATCATAGAAATGAATTGATCCGCAAAGGCATCAGATCACTTCAGAAGAGACAGAATTTCTGCTCTTTTCACATCGTCATGCTCATAAATTCCACGAGCGACTGTTGTTACTGTTTTAGCTCCCGGCTTTTTAATGCCTCTCATCGTCATGCACATATGTTCCGCTTCAATAATGACATAGACTCCTATTGGATTCAGCATGTCCATCATGGCGTTCGCAACGCTGGATGTGATTCTTTCCTGTAGTTGTGGACGTTTCGCAGTTGTTTCAACAGCTCTAGCTAATTTGCTAAGTCCCGCAACGACTCCGTTACGTGGTATGTATGCGATATGTGCATGTCCGAAGAATGGAACAAGGTGATGCTCGCACATCGAATGGAACGGAATATCTTTCACTAGAACCACTTCGTCATGGTTTTCATGGAATACCGTTTCAAAATATTGCTTGGGATCTTTATGTAGTCCATCAAAAACTTCTGCATACATTTTCGCGACCCGTTTCGGGGTGTCGAGCAACCCTTCCCGTTCGGTGTCTTCCCCTATTGCTTCTAGGATCATCGAAACGGCTTTTTCTATTTTACCGAGATCCACTTCAGTCATACAGACTTCCTCCTTATCGCAATCTAATCCTATACCTTCAAAGATAGTAGCATACTCGTACGAATACGTACAGTAAACGCCGTTACGAAGAACGGCGTTTGCGAGCACAAGCGCAGCGTTGCGAGCAAGAATTATGGCAACACTCGCAGATATTGAGTGCTAACATAAAAGGAGCCCGTCCACATTTATGTCATGAGACATTGCGGAGGGGCTCCTATGTAAACTTAAAGATTACTTAACAGCATCTTTAAGCGCTTTACCTGCTTTGAACGCAGGAACTTTGCTTGCTGCGATTTCGATTTCTTCACCAGATTGTGGGTTACGCCCTTTACGAGCAGCACGCTCACGTACTTCGAAGTTACCGAATCCGATCAATTGTACTTTATCACCATTAGCAAGTGTCGATTGGATTGTATCGAATACAGCTTCAACCGCTTTAGTAGCGTCTTTTTTCGTCAAACCTGCCGCTTCGGCAACTGAGTTGATCAATTCTGTTTTGTTCACACCATTCACCTCCTCTCAAAGGATGTCGTCCGCTTTTTAAGGTCCAGCTACGGGCGCCAAAGGCTCGGGGTCATAAGTCAAAGCTGCTCTGTGGCAAAAAGCGCCACGACGCATCTCCGCCTTATGCCTGTCGCCTCTAGGCAGGCGCCCTCCGCTTTTCTTTACTGTACAAAGAGTAACACACTCAAAACCGCGGTGCAACAATATTATCAACGTTTATAAGGGTTTTTCGGTTAATTTTAGCAAAAAAATAAAAGACCCGTCAAAAACGGATCTTTTTCTAAGAAAACGTTGTATTTTACTTGACATTTCAAGCTTTACGCCTCTTAAAACAGGTCGATGGCATACTCCTAAAAAATCTATCTTACACGATAAATGTAATCATGCCCTTATTGCCGTCATTAACCATTTGCTCAATCGTTTCTCTAAGTCTTTTCCTTGCGTTTGGCGGAACTGAAGACGTTTTGAATCGGATACTCTCTTTCATCACTTCGTGCAATGGCGTGCCGAAGAGCTGCGTTTGCCAAAGGGCATCTCTATCATGCAGATAAGCGTTCTTCAATTCCTTCAACAAGTGGTGACTATGGAATTCAGAGCCGATTAACGGCGAGAATTCTGCGTCCATGTCAATGCGGATAATATGAAGGGATGGTGCCGACGCCTTCATGCGGACGCCATAGAAATTCTCTTGCTTGATGAGTTCCGGCGGCGATGGTTGGAAATCATCGATTGTCGGCAATGCGACTCCATAACCGCTCTTCTTGGCGGTTTCGATCGCTTCCGAATACATATCATATGATTTTTTCGCTTTGACAGCATCTTTGACAAACAGGAGCCAATCTTTTTTCGTTTTCAATTCTTGTTGCATGATGTTTTCGCAAACTTCACGGAATGCCTGTTCATCCATTTCAATATTGACAGTCGCTTTCCCTTTCCCTGCGTCTACATCGACGACTTCTGCATGTCTGACGTATTTTTCATCTTTCAACCGCTCGGCAAGCTCTTGTACTTTCCGGATTTTCGATGCAACGAGAAACCCTTCATTAATGACATTGTCAATCGCTGAATTCAATTCGTGGTCGGACCCCAGCACGTCCATCCAATCAGGCTTTTGCACTTCGATGTCCGTAATTGGGAATTCATAAAGTGCTTCCTTTAGAATTAATTGAATCTCTTGTGCATTCAGTTGGTCGGCACTGATTGCTATGACGGGTACTCCATGTTTTTCATGCAGCTGTTCCTTCAGGGCAGCTGTCTTTTCATGAGCAGGCATTTTGGAGTTTAAGACAATGACAAACGGTTTGCCGATTTCCTTCAGCTTTCCGACGATTTCCTCTTCAGCCACCTCCGCAGCCGCTCTTGGAATATTGTTCACTGTCCCATCCGTCGTTACTAAGATGCCGATTGTGGAATGGTCTCGAATCACTTTGTCCGTTCCGATGCGTGCGGCTTCCTCAAAAGGAATCGGTTCATTATGCCAAGGAGTATGGACATATTTTGGACCATCCTCATCCTCATATCCTTTCACTCCATCAATCACATAACCGACGCAGTCCGCAAGCCTTACTTGGAATGATAGCTCCCCCTCCCCGATCGAAACTTGGGTGCCTTGTGCTGGAACGAATTTCGGCTCAGACGTCATGATGATCGGACCTGGTGAGCTTTGTGGCAATTCATCCTGTGCTCTTGCCCTATCACCTGCATCCGTCATATTCGGTATGACGACCTCCTCCATCACTCTTTTAACGAAAGTCGATTTTCCCACACGAACAGGGCCGACCACACCTATATAAATATCCCCGTCCGTTCTCCTAGCCAGATTTTCATATAACTCCTCTTTCATACTTAGCCCTCCTTTTTTCGCGCATATTAGTTTATGTAAACGAAAAACGTTTCATGCTAAAAATGCATGAAACGTTTTGATTTCCCTATGATGTTTATTATTTCTTCTTCATAAAAATCGGTTCGTTTTTTTCATTTACTGTGTATGGCAAGGAATAAGCTGGCAAAATCGGATTCGAATCCGCTAAAAGATAACGGATGTCCTCTCCTTCTTTTACATCCGGTTTTTGCTCTTGCAAAATCCTGTTCAAGTCGATGGAATAGTCAACATAAAAATGTCCGTCCCCACCTACGACAATCGGAAGCAAAGCGTCTGAATAGGGGCTTTCAACTTTCAAAGGCTCCTTGAATCCCATCGCTTCAAAATCAATTTCATACACGTTTTCCCCTACAGGATCTTTGAAAGGGAGCTTCCCATTAATATGTCTTCTTAGATTCAAATCACGTATGCGTTCGGCTATTCTCAAGTCGACAAGTTTAACAGTCGGGTTTTCCTCGACATCCATAAGAACATATTGATAAATACCTCCTGTTTCATAGGCGTTGGAGGGGATTTTTTCAGTGTATGCCGGTACGATCTTGGAAAATTCGATCGGGTACTTTATGTACATATCAGTTTCATTTTCCCTCGTCTTGATTGGAAGAAGTCCACCGGTGTTTTCCTTAAATGAATTGACTGCTTTTTGAACAGCATCAATTTGTTCTTCATATGGATTTTCTTGTGCTGCTTTTTCATCTTCCGGATACAAACATCCCGAAAGCACAAGGGAAATGGCTGATACCAAGAAAAACAAAGTGATTTTTTTTCGGATCATTTTCATCTTGCTCCCCCAGTCGGCCCGCTAAACACAAGGTATACCATTGCAAAAAATGAGAATATCAATAAAGAATAAGCGATAAGGGCAAATAGGAATTTTACTAATCTATTTGATAGCTTATGTCTGCTCAAATAAATGAGTCCCATGGAAATTGCCATGAAACCCATTGCGTAAAACGACAGCCACATTTTATCTAATGAGGACAAACGAATCATCCTTTCATGTCTCTGAACACGTTATTTAAAAAATATATCCTCTATTTCCTGTTTTTTCATCCGGCTCATAAGCTGATCGACAGCTTCCTTCGGCGGTACATTATCAAAAAGGATTGAATACAGTGCTTCGGTCAACGGCATCGACACACCGTATCGCTCGGAAAGTTGATGGGCAGCTTTTGTGGTACGGACCCCTTCAATGACCATTCCCATACCTGAAATCACTTCATCCAATGACTTTCCTTGACCTAATAGATTGCCGGCCTTCCAATTCCGCGAATGGACGCTTGTGCAAGTTACGATCAAGTCCCCAAGACCTGTCAAACCCGAAAACGTTAGCGGATTCGCTCCCATCTTCATGCCGAGTCTTGTGATCTCTGCCAACCCACGCGTAATAAGCGCTGCTTTGGCATTATCCCCATAGCCGATGCCATCTGAGATTCCTGCAGCAAGGGCGATGACATTCTTCAATGCAGCCCCTATTTCAACACCAATCAGATCATCATTCGTATAAACCCGGAAATATTGATTCATGAATAGGTCTTGTACGCGCTTTGCTGCTTCACTATCGAAGGAGGCAGCCGTAATTGTCGTCGGATGGCGAAGGACAACCTCTTCGGCATGGCTTGGTCCTGAAAGTGCGACGATTGCCTGTCGATTGTCCGAGGAGATTTCCTCTTCAATCACTTCGGAGATTCGTTTTAATGAATCCGGCTCAATTCCTTTAGAAACATGGACAATCAACTTTGGATTACTGACAATCTTATCAATATCTGTACAAAGATCCCGAATCGCTTTCGTCGGAACTGCAATGACGATCATATCGGAATGATTGACTGCCGCTTCCAAGTCCGAGATTGCTTTCAAATTAGCTGGCAATGTTATGCCTGGCAAATACGAAGCATTCGTATGCTGGTCATTGATTTCAGCGGCTTGTTCAGCCCTTCTCGTCCATAGCAGGCAATCATGTCCATTTTCTGCAAGGACAAACGCAATTGCGGTCCCCCAGCTTCCTGCCCCGATTACTGACACTCTTTCCAATATCTTCACCTCATTTAACTTCTAGCTCGTGTTATAAGTCGGATTGGTGTCCCTTCAAACCCGAATGATTCTCTTAGACGATTTTGTAGAAAACGTTCATAAGAAAAATGCATCAATTCCGGTTCATTGACAAACACAATGAAGACCGGTGGTTTAATCGCCACTTGCGTCGCATAATAAATACGCAGCCTGCGACCTTTATCCGAAGGGGCTGGATTGCGTGCGACTGCATCTTCGATTACTTCATTCAAAACACTCGATTGGATGCGCATTGCATGGTTTTCACTAATCATTTTAATTTGATCGAACAATGTTGTGACACGCTGCTTCGTTTTTGCTGATACGTAGGCAATTGGCGCGTAATCAAGGAAGAGGAAGTTTTTACGGATATCTTCCGTAAAACGATTCATCGTTTTATCGTCTTTCTCGATAGCATCCCATTTATTCACTACAAACATGATGCCTTTCCCAGCCTCTTCTGCATAGCCAGCAATACGCTTATCTTGTTCGCGGATCCCTTCCTCTCCGTTAATGACGATCAAGACGACATCAGACCGGTCGATTGCTTTCAACGCACGCAACACGCTGTATTTCTCCGTATTCTCATACACTTTGCCTTTTTTCCGCATGCCTGCTGTGTCGATGATCTTGTATTTCTGACCTTCGAACTCATAAGAAGTATCAATAGCATCCGTAGTCGTTCCGGCAACGTCGCTTACGATAACCCTGTCTTCTCCAAGAAGTGCGTTAACGAGCGATGATTTACCTACGTTCGGCCGACCGATCAGTGAAAAGCGGATGACATCATCCTCTTCGATTTCTTCACCCGGTTCCGGGAAACTTGCAGCAACAGCATCGAGCAAATCACCAAGGCCGATTCCATGAGAGCCTGAAATTGGATACGGGTCGCCAAAACCGAGTGAATAAAAATCATAGATCATATCACGCATATCCGGATTATCGATTTTATTCACCGCTAACACGATCGGCTTCTTCGTTTTGTACAGAATTTTAGCAACATGCTCATCTGCATCCGTCACACCTTCTCGTCCATTCGTCAAAAAGATGATGACATCCGCTTCGTCAATCGCAATTTCCGCCTGGAGCCTAATCTGTTCCAGGAATGGCTCATCCCCAATATCAATACCGCCAGTATCAATCAAATTAAAATCATGCGAGAGCCAATCTGCCGAACTATATATCCGGTCCCTCGTTACGCCGGCCACGTCCTCTACAATCGAAATTCGTTCTCCAACGATACGGTTGAAGATGGTAGACTTTCCTACGTTCGGCCTTCCAACGATCGCTACGGTTGGTTTATTCATAATTAAAACACCCTTCCAGTATATCTCTTGTGTATTATACAGAACAAAAGCGCAGGGCGCCAGCCTAGTCCCGACAAGAGCTGGAGGACATGCCGGAAAGGCGCACTTTGCCTTTTTGGCGGCAGGAAGGCAGTCTAAGACCGTCGCTTCCTGCGACAACGACTGCATGACCCGCATCGTGCGGGCCCAAGCGACTCGAGACTCTGACGCACGGAGTCTAGACGCACAAAAAAGGGATGATGCCTATGTAAGCACCATCACCCATACAGTTGTGTTTCATTCGTTTGTTCGATAATTTGACAAATATTACTCAGTGAACTTTTTCAACTGATCTCCGATGACATCGCTCAAGGAGAAACCTGTTTCTTCTTTCATTTCATAATCACCGTATGACTCGGTTTCTTCCTTCTCGAGAAGATCTTTGATGCTAAGGGAAAGGCGCTTCTCTTCCGCATTCACATCGACAACTTTCACATCAACTTTTTGACCTTCCTCCAACACTTCATGCGGCGTACCGATATGCTGATGGGAAATTCGAGAAATATGGACAAGGCCTTCCACTCCAGGAAATACTTCGACAAATGCGCCGTAGGAAACGAGACGTTTCACAGTACCTTCAAGTATTGAGCCTCTTGGCGCTCTCTCTTCGATGTTTTCCCACGGTCCAGGCAATGTTTCTTTAATTGATAATGAAATCCGTTCTGAATCGCGATCGACCGAAAGGACTTTCACTTTCACTTTTTCGCCTTCTTTCAAGACATCGGACACCTTTTCGACATGCTCATGGGAAAGTTGTGAAATATGAACCAAGCCATCGACTCCGCCGATATCTACGAAAGCTCCGAAAGAAGCGATACGCTGAACTGTTCCTTCAAGCACTTGACCTTCTTTCAGTTGTTCAAGCACTTCTTCTTTCTTGTTCGCCTTTTCCTCTTGTAGGACAGCACGATGAGAAAGGATAAGACGATTTTTTTCCTTGTCCATTTCTACGATTTTAAATTCCATCGTGCGGCCTTTATAATCTTCAAATGATTCAACAAAATGATCTTCTACAAGTGATGCCGGGATAAAACCGCGAACGCCGAGGTCGACAACAAGTCCACCTTTTACGACATCCTTCACTTCTGTTTCAATAGTTTCTTGATTATTGAATTTTTCCTCCAAGGAATCCCATGCATTTTCCGCATCGACTTTCCGTTTGGAAAGGACATAATTTTCATCTTCCACTTTCGTGATGATCAATTCAAGTTCATCACCGACTTGTACTGCGTCAGAAGCCTTTTCAATGTGCAGACTCGATAGTTCACTGATGGGGATGACACCATCAAAAGGCGCTCCAGTAATTTCGACTAAAACGGATTTGTCTTCGATTTTTGTGACTTTTCCAGTGACGCGGTCACCTTCTTTATATCCGTTCAATTCATCTAAATTCATTTCTTCAGTCATATGTAGTCCTCCTCCATAATGAATCCTATCTCTATATTATTCGAATCGATGCATAAAAACAAAAAATTACCCTTATCAATTTATTTATGTTGCTCCAAAAGGTTGCGGATTTCGTTCATGATCACTTCCGTCACTTCCTCCGCAGATGCCTTCCTTTCGCGGTAAGGAGCCATCTCTATCGGCTTGCCGTAGACTACCTTTAACTTACGGAATGGCTTATACGGCCCTATGATTGCACAAGGCATTACGTCTGCATCGCCTTTTAACGCAAAGAAGCCCGCACCAGCAAGCCCCTTTCCAAGCTCTCCAGTCTTGCTTCTTGTCCCTTCAGGAAACATGCCGACAACTTCGCCGCCACGCAATAATTTCAAAGCGGTTCTGAATGCTTCCCTGTCACTCATCCCCCGTTTTACGGGAAATGCGTTTACTTGAGGAAGAATAGTTTTCAAGATAGGAACTTTGAAAAGTTCTTCCTTCGCCATGAAATGAACAGTTCTCGGACAAGTAATACCGACAACAGGTGGATCAAAATTATCTATATGGTTCGTGCAGAGAAGTATCCCACCTTTTGTAGGGAAATTCTCTTTGCCTATTACTTTGATCCTGTAAAGGGGATAGAATATCGTACTAACGAGAGATTTTCCAAATGGATATAGATTCATCGTTCCATCCTCATTTCCGCGAGCTCTATCACTTTGTCGGCGACTTCTTCGATGGACAACGACGTCGTATCGAGTAGGACTGCATCCTCCGCTTTCTTCAAAGGAGACACTTTCCGTTCACTGTCAGCACGGTCGCGCTGTTCGATCTCTTCTTTCAGACGGCTGAGCGATGAATGGATTCCACGCTTTTCATTTTCTTGAAAACGCCTTTCCGCCCTTTCATCGACTGAAGCAGTCATGAAAATTTTCAAATCAGCGTCGGGTAAAACTGCTGTGCCAATATCACGACCGTCCATGACGACACTTGTACCTTTCGCAAGGTCCCTCTGCTTATCCACCATTAATTTCCGGACTGTTGAATGTGCAGCTACTTTGGATACGGAAGCAGTCACTTTCTGTGATCTAATTTCGTCAGAACAATCTACTCCGTCGATCAATACAGCTTGGCCGCCATTATTATCGGGAATTAAAAGAATTTCAGTTTCCTCGAGTAACTTCGCCAAATCGTGATCACTATCCATATTTATGCCAGACTGAATTGCTTTATGCGTCAAAGCGCGATACATCGCCCCTGTATCGATATAGGTGTAATGTAATTTTTGTGCAATCTTTTTTGCAATCGTACTTTTACCTGCAGCTGCAGGTCCGTCAATTGCAATGATAAAACCTTTTAACATATCATCTACCCCCGAATTCAATTCGAAAACATTGTACCATATTCAGCTTTTTAATAGAAAAGGGAAAAGTCCTGAACAAACAGGTCTTTCCCCTAAGTAATCCTTTACTTTGCATTTCTTGCCTGCAATTGCCTTTCAAAGCAAAATCGGATGATGTTCTGCCTATCTGTCGTATCGATTCCGGAAAATTGCATAGAGGCAATCCGCCTTTCATCCTTTTCCCAAATTCGCACCGCTTTCGCTTCAGTTCGAATATACTTAATATCATCATTGACAAATGGCAATACAATTGTCAACTCAACAGTTTCAACCTCGTCAAAAGAATCCGCTTGACCGATATTCAGTGCAACACCGCCAGCGCTTATATCTTCCGCTACGAATTGTTGAAAGAAGCCTCCAAAATCGACAGCGACATCAATGGCAGTTTCCACTCTGACAAATTCACGTCTTTGTATTTTGATTAATTGGTCATCACCCGGATACGTCAATTTCAACATCGGAATTCCATTATTCACCCTACCTGTCACTTCAGCACGAAAAGCATAAGACATTTTATTCTCAATGAAGGAGACTAGTAACTGAGTCCCATCCATGAAGAATGCGGTTTTGCCCGAATCGATATGGGCCGGGTAATCGATCATGACAAAGCCATCTCCAAAATCGACCACTTTACTTTTAAACTTGTCACCGCGTTCGGTGAAATCCTTATCGATTGTTAAAGTCGCACCAATTGAAAGCCGCATTGGATTACACCTACCTTTAAATAGATATATCTATTATGTCATGAGTAGGCATAAATTCCAATATTGAATTTCAGACCATTTGAACTACGTTCGTATCATTCAAGCTTTTCCGTTTTGATCACTTCGAAAGTTTCGGTATCAACGATAACATTGTATGTTCCAGTATGGCCATGTTCATCACGAGTGACTTTTAAATAATGAGCCAGTCTTTGTTCTAGTCTTTCATTTTCCACATAAGCGAACTCATCTTGTACGATTTGTACATCTTTATGGAAGAATTCATTCCAGTCAATTTTCTTGATGGACTGTCTATGCAATTTCTCTTTCCGGATGTATTCTGCAGCGTTCAAGCCGATAATATCTCCTGTATCCTTTGCAAGTTTCAAATGGATAACGTCTGAAAACACTTTTGCATCGTAAAACGGATCTTTCCTTACAAATACAAAATGCCATGATGTGCTGTTCTCTCTCGATTCTTCATAGACGAGGTCTTTATAACCAGCAGCCTTTAGAAATTCCGACGCGCTTTGTTTAATGTCTTCAAATGGAAGAGCCTTCTTGCCAAATGGCCTTTCGGAAAGATAAGAAAGAACATGACCGCCTTTTTCGGTAATGTCGATATAGCCGATGGATTCACCATCGGAGAATCGTATATGATAGAACGGATACGGAGATCCTGGCTTACTCTTTTCCACACCAATCACATCGTTAGATACTTGGGGAAACAAAGTCTTGAACCGCTCTACCGCTTCTGCTTGCGTTACTTTCGCTTCATCAATATTTTTTAATTCCTTCTTTTTCATAGCATCCGACTCACTAGCTGTGAGTGGGAAGTCCGCTTCTGAATATTGTTTAACGGAAGCACCCATACCTGACCAATTGGAATCATTTTTTTCCGAACTCAACCGATTCGTCCATTCTTTCATCGAATATTGACCGTCAATAAGCCCTGTTGTCGCTACTCTCCATTCATCTTGCATTACTCCTAAATTTTTTGAGGCTTGTGACATTACATTGTAATATTCATCTGGGTCCGATAGTCGATCCGCTTCTTTTGCATAATTACCGACCCTCCCAAGATAGTTCATCCAAGATGTCGAAAAACTCGAATCTAATGGGAGCGATGCAACAGAGCTCTTAATATCGGAAGAGAGTCTCCAAATATTCTCCCTCGCCTTTTTCGATCCCTCTGAATTATTGAATAGAAGCGTTTGTTTCACTGCGGAATTAAGTTCATCCAGCTTTTCCGAAGCTTCCGCCATTTGGTTTGCATATTGGTTGGACAATACGATGGCTAACTTTTGATTTTCTTTCGCTTCCGTAAAAGCGAAGACGGAAACGACGACTAACGCATAGGCAAGCACAAATATTATTTTTTTCATAGTTAATATAACAGCCCTTCCTTACAGAGCCATTTTCAATCCACCTTTCACATAACATCAATAGCAGAAGATATGCATGCCGATCTTTTTAATTTGTGGCCTCGACCAAATCCACTTACTCGTCGCAGTGACTGGGTTAAAATAATAAATGGCGTTTTCAGAAGGATCCCAGCCATTCAATGCATCTAGAACCGCTTCCTTCGCCCGTTCATTCGGCTCCAGCCAAATCTGACCATCAGCTACCGCAGTGAAAGCTAAAGGTTGAAAGATGACGCCACTGACCGTGTCTGGAAAATCGGGATGCTCCACCCGATTCAAGATGACGGCCGCAACGGCTACTTGCCCTTCATAAGGTTCTCCCCTCGCTTCCCCATAAACGGCATTTGCCAATAGCTTTAAGTCTTGCTCAGTATATTTGGAAGGTAGATGGACGTTTTCGTTTGCACCTCCCCCTTTCTTCACCTGTGCGGAAAGCGCTGTCCCTCCATAGTGGGTGAACTGATTTCCTTGTTTCAAGTTATCCATAACAAATTTTTCATCGTATGAGGATGCTGCAGTCAGTTTCTTTTTTGTTGTCGAGCCTGCAATACCATCTATCGGCAAACCGTATTTCTCTTGGAAATTACGTAAAGCCCAATAGGTCCCATAACCGAATTTACCGTCGATTTTCCCGTTATAAAATCCGATGTATTGAAGTCTCGCCTGTAGTTCGATAACATCATCCCCTGTTGCCCCTCTAGCAAGATCGCGCGCACTGAATGCATCGATAGTAACCGGGGAAGTTGCATATGCTGTTCCAAGCAATAACACTATAGCCACTAATCGCATTACTAATTTCTTCAATTTCATGCCCTCCTTTCTCTCAGTTTGTCCAAACAAAATCTTTTTATTATCTTGAGGGCATAAAAAAAAATCCAGCTGATTCGCCGGATCTTCATAAAAAAAAATTCTTCTATTATTCTTTTCAAATGCAATTCATTTCATCTCTATTTGGGCCTTGTTCCTGAATTGTTGCATCGCAAATGTATGAGCGCGTTTAACACGAGTCAATCCGAACCACCATAAATAGAACATAAATGGAATTATTAAATAGAGTGATAAGTCACTCACACCTAATATGCCATTGTATATGAAATGGAGAATGAATGGCGCAAAAAAGGCGAAGAACAGCATGCCTTTTCGATTGGAGATCGTAGTAAACTTTGCCCTTCCTAAGTAATACCCCATAACAACTCCGAAAAGCGCATGGCTTGATACGGGTAGAAGAGCCCTTATAAACGCCGTGTCTAAGCCGAAGATGAATAAGTATAGTATATTTTCGACTGTTGCAAATCCGAGAGACACGCTTGCACCATACAGGATGCCATCGTATGCATCTTCGAATTCAACATGCTTGAAAATCGCAATTAATAAGATAAGCCATTTGAAAAATTCTTCAATCCAACTAGTAAAGATTGCATTACGAAAGAAATCATTCGGAATGATGTTTTCCTCTTCAAAGACGTGCTGTATGAACATAATCGGAAAGGTCATCATCGCTCCATAAATGAACGTATGAAATAATGTGCGTGAAGGTTCTTTTGCAATCTGTTTTCGCAAGTAAAAATAGCTGAATAACGCCAAGCCCGGCGCAATCGCTACAGTCAGCAATATGATCAAACCCTCACGCCCCCTTCCGTGCGATGTGATCGCAACCGTTATTTTTGAGAATTGGAAGTCAGTTGAATATGTTTGGCAATCAAATTACCATGCCAGCGCCCGTTCTCTATGAAAATCTCATTGGAGTTATTGCCTGCAGCAATGACACCCGCAATATACAGCCCTTCCACATTCGATTCCATCGTCTCTTCATCAAAGAATGGCCTGCCAGTCTCGTCGTCTATCGCGATGCCCATCCCTTTCAGAAAACTATGGTCAGGGTGATAACCGACCATCGCGAATACATAGTCGTTGTCAATTGTTGTGCAAACTCCATCATTTTCAAATGTTACAGAGTTAGTAGTAATATTTACGACTTGCGAATTGAAATGCATATCGATCTCCCCGCTTCGAACCAAACTGTCAAAGCCAGGAAGAATCCATGGTTTAACACTAGGGGAATATTCGGCACCCCTATAAATAACAGTCACGTACGCACCGGCTTTTGCCAATTCGATGGCAGCATCTACCGCAGAGTTCTTGCCTCCGATGACAACGACTTTCCTACCGAAGTAAGGATGAGCCTCCTTGAAGTAATGGAACACATTCGGCAACGAAGCTCCAGGAACATCTAACGTGTTCGGGTTATCATAGTATCCTGTCGCGACGATAACAAACTTCGCTTTGTAGCTAGCCAGATCCGTTTTCACAGTGAAATGTCCATCCATTTTCTCTACCGTTTCAACTTTTTCAAAACTATTAATCGGAAGCTCCTTCAGCTCCGCCACTTTTCGATAATAGACTAGTGCATCGTTCCTTTTCGGCTTTTCCTTCGCTGTAATGAATGGAATATCCCCGATAGACAACTTGATGCTTGAGCTGAAAAATGTCTGGTGTGTCGGATAACGGTAAATCGAATTGACGATATTTCCTTTTTCAATTATTAATACATCCAAACCTATATTTTTCAATTCAATCGCAGCGGATAGCCCACATGGCCCGCCGCCAATCACAATTGCATCTTTGTAAATCAATTTCATCATTCTCCTTACAATCAAACGCGGCTTGCTTCGTCATTTAATATTTTATCGTAATGACATGGCTTTCCGGAGCCGCCCCCAAACGTAGCGGGACTATAGATGTGCCATATCCATTACTTATTAGTTTCGCCTTTCCATCGGCTTCTGTAAACTGACCTAATGGATGCATAGCAATATTGCCGAGTCTAATTTGCCCCCCGTGCATATGACCTGCAACCATCAATTCAGGTGTACAAATTCTCTCCACTTTCCGGAATAGGGATGGCGTGTGGGTCGCGACAATTAAGTAAGAATAATTTTCAGCGTCTTGCAGAGCCGCCTCAACGTCGACATTGCCGCTCGAAGGATCATCTGTCCCACAAATCCCCCATAGCGGGTGACTCTCAATTTTTGCATTTGAATTATCCAGTATCGTACCGCCGTGCTTTTTAATAATATCTCGAATTACATTTTCACCGACTTCACGATCATTGTTTCCCCAAATGAAATATAACGGAGCAATCTCTGAAAGTCTTTCTACATTACGGTCAATCGTCGAAAGCGGAACCCCACCTTCCGCAAGATCTCCGCCTATTATTACAATATCAACTACTCCATGTAATTGAATTTTTTTCAACAGTTGTCTATCGATCCGTCGTCTGTGAATATCCGAAATAAAAAAAACGGACAACTCCTTGCCTTCCCCGCTTTTTTTTCGAACAGAAAAAGAGTGGTGGATGACATTTTTACGGTTTGCATAAAAGAACATATATGCAAGTATACTTACGAATATCCCAAAAACACTCGCTAAACTCGTTAACACAATTTTCATTTCGCACCTGCCATAAGAAAAAGGCAAAGAACCGACTTTGCCTTTTCTTTCATTTCTTTGGAGTCATTCACGGGATAATTAGCTTTTGCCCTGCCATTATATCATTGGATGAAAGTCCATTCGCTTTTTTAATCTTATCGATACCTGCATCGGAACCGTAATAGTTCACGGAAATTCGATAAAGTGTTTCATTCGCTGCTACAATATGCGTTCTACTCGTATTTGTCTCTGTCTTGTTTTCGGATTTTGGTTTTTCTTCCGCTTTTGGGTTCTCCGTAACTTTCGGTGTTTCTTTTTTCTCAACGGTAGGCGGAGTAACAGTTACAGGCTTTTTATTGGAATCAGCTGTCGACTCTTCCGCAGTTGCTTTGTCAGTATCCCCTTCGGACTGGCGCTCATCCTCTTTTTCTTCTTCAGAATCCGCTACAATCGAGCTGGGTTTCTCACTATTCCCAGAAGATGTATTCATACCATACTCTACAGAATATTCCGGGTTATCGACCTTTGCGGATCCGCTATCTGATCCAAAGTAAAAGTTATAAATGACATAGACAAAAATTAAAATCGGAATGAATGTAAAAATGCCTAGGATTACATTGATTGTCGTATGACTGGAAGCAGTCTTCTGCTTGCGGCGTTTTCCATGCCGTTCTGCTCGCGATGGCAAAATCGCCTCTTCATCGCGATCAAGCTCAATCTCTCTTCGATGCTCTTCGAATTCAACTTTGTAATCATTATTTTTCATCGACATATTCTCCTATTCAGTGGTGCTCTTCTTTATATTATGACGAATATTGTCGTAAAAGTAAACGGGAATCAGACCTGTTATCCAAGTAGAATCGTAATTCTTTCATCCCAGCTAACTCTCTCCTTACTACTCTTCCTAATTACTTTTTCCGTAAGCCAACCAACTGGACTGAGCCCGCAATTCGAACAGCATTCGTCAGGTTTACTCCGACATATTTCCCCAAAATACAATAGAACAGCTTGCCGGATGCATTCTCCACATTTGACTATATGGGTCATTTGCTGAAGTTGTACGTTCTTTTCATTTGAAAGCCCCTCAAATCGTAACAGTATTTCATCCAGTGAATATCGCTCCGTATAATAATCAATTACCCGTTTTCCCGTCTCTGTCAAACTAGCTAACTCGGCTGCTTTCTCAGAAGTGTGTCCTTCATCCATCAACTTGTAGTAATGACGGATTTCGTTTTCACTAGGCATGTCTGATTGAATGATGAAACTTGTCGTATGCTCGTCAGTCGGCATATATAGCAACGTTGCTGCAGCCGGACGGCCATCCCTTCCCGCTCTACCGATTTCTTGCATATATGCGGCAACTGTGGGGGGAAGGTGGTCATGGATCACTTGTCGGATATCGTCTTTATGGACCCCCATTCCAAATGCATTCGTTGCACATATCCATTCAAGAGTGCCATTGAGAAACTGATCTTGAATGATGGCTCGGTCATCTTGGTCCTTCCCAGCATGATAGGATTGTACAGCTACACCTTCCAACTGGAGTTCGAAAGCCAATTCATCTGCACGTTTTCTCGAGGACGCGTAAATGATTCCAGGTCCTGCCGTTTGCATTACCCTATCTTTGATCCAAGCAGTTTTTTCAGCAATTGAATACACTTCGTGAATTGAATAGGAAATGTTCGGACGGTCCAATGAATGACGTACTACATAGGGCTTCTCCATTCGAAGATATTGCTGAATATCGTTCAACACCTTTTCATCTGCCGTAGCAGTCAAAGCTAATATTGGAGGACGGCCCATTTCGTTCAAGAAGTCTCCAATGCGTAAATAATCCGGACGAAAATCGAAACCCCATTGGGAAATACAGTGTGCTTCGTCGACAACAACTAACGAAATTTGTAATCGGTTTAATTGTCGTCCAAATGATTCTTGGGAAAGCATCTCAGGAGAAATAAAGATAAATTTATAGTGATGAAGCTGGGCGACGATTCTTTGCCGTTCAGGGTAATGAAGGAAAGAATTCAATGCGATTACACGTTTTTCGCCACTTTGCCGCATCCGCATCGTCTGGTCTTCCATTAATGAGACGAGCGGAGAGATGATGAGGACAGCGCCTTCCATAAGAGTCCCTGGCAACTGATAACAAAGAGATTTACCCATCCCTGTAGGCAAAATGGCAATCGTGTCCTTTTTGGTCAAAACGTGACGAATCACTTCTTCTTGTCCCGGGCGGAAGTTTTCATATCCAAATCGCTCTTGTAAAATCTCCTTCAAATCCATCATTCATCCACCCTCCCTTCGTTACTAGCTGCCAAAATGAGACGGATTTTAAAATAGGAAAGTGTTTCAAATTCATTTTTCAAAAGTTTTAGTCGCTTCGTCCCCATTTCAGCCGATTTCGAAACTACCGCGCGGATTTGTTCCTCTGCAACGAAATGTGTTAGTGGGAAATTCTTATCATCCATTGCTATTTCGATAATATGGTCTTCAATCGTGCTCATTTTCAATTTTCGTATGGTCGCGATGCTTTCCATGGAATACCCTTGTTCAAATAACCGTTTCGTTTGCAAAGCGGAATCAGTCAAATACGTATGCACTTTGATATCGTAGGCAATTTGTTTAAGATACGGAAAATCATCCGATTGTTCAAGTGCACGTAAAAGTCTATGTAAGCTTTCGATGAATAGCAGACGAAGCGTATCGGTCGGCTCATCTAGGTCGATCGACAATTGCTCCCACGTCTTCGCAGTTTCTAATCTTCCAGTTAACCGGCAAGCGAATATATATTTTTGTATATTTGTCATTCCGCTAATCTTAAGAGCTTTTTTTAATTCATAACCTATGTATTTAGCAAAACTAGGATCTGTAACCGGTTGTCTATCTAAGAGTCTCTTAACGAAAAGCTGGATTTCCCGATCTTTTTGAATCGGTATGAATGACGTGTCCCTTTCACGCATATAAGATAGGGTTTGGACGAGCAATGAAAGTCTGCTGAAAAAGATCATTTCCCGTCCTCTATAATCCCATCCGCTGAAGTGGAATTCGGGAATCCCTTTTAATGCCTTTTCCCCCGCCTCAGTGATACGAATAAACTTTTCAACTTGGACAATGAATCCCATGTCCTTTAATTCATCTGCAACTTCCAAATAGGTTGCTTCGTCTAATTTTGGCAAGATGCCAAATAAATGTTTGACGTTGAAATAGTCAACATCTTGCAAAGTTTGCCCGGATTTCTTTCCACGAAGCAAATGGAGTCCAGCATTCAAAGTCCGTTGTCCATTCATTTTGCTTATGATAAATAGTAGAATTATTGACAAATTCATGACATGCCCCCCTGAAAAGTATGTTTTTTTGTTGAAAACAAATGAAAACAGCTTTAGAATGATAAGGGAACTAATCAGATAGTGCGGAGAAAAGAGGAGAGAACGTCAATGACTTGCAAAAAATACACCATCGTTGACCAGGACACATGTATTGCATGTGGAGCTTGCGGCGCTGCTGCACCTGACATCTACGATTATGACGATGAGGGGATTGCCTACGTTATTCTTGATGATAACACGGGCGTTACAGAAGTTCCAGAAGAACTATTGGAAGATATGGAAGACGCATTTGACGGCTGCCCGACTGATTCGATCAAAGTCGCGGACGCACCGTTCGATGGCGATCCATTAAAATATGAAGACTAAATAAGCAAAAGCCGAGGGCGCTCGCTCAGATGCGACATGCATAAGACGCACATGCGAAACGGCGCAATTTGCCTTGCAGCAGGGCTGGCTTATGACCTGAGCAAATGGAACTGCGAAGGGTTCGATTTGCCGTATTTCTGCGTTTTTGGCAAAAATTAAGGCACCCTAATAGCGCCTGAAGCTGGACGTAAAGCAATCAAAGAGGCTGCCGGAGATATGTAATCCGGATAGCCTCTTTTTGTTGTATACCCAGTCTATCAATCGTTGCTTTCGTTACAGGTGGACACTTTTCGCCGATTTTATCCCTTTGCTACATGTATAAACAATGTCAGTTCGATAAAGTATTCGTAGTAATAGAAAACAGTCAAACAAAAACTTAAAACCATAAACAAGACTAAACCTAGAATGATTGGTGAAAAACGAAATCGGAACAATTTAACTCCTCCTGCATCCTGCCCCGTCATTCCTCTTACACTTGCGTTATATACGTTTTGGTTTTGATTATTAAAATATAGAAACAACCATGGTATAGCAAATAGTAATAAACTCCCTATGAAAAGAAACTCCATAAGATTCCATTTGATCAATATGGATATAGCCCACAACAATCCCATTTCTATTAACATGGTTAGGATTACTATTACTGGCTTTTTCATTTGAATTCCCCCAAAGTATATCTTTGTCTCTTTCTTTTTAAGTAAGTTGCTATGGAGTAAAAATTGAGTCTTAATTCAATGACATATTTATTAAGGGCCAATGAAATAGGCAAAGATAGGAAGAGAAAGTATGACAAATATGCTTTGGAAAAAAGTGAAAACAACATCTTTCTTCCAACTACTATTTTTAGGATAACGATACGCAACCCTTTGAAAAAAAAGCAAAGCTATCCACCAACACAACAAAGCAACAACTACTGAATTGAAATCACCATAAAAATCAGTGAACATTATTGCTCCCTCCTACCACTTGATCTCAAATTAACTTTTTTGAAAATCCTGTACTTTTCCCTACATAGCCATTGCTAGAGTAAAAATGATGTGCCGCGTGACGCTCTTCTCGATTGCCACTATTTAAAGTTATAGCTACTGCACCTTGTTGAATTGCCCATTCTTCACATGCTTTTAATAGCTTTGTTCCAATCCCTTGCTGACGTTGTTTGGAACTTACAACAAACGCAATAATACGCACATATATACCTGTAAACTCAAATGCAAGTGCCTTACATACCCCCGCAAAACCTATAACATGATTGTTTTGAACAGCTACTAACGCTTCATAATCTAGATGATTTTGAAGTAACCCGAACCGCTTCGTTAATTCTTCGAGATTTGTAGGATAACCTAATTCACCCATCAATCCGACTACATCCATGAGATCTGTTTGTTGGATTGGTCTAATTTCTATTGTCATTACTTTCACCTTCCACCCTAAACAGCAAAGCTACCACACCAAAAGGCGCACCTACTTATTCAATAAGAACTCCGTTAATAGAAAAAGCATATTGCGTATTTGGAAACGATTTGAAATTACTAATTTTATGCTTCATTTGTGCCAGTACCAATCCGATTATTGAAAATAAACAATTAGACAACAAAATGCTCTTTCTTTTGTTTCCTTTTATGCAGATAAAGCCATATAAAAAAGATCGTCAATGGAATGGCAGGAATTAGTGCAGGGATTTCTCTCGGTAGTGCAGTAAACTGTGTGAGACATATTTGTACAATGACAGTCGGTATCATAAGAAGCAACCACATTCTCACTACCTTGTTTTTAAAACTTAATTCAAATCGATCGCTCATCAGTCACACCTCTTTGTTTTATTTAACATCTCTCTTCTTATTTCATAAGCCATTTCAGTTTTACATCATCCTCTAAACAACCAAGTTGATTAAAATGACTTGCTAGAATGTCAAAATACATATCTTCATCTGGACTTACATTCGCTTTACGAAGCGCCATATTAACGATATATGCTACATCTTCTCCTAGTGCAAAAATCGTATTGAAGGCACGTACTCGAATATTTTGGTCAGGATCAAACATAGCAACTATCAATTCATCAGTCGGAATCGGCTCACTCAAATGTGCATAAGGATCTTCGTAAGTTGCGCAGTAAATTCGCTCTCTTGCCTCATTAAAATTTTCTCCTACGAAAATCTCTCCAGCGAAAATACCATTCTTCGTTTGTGAGAGACTACCCAAATCAATCTCTATAAAGCGCATGTCTTTTATAATATAATATTTGTCGTCTTGATTGAGCGCAGAAACGTAATCATCCCACGTAACAATTTCTCCCGGTTCAATATAAACAGCAGGACGGTATAAGTAATTTGCTGTGACTTCTTTGAAATAAATCGTCCATTCGCTATAAGAACTTCCAAAGCTAGACAAAACTCGTAATCCAAATCTATCTTCAATTTTTATTAGCTCGTCATATACATAGTAGCCTTCAAGCTCGCCCTCAGTTTGTGCACCATGAAACACTAACTGCACAATTGACTCAACTGAAAAGCCGCCTCTCATATCTAATAGAAGCGTAAATTCAGTTCCTTGTTCCTCAGCATTAATAATCTCACCGTCATGAAATGACTGAGAAAAAACGGTTTGTGCAGATGGATGAAAGCGTTCTACTATTGAATCACGCGTTTCATAAATCGCATTGCTCTTAGTTATGAACTGTTCAATAATCTCTTTACACCATTCTTTAAATTCATGCATTGACGTATCATTTCGAAATAATGTTCGTTCTATAATTTGAGATTGAAAATTTTGTGGAAAGACATCTATGTAGTGCACTAAATTTTCATATAAATATTTTTCAAATTCACCATCGATCTCTTCCTCAAACGGATATGTATGTGCTGCCTCAAAAACTTCCTGTCGTTCACGTGATAAGAAAAACATTGTTTTGCTCCCTTTAAGTTGTCTAACTCTCGTAATATAATTTAGTATCTGTCCTTTTCACCTGTTAAAAGTATTCGAATTTGTACAACAAGTATAACACTTTATAATCGATAATATTAGTAATATCTGCAAGTTATAAGGAGATTCAAGAAGTATAAAAAAAGAGTATGTGAACAATTATCTGTTCACATACCCATGAAATCTATAGTTATTACATCGTCAACTGACGGTTTTGTTGGTCGATCCATTTGCTCATGCTCTTATACAGCAGCAACGAAATAACCATCAGCATAATGCCTTTTATTAAATTGAAAGGAAGAATCCCTAGTACGATAACATTGAACATTGCCTCTCCTGTATAAGCAGGCATATTCAAAAAGTACGTGTACATTGGCAAGAACACAAAATAATTCAATGCGCTCATTCCGACAGCCATAATAACCGTTCCGGTAATTAAGCCAGCTGTCAGGCCTTTTGTATTTTGAACCTTCTTAAAGATGAAGTAGATTGGCATAATGAAAAGGACGCCAGTTACAAAGTTTGCAAGCTCGCCTACCGGTACACCTGTAGGGCTTCCCGATAAAAACCAATGCAATACATTTTTAAGCAATTCAACTGCGATACCTGCCACAGGACCCATCGTCATGATCGCCAATACAGCTGGAATTTCACTGAAATCGACTTTCAGGAATGCTGGCAATGCAGGCAGCGGGAAATTCAATTGCATCAATACCGTTGAAATGCTTCCCAGGATTGCGATGAGAATCATCCTGCGTAATTTCTTATTGTTCATTTTGTTCCTCTCTCCTTTTGCGATTCACTTCAAAAGAGGAAAGGTCTAACCGCTTTTTGTTGTCCAAAACAAAATCCCTAAAGCAACTGAGCTTTAGGGAGAGTTTTAAAAGGCAACATTAAATAGAGGTTTGCAATAAAGGTGAATTCCCTTTACACATTCCCATACTTAAATAAGCACCCTTTTTGTAGACAACACAAAAAGACGGCTGCACCTTCACCTTCTCCCATCCAGACTATACTGTCGGCTCCGGAATCTCACCGGAATCAGCTGTTACGCTCGCGGGCTAGGAAGTTGAACTTCCATTTCCGCCGGTCGGGAATTACACCCTGCCCCGAAGATGAATCAATATTATATTACAACTCTATTGTATCCAGAAAAAAGCGTTTTGTAAACTCTTCTGTTTACAAAACGCTTGCCTACCTAATTATGGAGTGAACCATGTTGGATTGCCGCCGATTGGCATTGGCAATGTCTTTGTCAGATCATACTTGCCAAAGCTATCTTCGGTTACATTCTCGAGACGGACTTGCTTGTCATAACCTTTTGCCGTAAGCATGAATCCTTCTATCATCTGATTCATAATATTTTGATCAAAAGCAGTGACATCCAATTGCTCTTTGAACGTAATAACAGCTATTTCATCATCCATGTGTACTTCATAGTCTATATTATCGGGAATTAGTGATTGTACAATATCCCCATTGACTTCTTTCATTTCGAGGAGTCCTTCCGCTACTGTATTAACAGTGCCAGCTGGCTCATATGGAGCTAAATAGACTTTACCGGAAGGCATTGTATATCGATAATAAGGAAACGGATTATTCAAGTCGACAGCATTGGATTTACCAATACTCTCAAAAGAAGTCGGATTGCCTTTTTCATCGACGAGCTGCAGCTTTTCAAATTCAAGAAAAGTTTCTTTCATTGAATTGAAATAAAAATCTACTATAGCAGATGACAGATCATACGAATGCTCGGCAGGGATTTGATGATGAAGTATACCATTTTCCTCATATACCTTGCCTTTATACGGATGATAGTCGTCGAAACCAAGTTCCTCTTCCGGAAATTCAGCTGCATATTTATTATACAGCTCGATGCTTGACGGACTTCCATCAGGAAAATCAGAACGGATCTGCGAATCAGGAATCAAGAATGTGATAGGAACAACATTTGCAGATTCCACTAATCCAATTTGAAAAGGAGTAAAATCAAAAAACTCGTCTGCAAGTACGACATGGCTTTCAACATTTGCTGATGACAGCGCTGCTGACTCCGTTGCATCAGAAGCATTAAAGGGATCTGCAGATTCCACCGCTGCTTCATTTTCAGTTGAGGAGTCTATCGCCCGTTCGGCTTTAAATGCACGAGGAGCACCCGAATCCTCCATTGCCCCATCATTCTTGTTACTGTTAAGCATGGAAGGGATAATAAAACTAAAGAGAAGCAATGCAGCTGCTGCCACGATGACAGGCATCCATTTCTTTGGATTCATTCGGCGCGTTTTTTTCATGCGCTCATCTTGTTTAAGCCGCTCCAAAATTTGTTCTTTTGAACGGTTATCTTCAATTTTCGGCATGGAATGAAGAAGGTTTTCCAGTTTGTCGTCATCCCATTGATTGTTTGTCATTCATCTTCCCTCCTCTGCCGAAAGAGCATTCAATTTCTTTTGCAATGCTTTAATTGCTCGATGCTGTGTCGTTTTCACTTTTCCTTCGGTCCAACCAAGAGTGTCTGCCGTTTCTGCTATAGAGAGCTCTTGGAAATAACGCAAAACGATCACCATCTTTTGGTCGCCTGTGCACGTATCTAATATTCGAAGCAACTGTCTCATCTCTTCATTTAACGATGCAATTTCTTCGGGAGTATTTCCTGTAGAAGGCAACTCACTTTGCTCCCAGTCGAACTTATCGAATTGATGTTTTTGCCGTACATTCTTCTTTCTGAAGTGGTCAATGGCGACATTTTTCGCGATGGAAAAGAGCCATGTCTTTTCAGAGCTCTTCCCTTCAAAACCAGCATAGGCTTTCAGCACTCTGACATACACTTCATGCATAAGATCTTCGGATGAATGTCGATCTCCTGTTATATAGATGAGGAAATTGAAAACATCCTGATGATATTGCTCGTATAGCCTGTGGAAAACGGAGTCATCCACAAAATCCCCCCGTTCAATACATTAGTCGTAATTCAAGATGAAAAGTTTCATCCCCGTTTACTTTTCCTGCTGACGTTTTTTCCCGTCGCTTACTCTTCAGCATTTGAATCTTTCGGACCGATTGGCAATACGCATTTAAAGATGGTACCTGATGTATCACCTAGTTCCGCAGTAATCCGTCCTTCATGCGAGTCAACGATGTTTTTCGCAATCGCTAACCCTAGACCGGTTCCGCCTTTACCTCTCGTCCGTGCTTTGTCAGCTTTATAAAAACGTTCGAAAATAAACGGGAGATCCTCTTTCGGTATGCCGCTCCCCGTATCGGCGACGGAAATTTCAACCATATCCCCTTTTCTTTCGACACCAACTGTCACTTTTCCTCCATCTGGCGTATGGCGGATTGCATTATCAATCAAATTTGTGAACACTTGTTCCAAACGGAAATCATCAGCAAAAAGGGCAATATCCTTGTCTTTCTCATCAAAATCCAATGTAAGCATCACATTTGAATCACGGGCGATTTGCATAAATTTATTTCGAACTCTATCCAAGAAAGGAATGAGAGGGAAATTCAATTTGTATAGTCGCATATGGCCCGATTCCATCCTTGCGAGGTCGAGCAGATCTGTTACGAGACGGCTCATCCGTTTCGATTCATCGTGGATGATCTGCACCATTTCATTTCGTTCCTCGTCACTCGTCATTACATCATCAATGATCGCTTCGCTATACCCTTGCAGTAAGGAAATTGGCGTCCTCAATTCATGAGACACATTTGCTATGAAATCGGATCTCAGCTTATCAAGCTTATGCTGATCAGTCATATCCCGCAACACGGCTACTGCACCACGAATGCTATTTTCGCTATAGAGGGGGCTTATCGAGATACCGTAAAACTGGCCGCCTATTTCAAGCTCATCCTCGACTTCCTCCGCAAATGTGATTGCGTGCTCCAGCATATGAAAAATTTCCTTCGGCAACACTTTATCATCGGCCCCATTGGCAAAATACCATTTCTGCAATAAACGTTCTGCCTGCGGGTTGCTTAAAAGAATCGAATAGTCTCGATTGAAAGTGATGACTGCATCTGTCATTGATGTGAGGATACTTGATAATTGTTCCTTTTCCTGCTTGATCAATTCCATTTGGTATTTCAACTGTCTGCCCATCTGGTTGAATGCAGTCGCCAACTGGCCGATTTCATCATTTTGCATGACCGGTAGACGTGTTTCAAAGTTTCCTTTAGATAATTCAAAGGCGGCTTGCTTCATTCCGCGCAATGGAGAAGTAATTTTCGTGGAAAGGAAGAAAGCGAATATAGTCGTTAAAATGAAAGCGATGAAAGCTGATAGGAAAACGATATTCGTCGTCCTTTTCGTCGTACGGTGTACGGCATCGAGGCTTTGGTACATGACAATTGATTGGATTTTACCGTCAACTTCATCATACGGATACACGAGAACAAGAAATTGTTCCATGACGTTCTCATCTCCAAGAGATGGGAGAATCATTTCTTTTACTACTTTTTTATTGATTTCAATATTCGAGAAAAATTTTGGTTCCGATAAAATTTTCTTCACGATCTTTTCTTGATTCAATCCTTTATGAAATGAATAATGGACTTCTTTGTCTGAATCAATGATCATCGCATTCGTTTCATTATCCAATATGTCCTGAATGATAAGCCGCATCGCAGATTCGTTTTCGTGATCAAGAACGATTTTTCCGATTGTCGTTGCTTCCCTGCGCAATGAATCCTCAGCCTGATTCGTATGGAAATTGTCTAGAAATTCAAGTAGTAGGACAGTGACGATAAAGAGAACAAAGGAAACGAGAAGCAATATGGTTGCCCATAGCTTCCCGACGATTGAATGCCATATCCTATTCATTCGGAACCTCGAACTTATAGCCGACACCCCAAACTGTAACAATCATTTTAGCAGCGCTTTCCGATACACGGCTCAGCTTCTCGCGCAACCTTTTTACATGTGTATCGACTGTGCGTAAATCTCCAAAAAATTCATAGTGCCATACTTCCTTCAATAATTGCTCGCGATCAAACACCTTGTCTGGTGATTTTGCAAGGAAATAGAGCAATTCGTATTCTTTCGGTGTCAAGTTCACTTCTTTCCCTTCCGCCGTCACACGGTGTGCGTCATGATCGATCGTCAATTGCGGAAAGACAACGAGATCCTTTGAACTGTTCGCAGCTGTTGAATCTGGGAAAGTGACCGATCTTCTCAAAATCGCCTTTACGCGCAATACAACTTCACGCGGACTGAACGGCTTGACGATATAATCATCTGCACCCGTTTCAAAACCTGTCACTCGATCCGATTCCTCGCCCTTCGCAGTCAATAGGATGACAGGTGTCATTTTCTTTTCATCTCGAAGTTCCTGCAATACTTCTAAACCGTCTTTTTCAGGCATCATTAAATCCAGCAAAATACAGTCATAATGATTCGCAAGCGCTTTTTCAATCGCCTCGGCTCCATCTATTGCCTCATCAATTTCGAAGCCTTCACGGGATAAATACATAGTGAGAAGACGGCGGATCCGGTCCTCATCATCCACCACTAATAACCTAACAGTCTCTTCCATCATCCAAGTCCCCTTTCAACTACACTTCTGTTCTTATTGTACAAGTAGCATATAAAAAAAGAAACTGCACAGCACCTTTACGGCTTTGTGCAGTCCTAAATCGGATTACGCGTATGAATGCAGGCCTGCTATGATGAGATTCACGGCGATTAGATTGAACATGATGATGACAAATCCTATAACCGCAAGCCAGGCAGATTTCTCTCCTTCCCATCCTTTTGAAAGACGGAGATGGAGGAATGCCGCATAAAACAACCATGTAATTAGGGCCCAAACCTCTTTCGGGTCCCAACCCCAGAACCTGGACCAAGCTTCATGCGCCCAAATCATCGCAAAGATTAGAGCTCCAAGTGTGAAGACCGGGAAGCCGATCAAAACGGAACGGTAGCCGATTTCATCCATGAGCTGTGAATTCGCTTTCTTCGCAAATGGCTGGAATAAGGCAGCGATCGGTTTGCGGAAGATAAGTCGTAATATAATATAAAGAATCGTTCCTGTCACGACAGACCAAACAAATGTAGTCAGCGTTTTTGCATTAACAATCGCTGGCATTTCCGCCCATGGCTTCATCGCTCCAGGTGTTTGTGCTTCATATTCGTTCATCCCAAATAACGGTGGGTAATTATACTCGATTTTCGCAGGTGCCTCGTTTTTATCAATATACGTAAAATGCGCTTCATATCCTGTTAGCTTGAATGTTGTCGAAGATATGACAAAACCAAGAACTAAAACGAGAGTGAACATAACGGCTTCTATCCAAAATCGCTGTCTAGACGGTTTTGTCATATCGACATTCTTCACTAAATATATGAGACCCGCAACCGCACTTATTGCAAGAATTGATTCACCAAGCGCGGCAGTGATGACGTGAATTGTCAGCCAGTGGCTTTGCAGCGCCGGTATAAGCGGTGTAATGTCCTGAGGGAACATGCTTGCGTAACCGATGATTATAATTGCAATCGGCAATGCGAACAATCCTAAGGATGGCGTGCGATATAAGAAAAACAGTAGAATGAATGCCCCTACGAGCATCATGCCGAACGCTGTCGTAAATTCAAACATATTACTGACCGGAGCATGGCCAGAAGCCATCCATCTCGTAATGAAATAACCGAGATGCGTGATGAATCCAATGATCGTAATCGTGATGCCGACATTGCCCCATCTATGGTTTCTATAGGATGCTTCCGATTTAGCGCCTTTCACTGCTCCGCCAAAAAAAAGAGTGGCTACTAAATAAGCAACGAAAGAAACGAATAGCAGGTTAGCGCTTAACGATGCTAATCCCATAATTATTTTTCTCCTTCCTCTTCCGCAGGTGACGACTCTTTGTCCAATCTGTCTTCATATCCCGGCAGATCTGCATAATCTTTAACCGTGTCCAATTCCTTTTTCAATGAGAACCAGTTTTTGTTCGTATGGGCAGCGACAAGCAATTCGTCGCTTTCACCTTTCTGGATCCAAATCCGTCTATGGTTCCAATAAGATCCTTGGATAACACCGATCATGAAAATGATTCCACCTAATAGAAGAACATACAATGTTTTATCCTTGCGAATCGTCAAGCCGGAAATATCCCGAGTTTCAGCACTGACAAACTTTACTTGATATGCATTTTCTTGAGTTTCAAGCGTTTGTCTTATTGCGACAAAGCTTTTTTCTCCTTTTGGTTTTTCGGGAGTAATCATGTTGAAGATGAATGCAGGGTTGTTCGGAATTGGTGATTTGGAAACAGGCTCGCCATTTTCGACACCGTCATAATCCGCATAATACCCGATTAAATCGACTCTTGCTCCATCGTTCAGTTCATATACTCCTTCTGGGTCATCCAGATCGATTGTAAATTGTCCGAACGACTTTCCACTTTTCTTTTCGATCAACTGCATTGTCATCGATTTCAACTCGTCCAAACGATAATCCATTTGGAAAATATTGTATCCATCAAACTTCAATGGCTTGTTGACGATGATTGGATAGTCTTTGACATGCTCTAGATCTGTTGATCCCGGCAAACTGCCTTCTTTCTTTTTGTATAACGAAACATCCGTCTGATAGGATTTCACAATTGTACCGACACGATCGATCGCTTTACCAAAAACTTCATCGGCTTCTTCCTTCGAATACGTCTCAATGCTGAAATCATTACTTTCTAAATAATAGTCCGGAGCACCAGGAATCGATCGTAATTCACCTTCCCGAATCCACATCGTCTGGTCGACATAGAATCCTGGAATACCTCGCAATAGGATACCGAATAAGAAAATGATCAAGCCGGTATGGTTAACATATGGACCCCAACGCGAAAAACGGTTCTTTTCAGCTAAAATTGCTCCATCTTCCGTTTTTACGTTGTATTTCATTTTCTTAAGTTGTTCTTCCGCTTTTGCAAGAGATGAATCTGCATCGTCAGACGGGCCTGTACCGTAAATCCGTTGACGCTTCATGAAAGAAGTATGTCGTTTCGTTCGCTGCTTCTTCAATGATTTATAAAGCGGGATCACCCTATCGACACTCGCAATGATAATGGAAGTTCCGAGCATGCCGATCAGTATTTTAAACCACCAGCTATTATACATATCATAGAAGCCTAATTTAAAATAGAGCGTTCCCACAATTCCATACAGGCGTTCATAATATGCTAATAATTCCGCTGGTGAGTCCTGATTCACCGGCACATAAAATTTCTGCGGGAAAAGCGTACCGATCGCTGAGGTGGCAAGCACCGCGATAATAATGCTTACCCCAATTTTTACACTCGAAAAGAAATTCCAAATCTTGTCGATGATCGATCGTTTATACGTCTGAGATCTACGGGCAGATCCTTCGTAACGCATATCGACAACTTCACTATTTTTTGCTTCCTCGGTCAATGGTCGGCCGCATTTTTCACAAAGTACTGTTCCGAATGGATTGTCATGACCGCATTGACATTTGATTTTACTCATCTGTTCGAACTCCTTATCAAGGTTGGATGCTTTCCATGTACGAAATGATTTCATCCTCAGTCATTTCTGTCGTGATAACCTTCGTAATCCGCCCTTCTTTATCAATCAAAAATGTCGTCGGTAAAGGAACAATATTGTAAAGTTCCTTTACATCTTTCTTTTTGTCGATAACGATTGGAAACGTAAGACCGTATTGATCACGGAATGTATCCACTTTCAAATCAGACTCGGCGATATTCACGGACAAAACATGGACACCTTTTTCCTTGAAGGCATTGTATTGATCTTCAATATAAGGCATTTCCCGTTTACAAGGAGGGCACCACGTTCCCCAAAAGTTTAGAAAAACGCCTTCTCCTGCGTAATCGGATAACCGATGCTTGTTCCCTTCAAGATCGACGAGTTCAAAATCCGGGGCTTTGTCACCGACTGCCAGGACTTTGACTTTGTCTTTCGAGAAAATGGAAAATAGAATGGCTGAAGCAAGCAAAAGTAAAACTACCCCTCTGAAAATGAGGCGCGATCGCTTTTTATTCGCCTTGGACAATTGATAGCCCCCTAACGTAATAAGATTCCGATTTTAATTATAGCAAAACAAGTAGTGAAGTATTTGTGAAGTCGTGATAGGTTTGTGACAATTATCCGATTTTCCCAGTTTCAGCAAGCACTCGTAGTTGTTTTACTTCATGGGTTGTTAATTCACGCGCTTCTCCCGCATTTAAACCTTGTGTCGTCAACATTGCAAATGTCTCACGTCTCAATTTTTGGACCGGGCAGCCAATCGCGTCGAACATTCTACGGACTTGACGATTGCGTCCTTCATGAATGGTGATTTCAACAATCGCTGTGCCAGTCTTCTTATCAAACGACTGCATTTTCACTCGGGCAGGCGCTGTCATACCATCCTCAAGCTCTATGCCCCGTTCCAATTTTTTCAATGCGTCTCTTTCTGGTATTCCTTTCACTTTTGCAACATACTTTTTCTGAATACCGAATTTCGGATGGGTCATAAGATATGAGAAATCTCCATCATTCGTCATGATGATGATTCCGGACGTGTCAAAATCAAGCCTACCTACAGGAAAAATTCTTTCCTCAACCATTGGTAGGAGATCTAACACCGTTTTTCTGCCTTTTTCATCACTGACAGTCGATATATAGCCTCTAGGTTTATATAGCAAATAATAAACAAATTGCTCTTTGACAAGCTCCACGCCTTCGACTTCCACTCGGTCTGCGCGTGTCACCTTTGTCCCTAATTCTGTAACAACTTTCCCGTTTACTTTCACTTTCCCCTCGACGATCAGTGTTTCCGCTTTTCTACGCGACGCTACGCCCGCTTGTGCCAATACTTTTTGTAATCTTTCCAATTCGTCACCTTCCTTCTACCTCAAAAAATTATGTCATATTTCCTTGCAAATGAAAAGAAGACCGACCTATATTCAGTCAGTCTTCCCTAAATGTTTCATGTTCAGATCAATGAAATGTTACTTATCAATATCAATTTCCGCTGTAATCAGCAATTCATTATCAAGCGATACCGTCCAAGTCCCTTTCACTTTCCGGTCGTTCTTCCTCGGTATATAAACGACATGAGAGACTCTTTCCACTTCGTCTTCGTTCAATAGCAAAACGATCGGTCTTTTTAATTCACCTTTGACCCCGGGAAGGATACGGTATTTACCTTTTTTCGCAACCGTAACATTTTCATACTTGCGGAACGTCTCATTCGCCAACTGTTCATGCGTATTCCAGTCGTTCCCATTGTTCAACGTAACGACTATCACTTTTTTACCGTCCTTCTCAAAATAGGTGGCAAGCGTTCTTCCAGCAGCTTTTGTAAAACCTGTTTTTCCGGCTTTGACATTGTCATTCGTATGGATTAAGCGATGTTTATTCCTCCAACTTCTTACTTCATCCCCTTTGCGATAGACGAAGTTTTCTGCAGAGGCGATTTTTTTGAATTTCTCATTCTTCATTGCAAAATAGAGCATTAATGCCGTCTCGTAAGCCGTTGACAGATGCTCATCATTGTGAAGCCCTGATGGGTTGATAAAAGTTGTCCTCTCCAAGCCATGCAATTCAGCTTTCTTATTCATCAAGTCGACAAAACCTTCAACCGAACCTCCAGCATGCTCCGCGAGTGCGTAGGCAGCATCATTTCCAGATCGAAGCATGAGGCCATACAACAATGCATCGGCATCCATTTTAGTGCCTTGCTCCAAATAGATAGAAGAGCCTTCAGCAGAAGCAGCTTCGGGCGAAATGACAATTTCGCCATCTACATTCCCGCTTTCAATGAACGTCAATGCAGTCCAAATTTTTGTCAAGCTCGCAATTGGCAATTGGAGATTTTCATTGGACCCGTCCAATAGACGCCCTGTCTCCGCGTCTATGACCACCCAGGCACTTCCACCTACCGCCGCTTCTTTTGGAAGTGCAGTCAATAAAACCGATAGGAACAGAACAATGGCTATCGCCTGCCTCAATCATTGTTTCCTCCTTCTTCTGTCATTTCAAATGCTTCTTGGAATTTCGTCATGAACAGATCTGTATCCCCGAATGACTCCTCCTGATCGCCTTCAACCAATGGAGGGAGCATTTCGATTGATTCCAATCCGAATCTATCCAAAAATAAATCAGTCGTCCCGTAAAGTATTGGTCTGCCGCTTGCTTCCATACGTCCTTTTTCCATAATAAATCCTTTTGCAACGAGCGTCTGGATTGGACCGTCGGATTTCACACCGCGTAAATCGTCGATTTCGACCCGAGTAACGGGCTGCTTGTACGCGATAATAGCCAACACTTCCATGGAGGCTTGTGTAATTGAGTTTCGAGTCGGATTTTCAAGCATACGTAGAATGTCATCCGCGAACTCGGCTTTCGTCACGAGCCGGTAATGCCCACCGTACAGACGCAAAGTGATACCTGAGTCTGGCCTATCTTCATAATTCACACGTAACCCTTCAGCGATCGCTGCGGCAGCATCTGTCTCAACTTGGAGCAACGTAGCGATTTGGCTTAATGTCAGACCGTCATCACCTGCGATGAATAAAAAGCTTTCCAACATTCCAGTAAGTCGTTCATTAATCGTTTCCATAATTCACACCCCTCCGACCATGACCATCATTTTACCGAAATTGCTTTCTTGTTTAACTATAATGTCTAGCCGTTTCATTAATTCCAACAATGACAAAAATGTTACAACTAAATCTTCAACATCATCTTTTTCGAATAAATTTTCAAAGTCACAACTGCCGCCTCTTCTCTCAAGTGATGTCATGATTTTATCCATCTTTTCACTTACCGAAAGCTCCGATTTCGCGATTTTGGCGGTTAACGGAGCGCGTAACTTTTTTCGTTCGAGCATTTTTTGGAATGCGCCGATCAGGTCAAAGACGTTCATCTTTTCTTCAGTCATTGTTACAGCCACTTCACCATATTCGGATAAGTCTGCTGGCAGTTTTGTAAAATGTCCTGCACGATCATCGGCTGATTCTTTTAATGAATGTGCAGCTTCTTTGTATTTTTTATATTCAATGAGACGGGCAACCAATTCATCCCGTGGGTCTTCTTCTAGATGGTATTCATTGTCCTCATCCAATACTTCGCCTTCATGGACAGGCAATAGCATTTTGCTTTTGATTTCAATTAAGGTGGCTGCTAATACTAAGTATTCGCTTAGTTCGTCCAATTCTAAAACACGCATCGTGTGGAGATGCTCTATGTACTGATGTGTCAGTTCCGCCATGGGAATATCATAGATATCGATTTCAAGTCGGTTGATTAAATGTAATAATAGATCAAGAGGTCCTTCAAACGCCTCTAATTTAACTTTGTAAGTCAATCTGACTCCTCCATTACGTATGTTTGCATCTTTTGCAGAAAGGAATGATTTCATGCATCCGTATCATCATCCGTTATTCTTAAATTTTATTGTTTATTTCAATAGGAATCAAGACTACTTTGAGTGTCATGAAGTGCTTGAAGAGTATTGGAAATCTATACCTGGATATTCGAAAGATCACCCGCTTACTGCCTTTATCCTATTATCAACCGGTCTTTATCATTGGAGAAGGGACAATATTGAAGGAGCATACCGAACGATCATAAAAGCGAAAAATAGGATGCTCGACTTTGGTGAGAATGACGCGCGTTATACGGAAGATATCGATTTTCGACAGCTTGTCCAGGATATAGAGAGATCCATCCACGAACTACATAACGGGAAATCGTTCTCTCCGTTCCTTATCCTACTCACATCGGAAGTCCTTCAACGCTCTGTCGATGAGATGGCCGCAACAATGGAACTTCTCCCTGCGGGAAGTGATGCTGTCATTCATAAACATATGCTGCGGGATCGTTCCAATATACTTGCAGAACGCGAAAAGAAAAGGCGCAGACCACAATGATCTGCGCCCAGCCTGTTGGCAAGCGTTTTCAATCAGGCTGAGGAAATCCTTATTCATCATAACTTCCCCAAAAAGAGTGTAGACAAAGTCGAAAATTAACTTTGTCTACACTCTTTTTCTATTCGGATTGTTGTTGCTCTTCCTTTTGACGGCATTTCTTCATGAACGATTCTGTATACTCATTACTCTTACATTCCAAGTCGGGAAATAAATCACCTAGTTTTTCGATTATCTTGCTACCGATTCCTTCTCCACGAAACGATGGATTCACAGATAGGTGCATGACCGTGTATGAATCTTCATCCAACATGATGCCGGCGAGGCCGATAAAATCTTCGTCTATTTTTAAAAGAAATAACTGCCAGTCTTCATCATTTTCGTACTGTTGAATCGTTTCCTGCAATTTTTTAACAGACTTTTCTCCGGGCATATAAGAAAGCAAGCCCATTGCGATTTTCTCATACGCCTTCTTGTATCGTAAAAGCATCATTGAAATCCCTTCTTTTCAAAATCCTAAGCTGTCATCCCGGTAAAAGGATTGCCTCCGAATTACAATTATCACGCATTCATTAGCACAACAACTTCCACATATTCAGAAAGCTAAACTGCCAGTAAATGCACGATATGATTCAACTAATACTCTGTGGAGGAAGATAGACCACCGAGTGAAGTTTCTCATTATCGTACATGATAGCCAGGGCTTTTTCAATGATAGAGAAAGTTCATTTATTCGGGCCGGCAAAAGGGGCAATAAAGTACCAGTAAACTCCTCCCCAAATGATTGCAGCTAAAAGTATGAACAAGAAAAGTATTATATTCCGTTTTTTCATGATGAAATTTCCTGTTCAGTCCTTTGTAATGGGATGTCTAGCCTAATCACGTCTTCATATGTTTCTCTGCGAACAACTAATTGATGTTGACCGTTTTCACAAAATACGATTGCTGGTTTGGGAAGTCGATTATAATTGCTAGCCATAGAGTATGTGTATGCTCCTGTACAGAAAACCGCAATGATATCTCCGTCAGCAGGTTCTGCAATATAAGCATCTTCAATCAATTTATCCCCGGATTCACAACATTTACCCGCTATTGTTACTTTATCCGCGTGAGGATCCAACATTCTGTTTGCCGTCGCCGCTGTATATTTTGCCTCATATAAGGCTGGACGGATATTGTCAGACATCCCGCCATCGACAGCTATATAAGTCCTAACATCCGGAACTTCTTTACTACTCCCCGCAGTGTACAACGTTGTACCAGCATCCCCGACTAATGATCTACCCGGTTCAATCCAAATTTCCGGTAATGGATAATTATGCTTACGTGTCATTGAAAGCACGACGTCCTCCATTTCTTCCACGTAAGCGGAAGGATGAAGCGGTGTATCCTCTTCTGTATACCGAATGCCAAAACCACCGCCCAAGTTGAGTACCGTGCAAACAAATTTGAATTTCTCCCGCCATTCGATCATTTTTTCCATGAGCGCTTCCGCAGCGAAGCGGAATGCGTCTGTTTCAAAAATCTGGGAGCCGATATGACAGTGCATGCCGAGCATGTTAATGTAAGGATGGTTATACAGCTTCAAAAACGCATCGTCCGTTTGACCGTTCTTCAAATCGAAACCGAATTTCGAATCCTCTTGCCCCGTTGTAATATAGTCATGGGTTGACGCATGAACACCAGGAGTGACACGCAAAAGTACGTTCATCTTTTCCTTGCGTGACTCTGAAATCTCCTTCAGCATTTCAATTTCCAAGAAATTATCTACTACGATGCAACCGATTTTTTCATCGAATGCAAATTGCAATTCTGTATAACTTTTGTTATTCCCGTGAAAATGAATTTTTTCACGTGGGAAATCGGCAGCAGCCGCCGTATAAAGTTCCCCGCCAGATACAACATCCAACGAGAGATCCATCTGCTTAGCAATCTCATAAATGGCAATGGAAGAAAAAGCTTTGCTTGCATATGCTACTTGTGCTTTTATCCCCGCCTTGGAAAAAGTTTCCTTGAAGGCAGTAGCACGTTCTTTGAAGAGAGCAATATCATAAACAAGCAAAGGCGTTCCATATATATGAGCTAAATCTACAGTATCTACTCCGCCTATCGTCAAGTGGCCTAAATTATTCACCGATTGAGTTCCATATAGATGCATATTCATTCCTCCAAGTCATGTTGTTAAAACTTTATCATAACTGGAAGCATGTTATCAATCCTCTACGAAAGCCTATTACGCTCTGGCGCTTTCGTTATAAAGGGTCTCGGTGCATCAATCGTCATTGGATAGCGGATCAATACACGCTTCATAGCCTCTGGGAAGAATGGTACAGCCGGCCATAAATAAGGAATGCCCATCGGTTTGAGGGATGCCAAATAATAAAAGAGGAAAGCGATTCCTAAGAAGAAACCCGGTGCCCCGAGTAGACCCGTCAATATTAGAATAAAGATCCTGAACACTTTCGTTGTAATGCTCAATTCAAACGATGGTATGGCGAAAGTGAAAATCGCACTAACAGCGACGTATAATATGACTTCTCCTGTGAAAAGACCTACATCAATCGCCACTTGGCCGATTACAATTGCAGCAACGAGGCCCATTGCCGTCGTCATCGGTGAAGGGGTATGAATGGCGGCCATCCGCAATACTTCTATGCCAATATCCGCGATTAATAATTGGACGAGAAGAGGGACTGATCCCGGATCATTTGGCCCGATATAACTTAGGGAAATCGGCAAATATTGCTGGTATGTTGAAAGCAAATACCAAAATGGAAGCAATAACAGACTGAGCGACGCTCCTAAAAGACGGAGCCAACGGACAAAGGTCCCGATGAAAGGCGCTTGTCTGTATTCCTCCGCATGTTGCAAATGATGGAAAATCGTTGCAGGAACCAAAATTACGGATGGAGACGTATCCACAATGATTGCAATGTGGCCCTCCAAAAGATGGGCGGCACAAATATCAGGACGTTCTGTAAAACGGACGAAAGGCATCGGATGAAAGCGTTGCTTGAATAGAAATTCTTCCAATGATTTATCAGTCATTGTAAGTCCATCATGTTTGATGTCATTTAGCCTTCCACGAATATAGGATAGGTGCTCTTCACTTGCAGCCCCTTTCATAAACGTGATTGCAACGTCCGTCTTGCCGTTAACAGTCGTCTGATGCATTTCAAAACGAAGATCTTCCGTCTTCAAACGTCTTCTTACTAGAGCCGTATTCGTAATGATATTTTCAGTAAAGCCATCTCTAGATCCCCGAATGACTTTTTCTGTGTCGGGCTCTTCAGGCGACCTGCCCGGATAGCTTCGAATATCCCCGATGAACGCAAAGCCATCGGGGAGTATGAAGCCTACTTGTCCGCTTAATATGTTATTAAGAAATTTCTCTTTCTCATCGACATCCGAAAGAGCGTAATAAGGAAAATACGTAAGGAACCATTCGGGATCATCCAAGTTATCCTTCTCAGGCTGCATCCCTTCTTGCATTTCTGTTAACAGTGTCGTCAAAATTCCTCCATCAACGAGTCCGTTAATATAAAGCAATAATGCAGGCATTCCCCATAAATGCACGGTCTTCGCCGTAGCATCGAATGTTTCGTTCACCCCGAATTTACTATGGAACCATTCTTCTCCGTCTTTCAAAGATGTGAATAAATTAGCCATGTATTATTCCGTCCTCACTTTACTGTCACTTTCCTCTGGTTGTGCGCTCATCCAATTTTTCAACTGGGCCAATATCTTTTTTTCCAAGCGGGATACTTGCACTTGCGAAATACCAATACGTTCGGCGATATCACTCTGTGTATAATCCAAATAATACCGCATATAAATGATTGTCTGATCTCGTTTATTCAGCTTTGAAACAACGTCCCGTAACGGTATGTGATCGAAAAACCTTTCTGATCGGTCATCTCTCAACTGATCCATCAGCGTCAAACTATCCCCTTCGTTTTCGTACAGTTGCTCATGCAGGGATGCCGGGTCTCGTAAAGCATCTGAAGCGAGAATGACCTCATCGATCGAGACATCCAACACTTCGGCAATTTCAGATACGGACGGTGATCTCCCATGGTTCTTAATGTAGTCATCCGTCGCGTGCCGGATTTTGAAACTCAATTCACGAATCGACCTGCTCACTTTAACCATGCCGTCATCTCGCAGGAAGCGCTGAATTTCCCCGACAATCATCGGTACAGCATAGGTTGAGAACTTCACATCATATGACAAATCGAATTTATCAATCGATTTCATGAGGCCGATACAGCCGATCTGAAACAGATCCTCTAGATCGGCTCCTCTCGACGCAAATCGTTGAACGATGGACCAGACGAGCCTTGTATTCCCTTCCACCATCATTCTTCTTGCATCTTTGTCGCCATCTTGAGATTGTTGAATGAGCACTCTCATTCTATCCTGTGACAATAGGGCATCTTGCCGTTCAACTGATGTATCCATCGGTCACCTCATTCTGCTTGCTTCCGTGACCGGAGAAAACGTTTTCTCGAATCTTACTACTGTTCCATTTCCAATGGACGATTCCACTGAGAGATTGTCCGAAAAGCTTTCCATAATCGTAAATCCCATACCCGATCGCTCCATGAGCGGTTTTGTCGTGAACATCGGCTCCATCGCCTGCTGTACGTCAAATATTCCACTGCCCTTGTCTTCGACTGTCATCGTCACTTTGTTTTCATCCATTACAGCATGGATTGTCACCAAGCTCGTCCCATCGCTTTCATATCCATGGATAATGGCGTTTGTGACTGCTTCTGAAACGATTGTCTTAAATTCCGAGATTTCTTCAAGGGTAGGATCCAACGGTGTGATAAAACACGTCATCGCCATCCTCGCTAACGCTTCATTTTCTTCAATTGCAACAAATGATAATGTCATTTCATTTCTCATGTAAGACCCCTCCGATTTCGCCAAGTACACTGTCGACCGAGCCGTGTCTGATGTTGGAACCTAAGCCGGAAAAATTGAAGATTTTCTCCATTGTTGGGGATGGATTCAAGATAAGTGTTTCGCCGTTGAATGGTGCCAAGTCTCTCATCCTGCCAAGTATGAGCCCGATGCCTGCGCTATCCATGAATCCAAGGCGGCTCAAATCCCAGACGATCCCTTTCACTTTTCCTGTGAAAATGGAAGAAGAGATCGTGGAACGGATCCTGTTTGCTTCAAGATTGTCCAACTCCCCTGCCAATGTTACGACCACAATGCTATCAATTTGATTAATTTCAGCCATGCTGAATCCCTCCTTCTTGCGGAACCATTCAACATCGGGCAGGGAAAACCCTTTCACCTGACATAACTAGTCATTAACTTTGTATTTTTCCTATGTTTCGACAAAGCATTCTACCTGAAAAAGTCTATCCATTTTTAGGACGGTTTACACATGTTAGGAATAAATAGATACCAATACGTAGCTTGCTTTGGACGCGGGATGGCTCGCTTTGGACGCGCAAAGGCTTACTTTAGACGCGTGGAGGCTAGCTTTGGACGTGGGAAGGCTTGCTTTGGACGCGGGTCATCCTACATAGAAAAAGACGGCCATAGAAAGTCGATTTTTCGACTTTCTATGGCCGTCCCATGTTAATTAATATCAGCCTGTAACCATTTCATGAATCAAGGCTGGTTTTTGTTGTTCTTGGTCTGATATGTGTATGTGTTTCTGGATCAAGTCGATCGATTTTGCGACGTCTTCACGGTTGGAGTGGATAATTGCAACTGGTTCGCCGACGGTTACTTTGTCGCCGATTTTTTTCTTTAGGACAATGCCGACCGCTAAGTCGATTTCGTCTTCTTTTGTTGCTCTTCCAGCTCCTAGAAGCATTGCTGCGACACCGATTTCATCTGCTTCCATCTTGGAAATCGTTCCGGACGATAAAGCAGGGACTTCGATTTGGAACTTCGCTGTAGGAAGCAGTGATGGGTCTTGGACAATCCTAGCGTCCCCACCTTGCGCTTCAATCAATTGCGCAAATAGGTTCAATGCTGAACCGTCTTTAATGACTGCTTCTAGCATAGCGCGTGCTTCTTCAACCGTTTTTGCCTTTTCGCCGGCTACAATCATTTTGCTTCCTAGAACAAGGCAAAGCTCCGTTAAGTCTTCAGGACCTTGGCCTTGTAGCGTCTCAATTGCCTCTTTTACTTCGAGCGCGTTTCCGATTGCAAAGCCTAACGGTTGGCTCATGTCTGAAATGACTGCCATCGTGTTTCTTCCGACTTGTCGACCGATTGCCACCATGGAATGTGCTAGCGCTTCAGCATCTTCCAACGTTTTCATGAATGCGCCATCGCCTGTTTTCACATCCAAGACAATTGCATCTGCACCAGCTGCAATTTTTTTGCTCATAATAGAGCTCGCAATGAGTGGGATGCTGCTGACAGTTGCCGTCACGTCCCGTAAGGAATAAAGGTTTTTATCGGCAGGTGTCAAATTGCCGCTTTGGCCAATGACCGCTACTTTCAAATTATTTACTTGGTTGACGAACTGCTCCTCTGTAAGCTCGATATGGAACCCTTCAATCGCTTCCAGCTTATCAAGAGTACCGCCAGTATGACCAAGGCCGCGGCCACTCATTTTGGCGACTGGAACGCCACACGCTGCAACGAGCGGAGCAAGTATCAACGTTGTCGTATCGCCAACGCCTCCCGTTGAATGCTTGTCGACTTTAAGCCCTTCAATAGCCGATAGATCGATCTGATCGCCAGATTCAACCATCGCCATCGTTAAATGACCTTGCTCTTCTGCAGTCATACCTTTAAAGTATATTGCCATTAATAGAGCGCTCGCCTGATAGTCAGGAATAGAACCATCCGTATATCCGTTGATGAAAAACGATATTTCCTCCTTGGAAAGCACTTCCCCATCTCTTTTTTTCTCGATGATATCAACCATCCTGAACACAATCATCACACCTTTTCAATTAATGAACGTAAAAAGCTCTCCCCAAACTCTGGTGACTTTACATTGAAGTTATCCGCAATCGTCGCGCCAACATCTGAAAATGTTTGTCGCAACGGCAATTCTCCGCCTGCTTTGAATAACGGTGAGTATATAAGTAGAGGGACATATTCTCTCGTATGGTCTGTACCACTATGCACAGGGTCGTTTCCATGATCCGCTGTAATGATGAGCAAATCATCTTGTTTCAATGAATTAAGGATTTCCGGCATGCGAGCATCAAAATCTTGCAAAGCGTTTCCGTAGCCGATTGGATCTCTTCGGTGGCCATATAGAGCATCAAAATCAACTAGGTTTGTGAAGCTCATGCCAGTGAAATCGGTATTCATAACCTCGATCAATTTGTCAACGCCGTCCATATTGCTAACCGTCCGTACAGCTTCCGTCACACCTTCGCCATTGAAAATGTCTGAGATCTTACCGACTGCAACAACCGCTTTCCCAGCGTCCTTCAATTCATTCATGACCGTCCTGCCAAAAGGCTTCAATGCATAGTCGTGCCGGTTAGTTGTACGTGTAAAGTTGCCAGGCTCTCCGATAAACGGTCTTGCGATAACACGACCGACAAGGAATTCAGGCTTCAACGTTAGTTCACGAGCGATTTCACATATGCGATATTGTTCTTCAATCGGAATAATTCCTTCATGCGCAGCAATTTGCAAGACAGGATCCGCAGACGTGTAGACGATGATAGCGCCTGTTTTCATATGCTCCTCGCCTAACTCATCAATGATGCCAGTTCCGCTTGCCGGCTTATTGCCGATCACTTTTCTTCCCGTCCGTTTTTCCAGCTCATCGATAAGCTCTTTAGGAAATCCATCCGGGTAGACTTTGAATGGTTTATCGATATTCAATCCCATCAATTCCCAATGACCGGTCATCGTATCTTTACCAACAGAAGCTTCTTGCATCATTCCGTACAAGCCTTGGGGATTATTTTCGACTTCGATACCTTTGATTTCTTTAATGTTCGATAAGCCAAGTCGCCCCATATTCGGCATTTTTAAGCCACCCATCTGTTCGCCGATATGGCCGAGCGTATCCGCTCCTTGATCACCAAATAGGTGGGCGTCAGGTGACTCGCCTATTCCGACAGAGTCAAGGACGATCAAATGTACGCGCTTAAATTTTGTTTCTTTCATATCCATACCTCCAAGATTCATACTCTCCAAAATGTCCTCTATGTTTTCAAGCACGAGGGTGGAATTTCACATATACATCTTTCAGCCTTGATTTGCTCACATGCGTGTAAATTTGTGTTGTTGAAATATCAGCATGGCCGAGCATTTCTTGTACCGCTCGAATATCCGCCCCATTTTCAATGAGGTGAGTCGCAAAAGAATGACGCAAAATATGAGGGGTCAGCACTTTTTGTATACCTGCTTCCAATGCATATCCTTTAATTATTTTCCAACAGCCTTGCCGAGTCAAGCGTGTCCCTCTCATATTGACGAAAAGCGCGTCCGTCCCTGGCTTTTTTGCAATGAAGGTCGGGCGAGCATCCCGTATGTATATTGAGCACGCTTTCATTGCACCTCCGCCTAGCGGGACAATCCTTTCTTTGCCGCCTTTACCAAACACACGAACGAACCCCATTGAAATATGAATGTCATCTACATTTAGACCGATGAGTTCACTGACACGCATCCCTGTTCCATATAGCAGTTCAAGCAACGCAATATCTCTTTTTCCTTGCGGCTTGCAGCTTTGAGGCATGGATATCAATTTGTCCACTTCGTTTACGGATAAAACAGATGGCAGCTTTTGCTCAAGCTTTGGCATTTCCAAATGAACGGTCGGATCTTGAGTCGTCACTTTCTCCCGTAAAAGGAATTGATGGAATGAACGTATTGAGGAGATATGCCTTGCGACCGTCCTTGACGACTTTCCTTGCTCTTTTAATCGATGTAAATATTGCAGAATTGCGGAACGATCGATATTATCGATTGATTCAACCCCCGCCTTATCGAGCTGATGAATATAATCGGAAAGGTCTCTCTTATAAGAAGCAACCGTGTTTTGCGACAGCTGCCGTTCAACTTTCAGAAAGTGGATATAATCCTCCAACGCAAATTTACTATCTTTCATAGAATCCACCTCTCAAATGACAAAAAGGGACAGCATCTCGCCATCCCCATTTCACTTTTTACTATCATTACCAGCGGATTTGCAGCTCTCGCAAATTCCATGGAAGGTCAACCAATGATCCTTCACACTGAATCCATATCGGCTTTCGACAATTTTCTCAACGTCGCCCAAAAGGTCCTCCTGTATTTCAGCAACTTTTCCGCATTCAATACAAATGAGATGATGGTGAAAACGTGACGCTCCTTCTTGACGCAAATCATATCGGGAGACTCCGTCACCAAAATTGATCTTATCGACAATCTTCAGCTCCGTCAGCAATTCCAATGTCCGATAGACAGTGGCAAGGCCGATTTCGGGAGCTTTCTCTTTAACAAGTAAAAAAACGTCTTCAGCACTTAAATGATCTTCTTCATTCTCAAGAAGGACCAAGACCGTAGCTTCCCGCTGAGGCGTCAACTTATAGCTGGCCCCGTGCAATTGCTTTTTAATCCGTTCAATCCGGCTCTCCATATGACGCCCCCCTCAACACTGATACCATTATACCAAAGAGGCGTTCTATGTGACAACAGAAAGGAAATAGTAGACTACTATTCCGGTCAGCGTATGAGAAAATGGAATATTGTTATTTCCAATAAAAAAATGAATAGAGATAGTCCCGCTAATACGGGTATGGCTTGTAGATTCCTAGCTTTCCTCGATACTCTATTGAAATAAGGCGGACTTAATACGACACAATAGATTAGAAAAAGTAAACAGGAAATGAATTGGAACGGGAACCACCAAATTGCATATTGCCAAATACTCATTCCTGAATAAAGGAGGAAGGAAGATGACAATCCGAAAACAACACATTTAACTGCACCAAAAAATAATATCGCGTGTCTTGTTTTGCTATTAATTGATAGAAGGAATGTCACAGCAAAAAACACTAGCAATATTAGAAGAGGTTTCCATATTGACCCATCGGCAGTTGAAATGACCCTTGAATCGAAAAAGCCGATCCATTTTTCGGATGCAGCTATCGGAATTTCCCTGAACAACAATGCCCCGCCGATATATCCGACGGCTAGTATGATAAAAAGATGGATAAAAGATAAGGAACGGACCATAGGCTTCACCTCCGCATCGTTACTATAACGTATGCTTGTCCGTTCCAAAATAGCTCAATCTTTTAGAAGTTTTTTTGCGTGAAGAATCGCAAAAGCTGTTTTCGCATCATAAATCCGTTGATCCAGCACCATCTCTTCAGCCTCTTCGATTGTACATTCGAAAAGCTCGATGAATTCGTCCTCATCACCCGCAGCAGGCTTGTCTATTTTATATAGTCCTTGCGCTACGAAAATATGAATGATTTCATTTGCAAAACCAGGTGATGTGGCAAATGACTGTAAGTATTCAAATCGATTAGCCCCATAACCCGTTTCTTCTTCCAATTCACGGAGCGCCGTAACGTTAATATCCTCACCAGGCTCAATCTTGCCTGCAGGAATTTCAATAAGGGAACGATTCAACGCCTTCCTGTATTGCTCAACAAGAATTATCTTTCCATCATCTGTAATCGGGATAATTGCAACAGCTCCGGGATGATCGATGAGTTCCCTCTTCGCTCTTTTCCCATCTGGCAATTCGACTTCGTCGATACGGAGGGAGATGATTTTTCCTTCAAACAAAAGATTAGATGAAACGGTTTTTTCCTCAAAACGATTCATTTCGCCAACACTCCTTATCATTCACTCAAGCAACAAACTTTCCCTATCAACTTCTACATTGTACAGTTTATTTATTGTAGATGAAAACAATAGCGGAGGTGCGCCATTGAAAAAGAGAGAGCTTGGCAATAGCGGCATTTATGTATCTGAACTAGGACTCGGGTGCATGTCATTCCCTGATGACTTGGATGAAGTGAAAAATATTATCGACGTAGCATTAGAAGCAGGCATCAATTTCTTTGATACTGCAGATTTATATGCTGACGGCAAAAATGAATCTTTGGTCGGTGATGTAATGAAAGGCCGACGGGATAAAATCATTCTAGCAACGAAGGTCGGCAACCGACGTTCACCTGGAGAAGACGGTTGGCATTGGGATGCTTCGAAAGCTTATATAATGGAAGCTGTAAAGGACAGTCTGAGACGTCTTGGCACTGACTACATCGATCTTTATCAGTTGCATGGCGGAACGATGGAGGATAATGTGTCCGAAACGATCGAAGCGTTCGAGGCATTAAAAAAGGAAGGCGTCATTAGACAGTATGGAATTTCGTCAATTCGACCGAATGTCATCAAACGCTTTTTAATGAACAGCTCCGCCATTTCCGTCATGATGCAATATAGCCTGTTAGATCGACGGCCAGAGGAATGGTTCCCGATGATCCGTGAAGCGGGCGCATCCGTTATCACTAGAGGGACTTTAGCAAAAGGATTATTGACGGATGAAGGCCTCACTCGGGTTAGGAAGATGGACGGCTTTGTCGCCTATGATTCTGAAGCGCTGAAAAGTACAGTCGACAAGTTGCATGAATCTGCCAAAGATATGCATGCGCTAGCACTAGCATTCAACTTGAAGGAAGATGCAATCGCATCCGCATTAATCGGTGCAAGCTCAAAGGAACAGCTTCTTGACTCGATTGTTGCGTATGAAAAGGAAGTGGAGCAATCCGAACTATCCTCCGTTCCCCAATTGACCGAAGCACATCGGTACGAACAGCATCGATCATAAGTCTGTAATATTTTTGCAATAAATCTGTAATGATTAGGAAACTCTTTCAAGGGTATCTAACAAATAGGCAACAATTAAAGATTACACCTTGGAGGAGATTTCAATGAAACTACTTACTGAAGACAAGAAATGGTTGAAGCTTGGAGCAGCAACATTCCTTTCCGTAGGGCTTCTAGCTGCATGTGCAGACGGTGAAGATGATACGGATGTAGATGTCAATAATCCACCTGCTGACGTAGACGACGGCACAGATACTGATGTGGATCTTGATGTAGATGATGGTACCGATGCTGATATGGACACTGATACCGGTACTGACACGGATACTGACGATAGCAGCCAATAAACGAAACAAAAACGAGACTCTGCGAAGGAGTCTCGTTTTTGTTTGTTCTATTAATCTTTATACCTCTTGCTCTGTTAACTGTACCTGCGTTGCTCTCTTGCGCTTTTTCGAAGGAAGCATATTAAACATGATATTTAACACAATTGCAGTCAAGCTGCCAGCTACGATGCCGTTGCTCGTTAACATTTGGAAGTTTTCAGGAAGGTTTGCGAAAATATCAGGAACGACGGATACGCCAAGACCGAGACCTACTGAACAAGCGATGATCATCGCATTTTCCTGCGATTCAGCTACAACCTTACTTAACATTTTGATTCCTTGTGAAATAACCATACCGAACATCGCCACCATCGCCCCACCTAACACAGAAGTCGGAATGACTGTTGCCATTGCTGCGATTTTTGGCATGAAGCCCAATGATACAAGCATGATCGCTGTTATTAAAATGACTTTGCGTGATTTAACACCAGACATTTGTACTAAACCGACATTTTGAGAGAATGTCGTGTATGGGAATGCGTTGAAGATTCCGCCGATCAACGAAGCCAATCCTTCAGAACGATACCCTTTCTCCAAATCCTTCTCTTTAATATCCTTCTCCGTAATATCACCTAATGCAAAGTACACGCCAGTTGATTCCACTAATGAAACCATCGCGACTAATGTCATTGTCAAAATCGGATAGAGATGGAACGTCGGTGCGCCAAGATAGAAAGGCATTACCATATGGAATGCAGAAGCTTCATTCACAGCACTGAAATCCACGACGCCCATCATCATCGCTGCTACCGTGCCTGCTGCCATCCCAAGTAAAATCGAAATCGATCGTAGGAAACCTGTTGTAAATCTATATAAGAGGATAATGCATAGAAGTGTTCCAAACGACAGAAGAATGTTTGTACTGGATCCGAAATCAGGCGCACCCATTCCCCCGCCCATATTATTCAAAGCGACAGGAATTAAAGTGATACCAATAATCGTGACTACAGAACCCGTTACGACAGGCGGGAAGAACTTGATCAACTTCCCAAAAAACGTACTAATAAGAATAATAATTAATCCTGATGCGATAACTGAGCCATAAATTGCTGATATTCCGTATTTATCCCCAATGGAGATCATCGGACCTACTGCTGTAAATGTACATCCTAAAACGACTGGCAACCCTATTCCGAAAAATCGATTGCTCATAATTTGGAAAATCGTAGCAACCCCACACATCAAAATATCAATCGACACGAGATACGTCAGCTGAGTGGAAGTTAAGCCGATTGCTTGCCCTACAATGAGAGGGACTAGAATCGCGCCTGCGTACATGGCAAGTAAATGCTGAAATCCTAATACAACCGATTTCATATTGAGGTACCTTCTTCCTTAAATTCGACTTTACCTTCTGCAAGTGATTTAAGAATCGCTAAAGATTCGACGCGGATTCCTTTTTCCCGAATCATTGCTCCTCCGGGCTGGAATCCTTTTTCAATGACAATCCCTACACCTACAAGTTCTGCTTCCGCCTGCTCAACGATATTAAGTAGTCCGAGAACCGCTTGTCCATTCGCAAGAAAATCATCTAGAATTAAAACCTTGTCCCCTTTTTTCAGGAAATCTTTAGAGACGGATATTTCATTCGTTTCATTTTTCGTGAATGAATGAACGCCGGCTGTATATAAATGCTCGCTCATCGTCAACGATTTGCGTTTACGAGCAAAAATTGCAGGAACGCCCAATACTAATCCGGTCATCATAGCAGGCGCAATTCCGGAAGATTCGATGGATAGCACTTTTGTTACCCCGCCCTCTTTGAAACGCTCCGCAAATTCCTCTCCGATCGCCTTCATAAGCGGAGGATCGATTTGATGATTCAAAAACGAATCCACTTTTAACACTTGATCGGATAACACTTTACCATCCTGCATGATTTTCTCCTGTAACTGCTTCAACCTGATGTTCCTCCTTTTTAGTCACGATCAATTGAATATAAAAAAACCCCATATGACCGTGCATCCATTCATGACATGAGTGGAGCAAGGCCATTCGGGGTTTACAATCGCCGAATGAATAAAAAAGTGGCATGCATATGCATGTACCTTTTTTACTTTGCTTCTCATAGTCGGTCCATTTACGGTGGACCGGTAGAAACTTGCAGGCCATATCCCTGCGATTATATGAGTGGATGTGTTATTTAGGGTCTTATTATATCACGCATAAACCAGTTTTCAACGGATTTTTTTCATTTAAATATGTTAAATTGATGAACAGAAATGCTTTTTAAGGGACCAAAGGAAGATAGTGCTTACAAATTGATTTATCTGGTAATTCGAGAAATAATATAGTAGTTTACCATTACTTTTTTATAACTATTATCTCAATAAAGTTAATAATGTTTCAATAGTATTAATTACCACGACATCTAGTTTATCATTCCGTATGACGGGCTATAGATGGACTGTAGGCCACTACAAATATATCAAACGAAAAGGAGAGATATTTATTATGGCTAATAACAAAAACAACAACAATAACAACCGAGGAAAAATGTCTTTAGAGGAAGCAGGCCGTAAAGGCGGAGAAGCTACTGCAAAAAATCACGACAAAGATTTCTACGAAGAAATCGGTCGCAAAGGCGGAGAAGCTACTGCACAAAATCATGATAGAGATTTCTACGAGGAAATCGGTCGCAAAGGCGGAGAAGCTACTGCGAAAAATCATGACAGAGATTTCTACGAAGAAATCGGTCGCAAAGGCGGAGAAGCCCGCGCTCAACAAAATGACAACAACAACAACCGTTAATAGGCGACTACTTCCCTGTTAACAATCTGAATAAAACAGCTGGAGCAGGTTTTTATCAACCTTCTCCAGCTGTTTTCACGTGAAATCCATCTCCAAAACGATCGGGCAATGGTCACTTCCCATCGTACTCGCATGTATATCAGCTGTTTTCAAAGACGGCAGAAGACAATCCGATATGAGGAAATAGTCGATCCGCCAACCAATATTCCGCGCCCTGACATCTCGCATGTAAGACCACCAAGTGTATGCCCCTTCTTTGTCCGGATATAAATGACGGAAAGTGTCAATAAAACCTTCATTTAATAAAGCCGTAAATTCTCTTCTTTCTTCAAGTGTGAAACCTGAATTCCCTACGTTTGATTTGTAGTTACGTATATCAATATCCTGATGGGCAACATTTAGATCCCCACAGAAAATTACAGATTTTGTGCTTTTCAACCGGCTCAAGTAATCTCTCAATTTTCTTTCCCATTCCAAGCGAAAAGGAAGGCGAGCCAAGTCCCTTTGCGCATTCGGCGCATATACATTGACCAAATAAAATAGGGGGAATTCCAGCGTTAAGATCCGGCCTTCCTCTTCAGTTGCCGATTCGCCAACCCCATATGTTACAGCAATCGGCTCATCTTTCGTGAAGACGGCTGTTCCCGAATAACCTTTCTTTAACGCATAGTTCCAATATTGATGATACCCTTCAAGCTCAAGCTCGATTTGCCCGCTTTGCAATTTCGTTTCCTGAACGCAGAAAATATCGGCATCCTGCTCTTTGAAATAGTCCAGAAACCCTTTTCTTACAGAAGCTCGCAAGCCATTAACATTCCATGAGATCAATTTCATGCTAAAAACTCCTTCATTAAAACACAATACTTTTCATTGTACTAGAAAAGGGAGTGTCTTCAAAGAATAATAGTTGTGGGATGGCTTGCTTTGAGCGCGGGCCGTTCTATTTTGAGCGCGGAATGAATATTCTTGAGCGCAAGACGGTCTATCTTGAGCGCAGAACGACATTCTTAAGCGCGAGACGGTCTATCTTGAGCGCGGAACGACATTCTTGAGCGCGAGACGGTCTATCTTGAGCGCGGAACGAAGATCTTGAGCGCGGACGGATATGCTTGAGCGCGGAACGACATTCTTGAGCGCGAGTCGGTCTATCTTGAGCGCGGAACGACATTCTTGAGCGCGAGTCGGTCTATCTTGAGCGCGGAACGACATTCTTGAGCGCGAGACGGTCTATCTTGAGCGCGGAACGACATTCTTGAGCGCGAGACGGAGATCTTGAGCGCGGACAGATATTCTTGAGCGCGAGACGGACATTCTTGAGCACTGAATTTATCATTTCAATAAAAAAGCTGTCCGGATGACTTCCCGGACAGCCCATTCAAAATTATTACGCATTCAATGCAACAGCAATTTTTGCACCAACGACTGCGTTATTTTTAACTAATGCAATATTCGCTTCTAGGCTGCGTCCTTCAGTAAGATCTTTTACTTTGCCTAGCATGAATGGTGTAACGTCTTTTCCAGCGATATTTTGCTCATCTGCTTCTTTTAGTGCTTCATTAATAATTCCGTCGATGAAGGACTTGTCCATTGCATCAGCTTCCGGAATTGGATTTGCGATGACCGCGCCGCCTTTTAAGCCAAGGTCCCATTTCACACGAAGAATGTCAGCGACTGTCTCTGGGTTGTCTACACGGATATTGAGACTAAAATCACTTTCACGTGTAAAGAATGCCGGAAGGACATCCGTACCATAACCAACGACTGGTACACCGTTTGTCTCCAAGTATTCGAGTGTTAGGCCAAGGTCGAGAATAGATTTCGCACCCGCACAAATGACAGCAACATCCGTTTGTGCAAGCTCTTCCAAGTCAGCAGAAATATCCATTGTCGTTTCAGCACCACGGTGGACACCGCCGATTCCGCCAGTAACGAAGATTTTAATGCCCGCAAGTGATGCAGCAATCATTGTCGTGGCAACTGTTGTAGCCCCTAATTGTTTCGTTGCTACTAAATACGCGAGGTCACGTCTTGACGCTTTTGCAACTCCTTGGCTATTGCCGAACATTTCAAGCTCATCGTCTGAAAGGCCGATTTTGATCTTTCCATCAATGATGGCGATCGTTGCAGGAACAGCGCCGTTATCACGGATGATTTGCTCTACTTCGCGAGCAGTTTGCACGTTTTGCGGATAAGGCATACCGTGAGAAATGATTGTTGATTCTAAAGCGACTACTGGTTTTCCTGCCGCCATTGCTTCTTGTACTTCTTGTGAATACGTTAGGTATTGTTTCATTGTAATTCCTCCAATTCTTTTTTAAGAAGATCTCGTGTCAATTCTGGTCTTACCGTAGAAGAGCATTCCAACGTTTTTGCTGCATTCAATAATCCCATTCGGATATTCTCTTCAAATGGCTCGCCAATCAAATGGCCATGAAGCAATCCAGATACAAATGCATCCCCTGCTCCTGTTACATCCTCGACATGCACATTTTGCACTGCGGGGAAACGGATCGCTTCCCCGCCAGCAGTCGCTGCCATGATCCCTTTTGATCCGGAAGTAACGACGACATTTTCCGCACCAAATGCAAGCAATTTTTGAACAGCTTGCTTCCAGTCCTCTTCATTGTCGATTATCAGGCCGGTATATGTCTCCGCTTCATCGCGATTGCAGATGAACCATGTAACGCCTTTCAAATCAGTCGGCATCCTGTTCATTTTCGGAGAAGAAACAGGAATGATAACGAGTGGGTTCCCTTTTTGGTTTGCCAAGTTTTTAATATAATCGACAGACTCCTTCGGGCAGTTCAAATCGATGATAATCATAGATGCGTTTGAAATGATTCTCGACTTTTCCTCCAAATAGACAGGAGTCAAGTAATCATAAATCTCCATATTCGCTAACGCGATCACAAGCTCACCCGTCGGATCCAAAACAGCCGAGTATGAACCTGTCGATTTTCCGATCAATTGGCCAACGTCCGAAACATCCATAAATGATGAGGATTCCCTGACGATCACATCCCAATCACTATCATTGCCCGCAACTGTCAATAGTCGAACATGATGATCGAGGCGACCTAAGTTTTCCCCTATATTCCGAGCAACACCTCCGACAGAAACGGACATCGAAGCCGGATTGGAAGTTCCAAGTTGGGTTTGTTCATTCAGATGGAATTTCCGGTCTATGTTGGCTCCGCCAATACAGATGATTTCCTTTTCCTCAGGAAGGATGTATGCCCGTCCTTGAATCTTTCCTTGTTTAATCAAACCGGAAATGATATTTGCCAAGGAGGGTCTGGAAATCCGGAGGGCATCAGCCATTTCCTGTTGTGATAAATAAGGGTTGGCTCGAATTAATTCAAGAACAGCCCTTTCCTTTTCATTCAATTCCATCACCCTTTAAACATTTGTTTTAATTGTAAACTTTTGTTTTGCCGATTGCAACAGAAAAATATATCCTTTAAAACAATCTTTTTTTACAAACTAATCGCTTTTTTCACTTCATATAAAGTTAGATCAATGTCGACTTCTAACCCAAGAGCCATACTAGCCAATTGTTTACCGAGATATGGACCGACAGTTAACCCCGAAGAACCTAACCCGTTTGCGAAAAGCAACGTAGGATGTCCCGGCACTTCTCCGATAACAGGCAGAAATCCTGGTGTGAACGGACGAAAGCCAACTCGTATTTCTTGAAATTCGGCTACCTCCAAACCTGGCGCGATATTCAATGCTTTATCCAGCACTTCATGGATTCCCCCCGCTGTAGGGTGCAGCGTAAAGCCTGCCTCATCCTCGTGTGTCGCTCCTATGACGACCTTGCCATTATCAGAAGGCAGAATATATTGATCTGTCGGAGGCATGACAACAGGCCACTTTTCTGTATGATGTCCATCCATATGCAAGTGGACAATTTGCGCTTTTTGCCCGGTCACTTGGATATGCAAACCGAGTGGCTCTAATAATTCCGGTGCCCACGCACCAGCGGCGATAATCACTTTCGATGCCTGAATCGATTCCTCACCAACACGGATTCCTAAAAGTTCACCCTCTTCAATAACAAGCGATGCGGAACCATGCATAATCGTCGCCCCATGTTTTTCAGATGCATTGAGCAAAGCGTCTCTCAACGCTCTTCCATCTACTCTTGCCGCGCCTTCTACATGGACTGATGAAAAACCTTCAGCTAACAGTGGAAAAAGATCTGAAGTTTCGTCTTCAGTAAGCAAACTCACTTGTCCGATTTCCGGAGCTTCTTTTCTTCTTTCTAAAGCGCGAACTTCCATCTTTTCAAGCTTGTCCACATCACGTTGCAAGCTAATCGCTCCAACTTTCCGATAACCCGTGTCAGTCTCACCGTCTTCTTCTAATTGTCGTATCAATTCGGGATAATAGGAAGCTCCTCCTTTTGCCAAAGCGTACCAAGCTTTATTCCTACGCTGGGAAATCCAAGGGCAAATGATTCCTGCTGCAGCATCAGTTGCCTGCCCTTTATCTTTTCGATCGATGACAATTACTTCAGTCTCTAGTTTCGCCAAATGGTAAGCTGCCGATGCGCCAAGTACTCCAGCACCAATAATAATGATTGGTTCCATATCAAACACCTTTTCTACATTTTAGGTCTATTGTACAAGCGAAAAATCATACATACAAACATAGCCATGTTGTAAACGTTTTCAAAATCGTAATAATAATGAAACAACTTAACTCTTCCATTTTTCTAAAAAAGCAGTATAATTATTTTATTCAATATTACATGGTCTTTTTGACTATTTAACGAGGAGATTGATCGGAATGACAAGACTACCCATCCAGATTAAACTAAGCGATTCGAAAAAAGAGAAACCGAATCCCGAGAATCTCATATTTGGCAGAACCTTCACGGATCATATGTTCGTCGCAGATTACGACGAAGGAAAAGGTTGGCATAGCCATCGAATTATCCCTTACACGCCAGTCTCTTTGGACCCTGCATCGATTGTATTCCACTACGGTCAAACCGTTTTTGAAGGAATGAAAGCTTATCGGTCGGCTGAAGATGGTACTGTTCGTTTATTCCGCCCTGAGGAAAATATGAAAAGGATGAACCATTCATTGGACCGGCTTTGCATGCCTCGCATTGATGAAGAAACAGCCTTGCATGCTTTGACGCAGCTCATTCATATTGAAAAAGACTGGATTCCTACTTTGGAAGGCACCTCTTTGTACATAAGGCCTTTCGTTATAGCAAATGAAGCATTTTTAGGTGTTGCTCCCGCGAAAAAATATCAATTTTTCATCATCCTCTCACCGGTTGGTTCCTATTACAAAGAAGGTATCCATCCAGTAAAAATTCTTGTCGAAAACGAGTTTGTGAGAGCGGTAAAAGGCGGTACGGGCGGTGCAAAGACTGCAGGCAATTATGCAGCGGGCTTGAAAGCACAGGAAGTTGCAGATCAGCGAGGATATTCGCAAGTGCTATGGCTGGACGGCGTCGAACGGAAATATGTCGAAGAAGTGGGAAGCATGAATATTTTCTTCAAAATAGATGGTGAAGTCATTACCCCCGCTATCAACGGCAGTATCTTGGAAGGCATCACGCGGAAATCGATTTTACAGTTGCTGCGTCATTGGGAGATCCCCGTCTCTGAACGAAAAATTTCGATGGATGAAATAAGGTCAGCCTATGATGAAGGAAAACTTGAAGAAGTTTTCGGAACTGGCACAGCAGCTGTTATTTCTCCAGTAGGTGAATTAAATTGGGATGGCTATAAAATGGTTGTCAATAATTGCGAAACTGGGCCATTGGCAACACGTTTATTCGACACGCTTAGCAACATCCAAAACGGTAAGGTAGAAGATCCTTTCAATTGGGTCGTTGAAATGAAGAGTGAACTAGCGAAATTAGCTTAATTAGAAAAGACATACCGTCGCTCGGTATGTCTTTTTTATGCTATATTTTGGTAACGATTCAATAGAGAATCTAATTCTTGGCTGCATGCTACTACTGCCGGATGAGTAAACCCCCGGTCCTTTGCTATCTTGACCATCTTAGATCTTTTCATATGGATCTTAAAAGATAAAAGTTGTTTGCCAATCAATCGCATCGCATTTCCTCCGTCAAATTTTATACCCTTGCCTATCATAATGTAGACCGTTTGAAAAAAATGTCGAATTGTGTGTGTAATTTGCAAAATAACACACTTGTCATAAATCCGTCACAATTGAAAGGAAGAGATAAAAATATATACCCCTTCCCTTTCATACATAAACACTAAATTTAAAATTTACGTACTTTTTATACTATTTCGCTTCTGGGAACATACGATTAATGCTCGTCATAAATTCATCGAAAAATCCTTCAACGGGTTCTCCGGAACGGATTTGATTGCCATACTCTGTGAACCGGTTGGCAACATCTGGATTGAATGATACATAAACGTTGTTGAATTCGGAATGGACACTTCTCACTTCATCCGCTATTTTATTTTTCAATTCGTCATTTTCCTTGATGCCTTCATTCAAAACAACACCGACATAAGCATTATTATTTGTCACAAGAACGTTGGCACTGTCTACCTCATCCAAAGCTGCAATTTTATCTGCTGCGTCATCCGCCACTTCTACTTTCGATTCTCCATTGTTATTCATTGTGTCATTGTTATTGACATCATTCGTACCGCTAGCTGATTCGCCGGTTGTTGTATTAGTAGATGTATTGTTTTGATCGTTCGTGCCTTTTCCATTCCCATTGTTTGTGTCGTTATTGTTTGCACACCCTACTAAAGAAAGTATGAGCAACAACGCAAGCGGAAAGATCGATAATCTTTTCATTGATGTTCACTCCTTGTTTTATGATATCGATAGGATGTGTAACATTTCCTCTTCTATTCGACTTGTTTCATTTTTTATGCATTATAAAACCGGATGAAAAATTCCATCCGGTTAACGTTTCAATATTTCTTGCCGCTGTCGCCATATTCATCAAGCAATTCTGCGAAGCTTTTGTTCTTTTCACGTTCTATTCGTTCACGACGGAGCTTTTCTTGACGCTCCTCTTCTTCAGCTTCGATTTTTGCTGTCAATTCCTTTTTGGCAGCTTTCAGTTTTAATAAAACATCATTATCAAGTGCTTCAGACAGTGTTGCTTTATCATTTTCCTGTTTTACAGGAGTTGCTGTTCTCGATTTTTTCTTTGCCATTCCATCCACCTTCTTTCATATCAAGGAAGTTGAACGATTGTCGCAACACCTTGTCCGCCGCCAATGCATAATGTAGCGAGGCCAGTTTTTGCATCGCGTCGCTTCATTTCATGCAATAAAGTGACAAGGATCCTCGCACCGCTAGCACCGATTGGGTGACCCAAAGCGATCGCTCCTCCGTTGACATTCAATTTCTCTTTATCGAAATTAAGTTCACGGTCCACAGCGAGGGATTGGGCCGCGAATGCTTCGTTTGCTTCAATCAGATCAATATCCGCAAGTTCCATTCCTGATTTCGCGAGTACGTTTTTCACTGCTTGGACAGGTCCGATTCCCATGACAGCAGGATCGACACCAGCATTTGCGTTTGCTGTCAATATTGCTAACGGTTCAATGCCAAGCTCATCAGCTTTCGCACGAGACATAATGACGAATGCAGCCGCACCGTCGTTAATGCCTGAAGCGTTTCCTGCAGTGACACTGCCATCTTTCTTGAACGCAGGACGCAATTTACCCAGTTTATCGGTAGTTGTTCCTGCTTTTACATACTCATCCGTGTCAAACACGATAGGATCGCCTTTACGTTGTGGAATTTCAACCGGGACGATTTCATCTTTGAACATTCCTTTTTCAATCGCAGTTGCCGCCTTCTCTTGGGATGCCGCTGAAAATGCGTCTTGCTCTTCTCGCGTGATCGAATAGCGGTCGCAAAGATTCTCTGCAGTAATGCCCATATGGTAATCATTGAAAGCACACCAAAGCCCATCAGAAATCATACTGTCGACGACTTTCTGATCCCCCATTTTGAAGCCTTCCCTTGCATTTTTAAGCAAAAATGGCGCTTGGCTCATATTTTCCATCCCGCCTGCAACGACGATATCCGCATCGCCTGCAAGGATCGCTTGTCGCGCCAAGTGAACCGCCTTCAAACCGGATCCACATACTTTATTAATCGTCATCGCTGGAACTGTCTCGGGCAATCCAGCTTTTATTGCCGCTTGTCGAGCCGGATTTTGACCTAGCCCTGCTTGCAGCACATTCCCCATGATTACTTCATCAACATCTTCCGCTTTTACGCCAGACCGCGAAAGAGCTTCCTTAATAACGATTCCGCCAAGTTCCGGTGCAGAAACATCTTTCAAAGACCCTAAAAAAGATCCGATTGCCGTACGTACTGCACTTACGATCACTACTTCATTTGACATGTCGTTTCCCCCTATCCCTTATTTGCATTTTCATAATTACGTAGATTTGTGCATTCTGCGTTTCCCTTTATCCCACCCCTTCAGTACAATATATACAGGAGGGATGATATGTTCATTTTACCAAAGAACGTCACAATTATCGAGGTAGGACCGAGGGATGGTCTTCAAAATGAAAAAAGCCACGTGGATGAGAAAGAAAAATTGGAATTCATCCATTTATTACAAGGGGCAGGCATTACGGAAATGGAGCTTACTTCTTTCGTTTCTCCAAAATGGGTGCCGCAAATGGCGGATGCCAAAAACATCGTAGAAAAAACAGAGAAAATTGGACGTCAATTCGTATTAGCGCCGAATGAAAAAGGGGCAGAACTTGCTATCGAAGCAGGCGCAGAAAACATCGCCGTCTTTGTCGGAGTCAGCAATAGTTTCAATAAAAAAAATATCAATCGGACGACATCGGAAAGCATGGATGCACTAGAACCTGTCATCGCAAAATTGAAAAGCGAAGGCATCTTCGTAAGGGCTTGCATTTCAACCGCGTTTTATTGTCCGTTTGAAGGGAAGATAGAGAAAGAGGAAGTTAGTAATCTATGCAGCCGATTTGTTTCAATGGGAGTGGATGAGTTAAGTGTAGCCGATACGATTGGGATGGCAAATCCCGTCGAAAGCTATGAGCTGTTCAAGCTGTTAAAAGAACAATTCCCTGAAGTGTTATTGACAGCCCACTTCCACGATACACGTAAAATGGCAATCGCCAACATTTTCGCGGCAATGCAGGCAGGCGTCGATCGTTTCGATACGTCTGCAGGCGGCCTAGGAGGATGCCCTTTTGCCCCCGGCGCGACTGGAAATGTAGCGACAGAAGATGTCGTGCATATGCTGGATTCGTTAGGAATTAAAACAGGCATCGATGTGGAAAAGATTTGTGAAGCTGTTGGAATGATAGCTCCTCATGTTTCGCATCCTATTGAAACAGGAATGTACAAATTGTACAAAAATCGCAGCTGTTGAAGGAGTTGAAGTTGATTGAAACGGCGCTTCCTATACATTACAGGCATTATTGGAAGCATATATACCGCCATTCTTACAATTCTCGGTTTTTATGCGGCGAATCGGTTAATGTTTATGAAGCTGAAAGACCATGATTTGATCGTAAAGCGTGAAATCATTGCAAAGCGATTCGATGAACATTGGTATGAAACGGTGCGGAAAGAGGATTTTTGGGTCGATACCCCAAATGGCTATCCACTACGTGCCGTTTTTTTGCAACCACTTGAAACGACGCGAACGATGATCATTTGCCACGGGGTCACAGAAAATAAGATCAACTCGATCAAGTATGCCCGATTATTCGAGCGACTTGGATTCAATTCCGTCATTTATGATCATCGGCGGCATGGCGATTCTGGCGGAAAGACGACGAGCTTCGGATTTTATGAAAAGATCGACTTGAATGCGTTAGTCTCCGCTGTACGCGACCGGATTGGCGGCCGCGCATTGCTTGGCATCCATGGCGAATCGATGGGAGCGGCGACAACGATCCTGTACGCGGGAGAGTTTGAAGACGAAGCTGATTTTTATATTGTCGATTGCCCCTTCTCTGATTTTACCGAGCAAATCCTTCATATTTTACGGACGAATACACCCCTTCGCTCTTCGATGACATTACGAGCGGCGAATCTGTTCTTGAAAATAAGAGACGGCTATACAACGGGTCTCATTTCACCAAGGGAGGCCATCGGGAATATCAAAAAACCAATGCTGTTCATTCATAGCATGGAAGATGATTTCATTTTGCCACAGATGACGAAGGAATTGTATGAGCTGAAGGAAGACAAGAAGATGTTGAAGCTATTCGAAAAGGGTGCCCATGCAAAGTCGTTCAATGAAAACCCAGTGGAATATGAAAAGGAAGTGTTGCACTTCTTACATCATTACGGCTTTGCGACTTCGTGAATAAAACAAGACCTTCTATTTCTGTGAATTCAGAAAGAAGGTCTTCTTTTCAGGTTAATAAAGAGCACTCAAACTCAACTTGAGACATCCAGATGTTTAGTTAACATATTATTATTATTTTTTAACGCTATAACGTAATTCCACGAATTGATTGAAGTTCCTCGTTCCTTGCAGCGTTAAATCTAATTGATAATCCCCTTTTTTAAATAGCGGAATTCCCTTCCCGATTATAGCTGGGGCGACTATTAAAATAATTACATCAACCAATTTTGCTTTCAACAAGAATTGCAACAACTCTCCTCCGCCAACAATCCAAATGTTTCTTCCCTCTTGATTCCTCAATTCATTAATTACACTACCTACATTATCATTAATGAATTTGACGTCTTCGGTATCTTCAAGTGAAGATCTTGTAAATACATAACAATCTTTATTTTTGTAGGGGAATTCTCTTGTTTCATGTTTTTTTATCCATTCATACGTTTTATTGCCCATTAAAATTGTATCAACTGTTTCATAAAATTCTAAGTATCCGTTATCTCCTTCACCCTCAACATTAAATAACCAATCTAAAGACTCGTCTTCTGTAGCTATATACCCATCTAAACTCATGGCAATATACAATACCAATTTTCGTTTTCCGCTCATATTATCCTCCTTTATGCTAAAACAGAATGCCTATTCTTATTTAGGACTGAAATGTTTTTCTACGCTTGAACTAACCTGCCGAGTTAGTCCAATAAGAAATGAGCCCCCAGCAGTGCAACGATCATCAAGTAAAGCACCCGAAGCAAAAAAAATGCATTATAGTATTTGCTTTTCTTCTTTTGTACTTTTAGATTTGATTAGCGAATAAATATCTTTTACATGAAGTACAAACAGCCCTATCATAAGCAACCAAACAAAATGTACTTTGTAACCAAAACCGTCCAGCATATATTCACGATATTTAAACGTAAAGTAGCAAATAAATATAAATAATAGCAGGTCCCAGACTACGGTCACTATTTCTTTTAGTTGTTTTTTGTCATTCAGTAATACAGTTAAGATCAACCTCACGATTAGAAAGGCTGCGAGTACACTTGGATAATTTGACATATCTACATGAAAACCACGAAAAGCATCCATTGATAATCTCCTTTATTTTGATGTCCGACTTTTAAAGTGCCGTCTAAGCAGCTCTGATCCTTGAGTAATGTACCCGTTAGCTGAAGACTAAAAGGTTATTTAGTCCCCTTCACTGCAACGGTATGATATCCCCTTGAATCTGGGCCTTTAAATAAAGAAACGTGCTTAAATCCTGCATACTTCATATACGGAAGTACTTGATTTTCAGTAATGCCTCTTATCTCTTCCCAAGTTTCTTCTTCTTTCCCGTCAGAAAAAATAAGGATTACAACTCCTTCTGGCTTTAGAACCCTAAAGATTTCTGATACTGTCTTAGCAATATCAGTCCAAAAGTAAATAGTAGAATGGCGTTTTTAAAAAAGACCTTTCCTTTCATTCTTTCTTCACCTCCACACGCTAATGTTAGTACCAATTTAGTTCCCGTTATATACTTTCACTTTTCTACTAAAACTAACCTGCCGCGTTAGTTGAAAAGGAAAAAAGCCGTTTAAGCAACTCAACGATCTTCAATTAAAGCACCCGTTTCTACAACGAGAATTATACTTAAATTAGGTTGCTCTTTTACATTTATCATCCATTCTTGATATGGCATCTATTACCGTATGTGGTCTATCAAGATATACTAAATGACTGGCTAGTTCTGCAAAAATCAATTGACTTTAATTGGACAGGTTTGATCCAGCTGCAGAAAATATTCGTTAACAATTATGCGAGAAAGTCGAGAACCCGCTTGATCACAAGTTTCGTAGCGTCAGCATCGTAAGAAGGTAAACTGCTGTCGGTAAAGAGATGTTCCTTGCCTTCGTACAGAAAGAGTTCAGCTTGATTGGCCGTCGCCACAAGCTCACGGGCCGCGTCGATGTCGCCGTCTTCAACGAAAAAAGGATCTGCACTCATAGCGTGAACTTGAACAGGCAGGTCCGCCGGCCACTGTGATTCAAACACCGAGGTCGGGAGGCAGGCATGAAAAAACAGGGCACCTTTAGCGCCTTCACGAGTTTGGGCGAGCTCCTGTGCTGCCGGGACACCGAGTGAGAAACCAGCATAGACGACATCGTGTGAAAGCTCGCTGGCCGCCCGAACGCCGCGCGCCGTCACTTCTTCAAATCCGATTTCCTTAACAAATACCAAGCCTTCCTCCAGCGAGGAAAACATGCGGCCGTCAAATAAATCCGGCACGTGCACAGTATGCCCTGCATCTCTCAGTTGATCAGCGATTGCTTCAATCCCTTTCGTTCTTCCTAAAACATGGTGTAACAACAAAACTTCTGCCATCGTTTTTCCTCCAATTCAATGAATTTCATATGTCTAAGTTTCGACAAGAAAGCCTGTTTGACCTGCCAAAACTTTACGATGTAGAAATATCTACCTTAATAAATCCCACCTCTTGTTTATTCAATAATCCTGCCTTTTATATTGAACAAGAAAAATGAGCCGTCGAAGCAGCTTAACAGGTACGGTTTATGGGGAGAAAAGTACAATTAACGACATAACAGTTTAATCAGTATATAATTCAACAGTGAAATAGCTATATAAAAAAATTAAAAGCGCTCACAAAATTTGAGCACTTTTGGCGAAATATTCTACTTTTCTCATTGAACTAAAGCTACCCGTTAGTGAAACTGAGTTCTTCGATTCTTTCTATACATAATTAAAGCTATGACAGCTACTAAGATAATTAATACAGGCAGAATTTTCGTAAATAAATTCATCCAATGAAAAGATGCTTTATGGACATAGATAGCTTTTAACCATTGGTTATTTTCAATTTCGACTGCAATTGAATTCTCAGGCAACTCCCCATTTATCTCGAAATATTTTGTTCCTATGGGATATGCATTTGAAGCGTTTCCATAGTAACTGCCAGTCATATCATTTGATTTCGTCCTTACTTTTCCTAAAAAACGACCAATTTCATTTTCCGATATCTTTTCCTTGGTGACTTCGTAAACATTCCCTTTCCAAACAACAAAAGAATACGCCCAATCTAGTGCCTGTACTGAAGTAGTCATAAATATTAATATGGAAAACAACATCAATACCTTTTTCATCAGACGTCCTCCAATACATATATTTCTTGTTCAACTAACCTGCCCCGTTAGTTAAATAAGTTCTACAAAAAAAGCGTTAATCCTTTTGGACCAACGCTCCGTTAGTTACTCTATTTCATTGACAACTTCAATCATAAATGCTTCCCAATTAAGATTGTGCTTACTTACCGTGTCTTGATATATATTAGTTATTTCTGCTTGTTTTTCAACAGTAATTACTTCGTTATTTGGCACAATTACATAAATCCTAATATCATCCATTGAATAAATAGTTCCAAAAGATTGATAGTTGTAACCTGCTTTGCTCAATTCTTCCCCTACCGAGGAAAAGAATCCTCCCTCTTTAAAAAGAAAATTATTGAATTCAACTAATTCCTTTTGTTCCTCCTCAGTTAAAATTTGAGGTTTTTCATCTGCTTTAGATTCCTGTAAATAACTAAACATAAAAGCCAACGAAAGGATCGAAATGCCTACGATGTAAATAACATTTTTTTTCATACAAACACCTCTCCTGATAAAGAGTATGTTCGTTTAAACAGGCAAATAACCAACATTCTTGTTGTACTAAACTGCCCCGTTAGTTTAATATTAAATGAACCCAAACGGTTGGCGATCTATGAGTACGCCCGATTGCAGACTTAACGAATTACCGGTAAAGTTTTATTTTCAGCCCAATGACGAATAAACTGTTCTTGGCGCTGGTTTAAGTTTTCGGGTAAATCTTCTTTCTTGAAAAATCGATGCTCTTTACTTTCGATTCCTTTCTGCTTCAGTTCACCGCTATATGTAGATGTCGTAAGGATGATTTGAACACTATACACCTGATCGTTATTTGGATATTGAACAAAACAGCTTTCTCCTGAATACATACCGAATAACTTCAGCTCACCAACATCCAATCCCGTTTCCTCGTAAGTTTCTCTCTTAGCTGTCTGCTCAAACGTTTCTCCTATCTACATTACGCCGCCAGGAATACACCAATTATCCTCATCAGTACGATGCTGCAGTAATATACGGCCTTCTTTTTCTATAATTACACCACAGCCCACAGTAAAGAGGGTTTCGTGACCAATCAGCTTTCTCATATCTTGAATATAATTCATGCAATCCCTCCCCTAATATCTCAATCTTACTTAACAAAAATAAAGCGATCACTAGAATCCCAAACGTGCTGATCGTCACACACATAACCACGAAGCCAAAGTACGCCATTGATCTTTCTTAAGTAAAAACCTTTGGGAAAGTTATCATCCTCAGTTAATATTTTTGATGCTACAGAAACAGATCCGTTTGGAGCTTGGTTTTGCTGTTGACTATCCAAGAAGCCTTCCGGTTGATCCAGATAGCCAAGTCTCAAAAAAGGACCAAGTTCCAATGGGCATAATTCCAAACCAAGTTGATCCGCCCTCCTATAAATCTCAGTTATCGTCCCTCCCTCTGACAATCCTAGATCTTGTATCGAAAGCTCAACCGTTTTCAATACATACGGATCAATAGAAGTTGTAAAAATATCAGCAGCGAATAGTTTTTTACCAAGTTCATTCAGCAAGATATTTTCCTGCTGCATTTTATCGATAAGCTGTGGTTTGGTAAGACCCCCTACCTCGACTATCCTTGTAGTGGTTTCACAGTTAGGGTATATTTTTGAAATACTGATGTTCATCCCTCTTCTCCCTAATAAACTCGATAAAATAAATTGTTCCTTCTAATGGTGTTTGTTCAATACACTCAATTATAACACGATGGCATAGGTTGTTTTCTAACTATTCTTCTAAATAAAAATAAATACACCTTTCTAACAAAGAAAGGTGTATTATACTGCAACTAGTCATTTTCATTTCTCATTTGCCGAACATATTACTGTTACTAAGTGGTGGAAGAATAGTAACTTGTATTTCAAGCGATGCATCTATCAAAGAATTGCATTCTGCAATACGGAATGTTGATTTCCCCCGAATATGATTGTTAGATTTTCCCTATCCAATCTTCCGTACAAAATACTTTTTTTCTGTCGGCATCTAACTTCACTGTTTTCCCAATCGCCAGTGGGTGCATCGGATGAGTATGGCATGTATCGAATTCAGCTAAGATCGGGATTTCCTTCCCATCCAATTGTTCTAGCAATAAATCCAGAGGCTGTTTGCCTGTGCCCAAGTCATCATATTGCTCATGCTTCCCTAAGATAATGCCCCCCACCTTATCGAAAACGCCGTGTACATTTAACATCGCAAAGTTTTTTTCCACAACGGAAGCGGTTTTCATACAATCCTCCAATAATAAGATGTCGCCTTTCTTAATTTCAGGATAGTAAGGTGAGCCGATGAATCCGTACATAGCATTCACATTGCCGCCCATCAGTCTTCCTTCAGCAAACCCACTATGTCCAGTCGTCCATTCATTTTCATTCAGTTTTTTCTCCGTTGTCTTTTCCAACCAATTTACCGGCTCGTCAGACCAGTATGGCGGCATTGGAATTTCGTACGGGAGCTCATTATTGTCCATAAAATAATGTTCAAAATATCGGTATGTATCATTAACTAACGGTTCAAATTCACCAAAGGAAGGAATTAGCGCAGGGCCATAATATGTTGTAATGCCTGTTTTTGCATACAAGGCAAGCAAGATGGCAGTTGCATCTGAATAGCCTACTACCAATTTAGGGTTATTCTTAAATGCTTCATAATCAATATAGGGCAACATGCTGTTCGAATTTGTCCCACCAATCGTGGACATGATCATCTGGATATTTGGATTTCGTAGCAATTCATTCAATTCTTCAGCGCGCTCCTTCGGTGTTCCCGACCGATATCCATCCATTTGTCCAGTTAATTTACCCTCGATAATCTCAAATCCCTTTTCTTCCAAAAAAGTTTTTGCCCGTTTAAAGCGCTGTTTTGCCGTAACCGATGCGGGAGAGGATGGCGTAAATATGCCAATCGCATCTCCTTTTTTCAATCGTTTCATAATGTGTTCACCTCGTATTAGTATCGATTTGATTCTGGCTGTTATCTAATTGCTCTAGCAAAAGTTCTAAATCTTCAGGATAGACGTGTTTCAATTGTTTTAATTCCGTGATCGACTTCCATGCAGCTTCAGCAATGAGGTTATCTGGATCATTCACTCCGCTGCTTTCGCCGAATTTGTCTACTCTATAATAATAGGTTGTTACTTGAATACCTTGGATGACAGTTTCTTTAACCATTAGCTGTTTAATGATTTTCACATCATAACCTGTTTCTTCTTTCACTTCCCTGACGCAACATTCTTCTGGAGTCTCCCCTTCTTCAACTCCACCTGAAGGTATTGCCCATTGCTCTGAATCGAAACTTTTAACCATCAAGACTTCCATTTGTTCATTAATACAAATACCCGCTGAACCTGTCCAGCTTTTCATTAGCCCATTCCCCCAGCATTCTTATTTCTTGTTTACAGGAAAATCTTTTCATCTAATTTGCGAACTTCCCAAAATATATTCCCTTGTAATTTGCAGCATCTTCTCTTGCATTTCTTCATCATTCTTTTCCCTGTCTATCAAATAGCCGACATGATAAATGTAACCATTATAGTAAGCGTAAAACTCATTTGCAGAAGTGCCGGCGATTGTTATTTTGTTATCCGATTCATCATAATTGTAATACCTATACAGCAAGGCGCTATTTGTTGTGAGGACCTGCTGGTAGATCGGGAAGTTATCCGTCAGGTGTTCTTTCTTTAATTTGTTTCCAACCAAATCCACTTCATCTGAAATGTCATGAGCCTCCAGTGGATTTCGATCGCTTTCGGTAACGGAAATGATAAAAAACCGTTCGATGCTGCCATACTCGTTTTTGCCAAGATAACTGACTTGGACTTGGTTAATATCTTTTCCTTCTTTACTTTTCGAAGTGACGAAATAGACATTCTCCTCATCAACCTTAAAAGGCAGATCTTTCAAATCGACTGGATGTATAACTTTTTTCATTTCATCAGGCAAGGACGTCGACTGCACTTCATCCATCGAAAGCGGTTTATAAAATTTACTGTTTCGTCTTTCATCCAGCCTATCGAATGCACGAAAGTACTCACTAAATGTTAAACCGTCGCTTTTTGTCTTTTTTAAGTTTGTTTGATCGGCTGTACAACCGACCAAGAGAAAACTGATAAAAATTATTGAACATACTATTTTCAAGGATTTATTCTTTTGCATGGTTGACTTCCTCCAAAAAACGTTTTCTCCAATTAATTGCATGATTGTAGAAATTCATTGCCCTTAAGTTAGAAAATAAGATCGTGCGCCTCTCCTATGATAAACATAACCAAACCGATCACGGAAAGTGCGATACCCAAGTAAAATGGCCAAGGATTGTCTTCTTTTTCTTTATCAAATGTATATAGTGTCACCACGCAAAATGTTAAAGTCATCACTGGGATAATTCCGTATTTCGGTCCGAAAGTAAATGCAATTCCTCCAAATATCAATCCTATTAGTCCATAGGGATTTTGTGTTGGAACTTTGTCCATATATTCTTTTTCTTTATCAGAAAGACCTTCATATTTATCCCCCCAAATATCAACTTTTTTTAGTCTATTTAGGAGTTCAATGAACTTTTTAAAACTCTTCATGCAACGCACCTATCCTATTAATTATTCCAGAATTTGTTGAAGTCAGTACCGCAATTTAACACTATAATGTCTCATTGATTTGGGGATTCCTTTAAATTCAAGAAATCCGCTATATAGTAAATTCCGGATTCTATATTCTAAGAAGAAAACATTTATCAATTCTTTTGTCTCTGCTAAGACTTCCCCAATCACCATTCCAGCCATGATAAAATCCTTTTTCTCCTGCTTGCGATGCAGCATTTCAAGGGTATCTATGATCAGGGAGTCGAAGTAATCTTCATTGACACCCTTTATTTCATCCTTCTCCCATATACGAAGGTCTTCTTTCGTTTGCGCCAAGAACAGCCACTCTTCTAGTAGCTGACTTCTTAACTGTTCGGATAGAGGTGCGTCCTTCTTTCCCTTAACAAAAAGGATACGTAAATCGTTTGACTCGATTTGACTTGTATATGATATTTTTCGATTTTCACCTTGGGAAGTGATGTATTTTGCGTAGAGTTCAGTTGAGTTCAAGAGAAAAATATCATTTGCCTTGTCGCGCAGTAAAAAAAGAAGAAACCGAAGAGCGATTTGTTCATCGACATTATCGCCATACCAAATGTAGATAGGATATTGACTAGGAATATCGTCTATCTCCCGCACTGTACTGGAAAATTTATTTTCATATATGTAATCATCTTGTTCATAATTAATATGTTCATATATCCATTCATTGCGAAACGTTTGCCCCGCTTTTTCATGTAAGTTATACAATGGACCAATCGAAAAGGAATCGGGAAAACCGATAACAATCTTTGGCCTATCTAGCCCTACTTGTAAGGAGCCAGCTGCAGATTCTGAAGAAACAATATGTACAGGCATAACTTCAAACTCGTCGATCGGGCTTCGTGAATAAGATTGTCGGTGCTTTTGAATAGATTCATTTATGATATCTACTATTTGGTTCAGATCGTTTTGATCCATCACAAATCCTTGGCCTTCGAGGAGATTGCCTGTTTCGTGATTAAAAGCTTCAAAAGCATCTTCATGTTCCACTTCAAACGTTTGCCAGTCCCCATTTTCATTTACATCTAAAACAGTTACATACTTTTGTGTTTTGATTTGATAAACCAATACTCCTTCAGGCTCTATAAAAAAATAAACAAATGGATAATTGACTTTCGTTATTATTTCGAACAACTCCTTACATGATTGACTAGCACACTAATTTCCTACTCTTGTGCCTAAACAATTATCTTATTGGATAATTGCTTTGTTAGAACGCTTGCGGAAATAAACGGTTAACAATAAAAAGAAGAGAGGCAATAAACCTAAAAAAGATATTGGCGAATTACCACCAACGAAATACATGCAAATAGGAAGACTCGCGATAAAACAAATTAACATGGCTTTCCATGATTGTTTAATCACGGCATAGAATAGTGAGAGAAATGACAATAAGATTGTAAATCCGAGTGCTATAATGGCTAGTAAAGTTAATAAACCCACCTCAAACTCCTCCTCCCTGTTACTCAGAGAACATTGTTTTTCCCTTCATTTGATTACGAAAAAGTAAAATGATTTGTATTGTCAGCGAAATAAAAATCAAAGAAATAATGAGTCGTAAAATACGATCACTACATTTTACTCGCAATACTAGTGAATAACCAAAATACGGAAGACGATGTGTTGAGCCCAATAGAACCAGGCTGATCACTCCTCATTCCACCATTTCACCTGAAATCCCCCTCGTTTTCCATCAATCGCTTCTATAACAATATATTTTGTTGAATCCTCTTCAAATTCCATGCTGTATACGTCATTACTTTCTTCACTCATCCCTACAAAATCTCCATCCTGATCATAAACAGATATTCCATAGCTATCGCCGGTACTAAATAGATGCTCGACAGCAAAGTAAATCTTTTCACCTTGCGCTCCATGAATGGGAATCAAGTGCTCGCCATTAAAATACTCGTATTCTACCTCCACAGATGAATCACCTACCATCTCGTGCCATCCGGCCTTACTTGTATGATCGAAAGGCATCATCCCTAAGCAAACAAGTGGAACAGCAAGTACCATCCAGCTATACCATTTCGAAGGTTTTAACTTTTCTTTCCCAAGTAAAAAAAGGAGAGAGAACAATGCGCCAATCGTTCCCGCCAGTAATGCAAATTCGATAGGCATAAAAACAAGAAAAATAATGTAGCCGAACAATATATAAAACACTATCTGTTTAGCCAAAGAAAAAGAAGGCAAGATTTTACCGATAACATCAATAATAAGAGAACTAACAATTCCATAACCAAAAAACACGATCCATATTGCCGGTTCTGTCACCGTATGGTGAAATTGAAATAAATTAAAGCCACTCCCCACGAACATGCTGATAAAAATATGGATATAGAGAAGCTAGCGCCGATCAACTTCTTTAACAAGCTATTCACTATTAAATGTTTTTTCAAATATGCTCAACTCCAACAAAGAAGTATTACTAAAAATATTACTTAGCAAGTATTAGTACTACCTAAGTCAATTATATCATGAAGGCAGCATGTAATTTCGTACTATTCATCCAAGTCAAACAAAAAAATACACCCCCTACTCTTTAGGAAGGTGTATCAGATTAAAACTTTTACTTATATTCATTTTTCATAGACAGAGCAATCTTATTTTATGTCTGTTTTTAACGCAATCTTTATATGTTCCAAATGATGATTTTCGTGCCAAGCTAATTTTGCAAGTTTTGCAGCTACAGTTATTGCTCCGATTTCCTCGTGTGTAAAAGTACGAACTAATTGCTCTTCAGTGATATTGTTTCCTAAAAATACGATGCGCTCATTGATGCCTTCCAGCATTTTGATGGAGCTTTCCGCAGGAAGTTGTGTATCAGGCTGAACCGCCCACTTATCTTGATCAAATGCAGGAACTGTAGGGGTATCATCTGTCAATGCCAGCTTCAAACGTTGGTACATGTTCAACTGGGAATCTGCAATATGATGTACAAGTTGAAGGACGGTCCACGCACCATCCCGATAGGTTTTGCTTAATTCTTCATCAGTTAATGAGTCAACGACTTGTCGTAAGCGAGTCGTGTACGTTTCGATGTCTTTAAGCCATTCTTGAACATTTGCGAGTGTTGTTTTTTCTGGTACTTGTAATTCTCCAATCGGAAATGTAACATCCATTTTCAATTCCCCTTTTCTCTATTGATTTTATCTAGTACTCTCAAGGCGATTATACCAGAAAACAATTATACTTTTCTAATAATTCATTTAAGTTTTAAGTAGATATCGTGTTATATGTCTCCATAAGATCGCCTGAAAAGATGTGAAAGGTAAAACCTATTGGAAAACCTGCTGGATAAGGATTCTCTGTTTGTGTAATACCAATAAATTGCCCCCGAAACGCCTCAACGATTGGCTTTGAATCAATAACTACCTTTTCGTCCTCAGCCTCAAGCATCACTTCATCCCATTCAACTTGTAAAAATCCTGGTTGAGTATATGATATTTTCGGAGAAGAACCACTTTTATTATTCATTTCTAGTCGTTTACCTAGCTCTTTATTTTCCTTCTGTAGATTCTCTATTTCAGCTGTAAATAATTCTTTTTGAATTAATAAACTTTCAACCTCTTCTTTTTTAGAAGTCAGTTTCTGAATCTGATATAACATAATAACAAGAAGAGCAGTTGAAGTTACAAACAAGGCAGCAAACAATAGCTTCTGAAAATCCTTTATTTATATCCACTCCTTCCAAAATTGACATGCCTATTATCCATATTTTATTAAAATTTCATCCAAGTATTACATACGCAAAAAGAAATATCATACGTAACCTTTTCTATATTTCCCGCTAAAACTCCTTCTTTCACTGCGTTGACATTTTCTGTTTATTACAAATTACTGAAACTTTCCATCCATTAATAACGTATCAAGTTTAAGGCTGTTGTTACCCAACTAACGGTAAAGCTTAATTTGAAAAACATTCCAATAGATATGTTATGCGTAATGAGAAGGAGATAAAAAACTAAGAAAAAGGGGTTGGTATTTATGTTTTTTAGATCACCAGAACAAGTTTTAGCTTTTATAGGAATGTTGGTAGGAAGTGTAATTGCAATTTGGCTAATGGGTGTGTTTGCTACTTATGTCATTAAAAAGATAACAAATAAAAAGGGGGAGAATGGTAAAACAAATAATAGCATTCGTTGATGTCTTCAATTATGGATACGGTGGGATTCCACAAAAAACACGTATTAAGGGACGTGTGTTTACTTAAAAATGATATGGCAAACCTAAAGGACCTGAATAGGTCCTTTTCTTAGGCGTCTACCCCTCAAGTTTATCTACTGCTTTATAGAGGAAGAACTATAAGAGTGAACTTAACTGCTACACAGCTAGTAGCACATATAAGAACTATCGAGGAGGTTTGAGTCATGGAAAAAAGTGAACGGACAGTTGCAGAATTGGTACTCGATCAACTGTCGTTATTCGGTGTTAAACGGATTTACGGAGTAGTTGGTGATGCGATTATCGGTCTCATTGACGCACTTGCAAAACAAGACCAAATTCAATTCATCGCAGTTAAACATGAATCGACTGCTGCTTTCATGGCTTCTGCAGAAGCGAAGCTGACAGGTCGGCTTGCAGTATGTACAGCAACGATGGGTCCCGGGGCAGCCAACTTGCTTAATGGGTTGGGTGACGCATATGCAGACAAAGCACCTGTCTTTGCAATCACTGGCCAAGCACCGACGGATAAAATCGGAACAGACTTTCCGCAATATGTGGATCAGCAAGAGCTGATGAAACCTTTCGCATCGTTTTCCGCTACTCTTGCCAACCAGGATGCAACAGTCGAACTTCTGCATAGAGCAGCGCGCAAATCACTTGATCAGCGGGTTGTCACTCATTTGTCCATCCCAAAGGATCTTTTCATGGAATCGACTTCTGCAGTGCCGCGAGCTTTGCCTGAACAGATAGAGGGCTTTTCTTCTTTCACAACGGAAAGCTTAAAACAGGCAACGTCAATGATGAAGACGGCAAAGTGTCCGATGATTCTTGCAGGATCCGGAGCAGCCGCTGCGTCAGTTGAGGTTGAGAAACTTGCTGAAGTATGGGGAGCTGGCATCTTAACTAGTTTAGGCGGAAAAGGTTTGTTGGATGAATCTTCACCTTTCCTGCTGCAAGGCATTGGCGAAGGTGGCAATCCGTACGCCGCCGATGTCTTGAAAGAAGCTGATGTTGTCCTTCTTGCAGGTACGGCATGGTGGCCGGAAGGATATGTCCCATCTGACGCACAAATTATCCAGATAGACACCCATTTCGACAAAATTGAAAAGAGCATCCCTGTGAAGCTTGGCATCACAGGATCAACAGAAGAAGTTCTTCCACTGTTAAGGGAGAGCCTGCAAGGATTTACCCGAGCTGAAGACTGGGTTGACCGTTGCCGGGAAGCTAAACAGAAATGGGCTGAGCAAAATGAGCAGGAAGGCAATACTGCGGGGTCTCCCGTGCATCCTTCCCGTATTATGCGTGCCCTTGACAGAACAGTCGATGCAGATGCAGTTCTTTGCGTAGATACAGGCGACGGGACAGTGTGGTTGAATCGCAATTTTAGGCAAAAACAGCAAAGAATAGTTTTCTCCGGATACTGGCGAACGATGGGGTTCGGTCTTCCTGCAGCAATGGCGGCAAAGCTAGAACAACCGGAAAAACAAGTCGTTGCAATCGTTGGAGATGGCGGCCTTCAAATGACGCTCGCCGATTTGACGACTGCGACTCGCTATGGACTTGACATTACCGTCATTGTATTAAATAATGGCTCACTTCAAATGGAAAGGGACAAGATCAACGTCATGGACAAAAAAGAAGTTGGAGTTGATCTTACAAACCCTGATTTCATCAAAATCGCTGAAGCATGCGGATGGAAGGGATTCCACGTCGCAACAGATCAGGAGCTTGAATCCGTACTAGAATCCGCTCTAAAAACAAAAGCCCCGGCCCTCGTGGACATCCAGACATCTCAAGCATTTTTCCCGGAAACCAAATAAAGTATGTTGCAATTCACACCTTTGTATAATAAATGGACACATCGAATGTGACTTTGTTGTACAAAGGTGTTTTTTGAGTGGATAATACTCAAGGACAATAAAACCCTTCCACCGGCTTATCAAACAGCATGAAGATATCTTTGAAATACGTTTCATCAACCAACTTGTCCAGCACTCCCTTGTAATACCCCGGCAAATTACGTATTGCCTTCTTCTTTGTGGCCATGACAGTGATCATCAAAGCACGATATGCAAGATCCTCGAATACATGACGATCGTCTTTGTAGATTTCGTACTTCAACATGCGTCCCGATATGGCTCTATGAATTCCATAAAATTCACGAGCTAGTTTAATCTCGCCGATTGTCGTGGCAAGCAAATCTTTCATTCGACTAAATAGACTAGTGGATAACCTTGGCGATTCCGTAGGAGACGTGTAGTTAAGATCTTTAGATTTTAATAGAGATTTAGAAAGAGGAGCTTCGTCTGCTGGAAATTGCTCGTTTTCCTCGTCCTCATGCGGTTTTTCGTCATCATCCCGGCCGTTCATTTTCCCCTGGTCATCGAAAGGTAAAATGATATAAATGTTGGCGCCTAGCCCGCTCATTACTGGGCGGATGTAGTGCACTTTCTCAATGATGCCTAAGTTGACGAGTTTTCGGATTGCGCGTCTTACCGTTATGTTGGATTTCCCAATCGCTTCTTCGATCGTTCCATGTTTCAAATGAGCAGCCCCATACTTTACAGAGTATCGACGGATGACGTCTAGCACTAGGCGTTCTGATTTCGTTAAATCGTCCCAGTGGGTCATCACATGTTGTTCAGCTGCAGCGTCCATTTCCTCGATCGTGTTAAATCGTGAGTATTCTTTCAGATAGTGTGTCATTTACAATTCCCCCTTTGCCCTCTATATAGAAGGGAGGGGTCAAAAGGGATACTCAACATCGACAATAAATTAAAATAGATCTAAATACCCATAAAAAAGTTAGCTAAAACAAGGGGCATGGGTCATTCTAACTTTATCAACTATTTAGAGCATTTGATATATCCTCTATAATTCCTATGTGAACAAAAACATCCCAAATAATAAAGGCGGCAAGAAATAAAATGAATATTGCAACATACAATTTTATGTTTTTTCGAGGTATCAATGGTTTAATAACTAATACAAGTAGTAATTATAACCAGTCAAATTGAAGTTGGTTTTCATTGTTACCAGCAAAAGTATTGTTACCAAAGAAAAATACATTACATAAGGTAAAAACCTTTTATTAATCTTAGGAATAGCTACCCCTCCTTAATGTTGTCTTATTTAGATCTACAGACGACTTAGTTCCTTACTATTGCATACGTTCGGAACGAATAAAGGTTACAAGTATAATTAATAGGAATCCACTTTTATTCTGGTTAAACAAAGGGAGACCATCAATTGATGATTTCCCTTTCTCGTAATTCAATTATATCGTATTTCATGATAACTACTGGTAGACTTCCGGTTTTCACTTCATTCATCCATAAAATTACATTCTCTACTTTATTGCAATGGAATACTCAGTTCTATATCTTTTCCAATAGGATTGAAGTAATAGCTGAAATATATTTTTGCTTTGCCATCATAATCTTGAAATTGCGTCGTCTCAATTTCGTACTGCCCATCTCGTGAAAATGTGCTGCGTGTAAATTCTAGTGGTGTACCATCTTCTTTTACTGCATTCCATAGCCTTAGATCTCTACCTTGATTATCCCCTTTCTTTATAGCAACTGATACACCTTGAGACGTTACGGAAATGTCCCAATCGAAAAACTCAGGTTTCGTGAGTACTTCTTTTGCGCCAAAATCAACTTCAATAAAATCCTCGCCCTTCGGAACGGCTTGAACACCACCAATATTAATCATGAGTGAATCTGCCTCATGAAAATAATTACTTTGCACATAGAGAGTAATTTTGCCGTCGCGAATGTCCCCATGTTGTGCACTGCCATTCATGATACTGTATCTACGCTCACCGCTATCCGTCATGACTGCAATATCATCAAAAGCTAATATTTGCATTGTATTCGCTTCTTCTATTTCAATATCTATGGCCATTTTTAATGGAGAACGGCGAATTTGTGTAATCGTAAATTTCTGACCGTCAACATCTACAGTACGATTCGTATCAATAACTTTTTCCTGCGCTATTTCATTTTGTAGTGTAAACGGTATCGTAATTTCAATATTCCCCTTATCGATATCATTAAAATGAAAAACAGCTTTAAAATCCTTCGAAGTATAAACGATTGGTTCTGAAAAGCTATATTCTACTAAAGAAGAAATGTATTCTTGATTATCTGCATTCATGGTAAAACTACTTGGACCAGGTATTTCGTCGTCTCCTTGGAACAATTGAACGTCATTCAACTCTAATTTTGCCATATCAAATAGAGCATCGGCGTCATAAAAGAGTACAAAGCCCGAATGATCTGCAATAACGCCTTGTAATGTTAACGATAGGCCATTTTTAGACTCCGTTACATTTATCTCTTCAAAGTATTGATTATCCACAATGTCTTTTATCCCAGCATCGAGTCTAACCGCTGATACAAGTGCATAAAAGCCAGGTATTTTTGCAACATAACCAGCAAAAGTAGGAGAAACACGAATTGAAAATAAAATACTTATGCAAAACATAGCAACAATTGCAACTGGTACAATGCGCTTCTTTATTCTTTTTTCCCGCTGAACTTTACGAAAAGTATTCATTCGGATTTGTTGAAGTTTCTCCTTTGGAACGTCAATCGGTAGTTTACTCATAGCCAGTCCTCCCTTTCTCCAGCGTAATTTCTAAGCTTCTTTAATATGTGGTGAAGCTTAGACTTTACAGTACCTTCAGGAATTTGATTTAGCTCAGCAATTTCTTTGTTTTTTAATTGCTGAAAATATTTCATATAGACGAGTTGCTGCTCCGACAAAGATAATTGTTCAAGTAGTCGCTCCAAATCAGAATAGATGGCCCATCCAGATAAGTGATGTTCCTCAATTGGAACAGTTGGTTGTCGTTTTCTTAAATGATCTTTACAACAATTGATTAAAACTCGGACGAGCCATGTTCTGGCATATTCTTGCTCTTTAACGGTATGCATTTTTTTTAGTGCCTTGTAAATAAGCTCCTGCATAACGTCCAACGTGTCTTGTTCATTTTTCATATATGTAAAAGCCATGCGATATAAAATCTCTTCATCCATTTCAATAAGTGAAAGTATCGCTTGATGATTCCCACGAATAGCACGCTGCACGATTTCAAATTCCATCCTTCTCGCCTCCTTCCTTCATTAGACGCAGCGTTTCTTCATTTCGTTCAATAAAGTTTTTATTTTTTAGAAAACCGTTGTATTCTATAGGTTCTTGATAATTTAGTCTACTCCATTTCCTTATTCAGCGATAGGTTGCGCTTCAACCCCTTTTACCAGTTTATAGATTTCTCATCTCCCATCTATACTTTTCCACCCAATATCCAATTAGCAAGCAAAACAGGGACACCAATTCATATGAGAATTGTGTCCCTGAACTCTGTTTCTTCTTTTTCATTAGTCATACCTAGCAAATTTAGTTAACTCCTCAAATTCTTTATCCGTGATATGTCGATGAGAATACGATAAAACTCTATATCCGGCATTCCCTTTGTCATCGGGTATAAGTATCGTCATACGTATTAACTGGTATGGCGGGCTATGTGCCCCTTCGAAACCGATTACTCTTAATGTGTTGCATTAAAACTTAAGATAAGAAAAGTAAGAATGGTTATGCATAGTATTGTTTTATTCATTTGGCACCGTCATTTCTTCCCACGAATAATTTGGTACGGTTGCAACCCATAACGTATCCCCCATGAAGTCAATGTCATAAACGATACGATCAACCGCATCAAATACTTTTTTAGGTTTTCTTTCATCGTTTGTGTCGATGGAATAAATTGCGTCACCCTGACCGTATCCGAATAGTTTTTCACCTTTTTTAATAAATTTAACGACCATTTCGTCAGCTGGAATTTCACTCCATGTTTCCTCTTTTAAGTTTCGGGACCAAATTCCACTCTTTGTTGTGATGTAGAGCCTATTATGAATCACCTTCATATCATAAGGTGCTTCATTAAGATCCGGGAGGGGAATCTCGCTCCACCCATCCTTTTTCTTTTGCAAGATCTTTCTTTCTTCGGTGAGTCCTATCAAATCACCGTTATCCGATATTTGAATTACATAAAATGGTTTAGGAACAAGAGCCTCTTTCCAACTCTCCCCTTGATTTTTTGTATAATAAATAGTTTCATTTGATAGCACAGCTATATGGTTATTACTTGAATAATCTACGTGCTCAATCGCCTGGTCTAAAGAAAGGATTTTCGAACCTTTATTTTTTGAGGTAATATCCGTCCATAACTCCTTTTCCGTTGCTGCATATAACCGATCATTCCTATCAAACCAAGCATGTGTTACATACCCCCCAGCTTCCAGAACTTTCCATGTTTCTCCATTGCCATCACTCATTTCAATAAATGGCTTCTTGGTTGTACTAAATTGTGTTGGCTTTTTGTCACCCCATACGACTAACTTGTTATTTCCAGCAACCACTCCCGTAATCGCCATCCCTTTTTTAGAAATATGTTCCGAGCCATTACGTATGGATAGCAATCCTCCCCCGTACGGTACTTTATGAATGGCACTGACCACATCTCCATTTTTAGCATTAATCGAAATCCGGGTAAAACGGTTATCTCGATCATTTCCAACCACTGTTAGAATAGGCTCACCCTCGATACTATCCAATGTAAAATGATAACCGGTCGCCCAATCTTTTCCCTGTTTTAATTTGTATTTATCTTTTGCTATTTGGAGAGCATCAGTGCTATCCAATTTTATCTCACCGTGAGGTATTGTCGGATTTGGAGATTGCTTAATTGGTTCAAACACAGTTATTTTCATTTCGGAGATACCAATGATTAAATGATCCTCTGTGTCTGGAACCATAAAGGTTACAAACCATTTGAATCGTTTTCCTGTTTCGCCTCTGGATCCTCCCATCGTTTCATCCACACTGTTCGCTCCTGTAAGAGTGGCGTTTACATTCCATTCTTTTGCTCTCTGGAATCCAATGTCAATCGCTTCTTTTAACGTAACTTCACCATTTGCAGCGATTCCTTCATTACCCTTCACATTTACAAGAACCAAAAAAATCAGTAACAGGAAAGAAACCTTTTTATAGAAATTCAAAATTCCACCATCCCTTCATCCTAAATATTGTGTTTTTATAGGATGGGGAAAATAGTCGCTAATATCCTTCGTATCAATATAAAAACCACTTTCCTGATTTTCACATCAGTTGAAAGTGGTTTTTTGCCGTTTGCAATTACGGCGTTTCACCAGTCTTAGATGCCGTCCTCTACCCATGGAAGGTGTATTGTTATGATTCCGTGAATTTTTTCACTGTTTGATATCAACTTTTACGTCCTCTTCTATCCAAGATGGGTAAAAATCGAGTTCCAACCGGATTGGACTTGCAAAATTAGAAAGCGCTTTGTTTGGAAGCTCAAATTCGATTTTCACTTCTCCCGGGGAGATCATTCTTGAACCTTTTACATAGTTAGAAGGGGGTGGTGTGCGTCCACCGTAGTGTATATAAAATTCTTTTTCATTAGCATCTATAAATTTTATAAACCTAACCATATTCGTATCGTACTCTTTATCGATTTTCACTGACAAACTTACAGTATTATCCTTTACCTGTAAATTTGAAAATATCGATTGAGAAGGTTGATCTATAAATTTTTCGGATTCCGTGTCAATTAAAATATGGGCTTCCTCTTTGTCCATCGCTGATACTTTCCCAACCGATAATGATAACTTTTGTGGTTCATAAAAGTAAAAGCTTTCTTTTAATGGGACTACCCAGATATTACTTGTCGGTATTGGTTTATATGCATTTCCCGGAAGAGCAGACCATTTCCTACCCTTTTCGTCCACCAGTTCTAACTCATCAAACGGACGAGCAAGAAGTTTCTTCGTATTATTAGGATTTTCCTCTATTTGAACAACTGTACGTATTGGATCTACTATTAATTCTTTCACTTTAAAACGCTGACCTTCAATTTCAAACTCTTTATCCACAATAAAATTCTTACTGTCAACTTCCGTCTTTTCATATGCGAAAGGAATATTGAAATGCTCAATTTTTTCTCCATTCTTTAATCCTATCGCCCAAGATAAGTCTTTATCATGTACTATTTTCTCAATATATTCAGATCCGCTGAAAACTTTTTCATCTGTATTTGGGGTTAAGGGAAAGGTGGAAGTTATAAACTCATAACTATATAAAAAATTCATTTTTGACCTTAGCCTTTGGTATGTTAGTTCGAGCGAGCCTACGTCCATATCTTCTGTTCGGACTGAGTAAAAAATAACCATACCCTTTTTGTCCGCAATTACCCCATCAAGAGTCACTGTAATACCATTCTTTTCTTGAGAGAGATTCAAAGGTTGATAAAAGTCATTTTCAACTGCAGCGGTTAATCCCCTATCATGATATATTAAACCAACAATGCGTTCCATCCCTGGTATAGATGCGATCTTGTTGGCGAATGCAGGTGATACAGAGATACTTGTAATAAAAGAGACGAGAAGGATTGCAGCAATTACGATTGACCATGAACTTCGTTTCCTTAATTTCGTTCTTTTTAACAACTGTTCCTTTTTGGCTTTCTCGAATCCATTTTGTACGGCAGAATGCAGCTTGTCCTTTGGTACTTCGATTTGTTCAATGGATTTCCTTCTCTGCTCCAATTTCCTTTCTTCCTCCTCAAACACGCTTAATCTCCCCCTTCTCTTCAAATACTGCCCGAAGAGCACGCAATGCCTTATGTAAACGTGTTTTAATCGTTCCTTCAGGGGTATTCCACATAATCGCTATATCTTTTATCTTTACATCTTCGAAATACTTCAAGTGCAATAACTCTCTCTCGTAGTCTGATAAGTTTAAAAGTGCCTCTTCAACTTCCAAAAATGTAAAGTCTTCGATAATTCCATGTTTCATAAGTAGTGTTTCCTCCAACACTTCCCTCCTGCTTTTCTTGAGGATATCTTGACAATAATTCATCATGATTCGGATCAGCCAAGTTTTAAAATAGGCAGGCTGCTTTACCGTTTTTATACTTCGATAGGCCCTATAGGTCACCTCTTGGATGGCCTCCAGTGCATCTCCTTCATTTTTCATATAAGATATAGCTGTTCGATATAATGCTTCTTCATATAAATGCATTAATGCAAGAAATGCTTCTTGGTCGCCTTTAATTGCTTTCTGAACTAGTATTTCCTCACTCAAAATGTCACCTCTTTTACTTTGCCTCTATTTATTAGACCTACAACTAGGAAAAAGGTTTTTAGAAATCATAATAAATTTCCATTGCGAAACTTATGCTCCCATTCCCCCGCTTTTATTTTAACTTCAAAAGTTAAGCGGCAGTATGACTATAGTTGCGAAAAATTGGAAAAAGTATGTACTTCCCAAAGATGCTATTGTAAACTTGTGAAGAGTCGAACAAAGGGAGTTGGAGAATTGAAACAAGGTATTCACATTAGAATTAAAGACCGTACAGGATTAACTGAACGGGAGAAAAACATTCTGCATATAGGGATTCTGAATACAATTGTCCTCGCAGGCTTCGTGGAAGTCGTTAGCAAAGGGGAAGGCGAAGGTGGGACGGCCTTTAATCCGATCGATGACTGCTTTATCGGATTCACGATGATTTATCAAAAGCCGATTCCAGATGAAATGGCGGAGGCGTTGGTTGAATCTATTACAAGAAGACTAACAACCTTCTTTTCTATGAGTGAAATTGAAATGGATTTAGAAGTTAGGTTGGCGTACTGATATAACAAGATTGTGTCGTCCATTTAACGGTTTAGGTAAACAGAGAGAAAAACGCTCAGAAATTTAATGTTTGAGCGTTTTTTTCTAGTAATCTTCCCTACTCTTCCTTCCATTGAAAAAATATTTTAGATATAAAAAATGAGTTGCTAAACTCCCCCGTTAGATGAATAAGAAAAAAATCATCTTTGCAGCTGAATGCTCTTAGAGTAAAGCAACATTTAGATATAATATTTATCGCAGTATCAAGGGTGGAATCCCTGAATCTAAATCATCCTCTCTACATCTCTATTTAAATTACCGCATTGCCTGAAATAAATCGCACTCATTTGATGGACAGTCAAATTGTTTAATATTGCGCGCGCTTATTCTTTTACTTCTTTAGAATATAATAGGATAGTCTCTTCTTGCGTATTTCCACTACCTGTTTCATCCCATCGAATCACTGTGTATATTTCATCTATATCTTTAAACGTTAAGGAATCTCCACTTTTCGTAATAGGAGAAGGACCTTCGATACTCCCTATTTTAACTCCGTTCTGAAAATATTCGGGTCCTGATACTATTTGACCATGTAATGACGTTTCTTCGTTATTTATGATAGCGCGCATACTCAAGTTATAGTACTGGGTAGTATGATCACCGTTCTCTGATTTGAAATATAATATCCCGTTTCCTGAAAATGTGTTTTTCGGATCTATTTCTATCTGATAATCAGTTAGCTTCCAATGTGTGCTTTCTCCTGAGAGTCTTAAGTAATAATAGTCATTTTGGATATCTCGGTGATTCAAATACATAACAAGGACCACTAATATGGAAATAAGGAATATTAATATTGGATAAATGATTTTATGGAGCAAAAGTTTGTTCCCCTCCCTATTACATTAGACTTGTATTCGATCAGCGACTTAACAAATTAATTTTAGGACTGAAAGTGATTGATGTACCATGCCTGCAATACAAATAATTAAACCCATTGTTGCAATACCAGCGCCACTCACTTTTGTTCCAATGATCTCATTTATCACTACGATGGATAGAAAAAGTCCAATAATCCCTAAAACAAATCCAATTAACGGCGTTACATATGCTAGAATCCCTAATACTATAGATACGAGTGCTTTTCCGTTAATACCTTCCTTTTTATTCACTTTTCTCCCCCTTAATAGTTTACTACTAAATCCGCAGTGCTGAGAGGGTTGACTGTCTCCATGTAGTATTGTTCTCCTAACCAATATCTATCTTTGTACTTCTTCAATCTCGCTTGGTATTCCCCTAAGTAAGAATCACGACGCAATACCCTTTCTCGCCTTAATTCAAAGGGACAATTCAGGAAAATAACAAAATCAAAAAAGCATTTCCATTCTTTCCTTTGTAGAAATATACCTTCAATTAGTACGATACTGTCCTTTAACACATCAACCTGCCTAGTGGAAATTACGTCAGTAGACTTTTCATAATGTGGCAAATTGAGTTGGTCGCGAATATGCAAAGGTTGTAGTAAATTCGATTTTAATCCTTCGATATCCCATTGCAAATAATAGTATTCGTACCACTCTTCGTAACCCGTTTGATAACGTTTATTCCTTTCAACAATGTGATCATCCAGGTGAAACATATCGATTTCACAGTTATAACCTTTTAACTCTCGGCTCAACTCTGCGATGAAACTAGTTTTACCTGCGCCTCCTAGTCCATCTATCCCGACGATTAGAGGCCGATTTTTAGTAGAGCGATTTGTAAACTGAGCATATAACGTTTCCGCGGTTTCATTAACTTTTCTATTCATCTTTTTTCGTAGTGATTTTTTTAAGAGTTGTATTGATATTAATCAGGGCGATTAAAATAAACCCGAGCATTATAAAGGTAACAATTTCACCAGTAAAGAAAGAAATGATGCCTAAAATTAAGGCATATAATGTATACATAAAGTTATTCATATTGCATCTCCTTTATTTTTTACTAACTGGTCTGATTCTTACAGTGCACATAATAATTTTCCGATTATTAGTAATACGTTTCATATCTTAAAAAGTTGCGCTGTACCTTTCATAGATAGGAGTGGTTGGAAATTGTATTGAGAAAGCCGGTTATCCGATTGCATATGGTGCAATGAAACGAAAGCGTGCCATAACACAATGAAATGATTGCAACACAAAGAAAACCGCCTGCAACGAAAATTAACCATTTCGCATCACAATCAACAGGATTCGCAATTACATAAAAGCTATTTGCATCACAACCAGAACGTACAACTGGCTATTTAAAGAGCAAATGAAGAAAATAAGGCAATATAAAAAACCACTTTCCTGATCTGATCAGTAAAAAGTGGTTTTTGTCGATTACATCGAGATTTCGATAGCTTGTCCGAAACTTCAAATGAAGATAAGTTAGCTTATTTTTTCTTGCCTGCATTATCACTTACTTTGTTCATTTGCGCCATCATTTGATTAATCTTCTTTTGTGAAGGTTTTTGTCCCATTTGCATCATCATCATACGTAACATTTGTTCATTGATCGGCGGGTTTTCCTTCAAATATTTCATCATATATTGACGTGCAATGAAAAATCCGAGGGCCACACCTGCGATTAACGCGACGACGGCAATGAGGATTACCCAAATCGTGCTCATCCGCTTTACCTCCTTCACTACCGTGATTCGAGAATACTCTACCATGATGGATTATACAACAAAGGGACGGAGGATAGCAATGACTGGGAGTAAATAATTATATATAATGTCGAATTGAATCTTAAAACAGGAATGTTCGATTGTTCCCGAGCTGAGCTTCTTGTTTAATAGGCTTCAGCCAGCCCCATTCGCCATGCTCGTCCATCACGGCAAAAAAACGATCATCCGCTCCAGATAATGCAACGAACAAGTCTAGATCGAGCATGCGTGAACCATCGCAATACGCTTGAAGAGAATACGGGGTCAGCGAGATATGGATCGACCCTTTCATCGGATGAGATAATTTATATTCTCCATCATCACTTTCGACTGTCGTAAAGCTTTTTCCCAAATTGCTGAGGATTGCTTGGTCAATCGCGGATTCTTCAATTTCATCACATAAATACTTAACTTCCTGCATCGGCTCTTCTTGCGCATGATCCTTTAGCAAATCATAGAGAAGGCCTTCTCTGCCTAGAATAAATGATTGGTATCTTTTCTTAACTTTATAAATATCATAAGTTCTCACGACTGTTCCCTCCTTTTACATAGTCTATCCCAACTAAAGTAAAAAGTTTGTCAAAACACGGTAAAGAAAGACACTAATGTTGTCGAAAGGTTTTTAATAATGAGTCTAAATGATATTAAAAAAATGCCGCTTCGAAATAGTAGTCTTATGACATTTCGAAGCGGCAATAATTAACGACCTAGGATTTCTTTCATTTCACGAACTACATTCTCTTCAGTGAAGCCATACTCCGCAATAACCTTTTCCCCTGGAGCACTTGCGCCAAACGTGTCGATTGCTATGACTCCACCTTCATCGCCAACATATTTATGCCAGCCTAAAGATGCACCCATTTCAATAGATAGACGTTTTTTCACTGCTTTCGGCAGTACAGTTTCTTTATATTGCTCATCCTGTTGCTCGAACAAATCCCATGAAGGCATTGAAACGACTGCAACGTCGATTCCATCTGCCCGTAGTTTTGTTTGTGCTGCAACAGCAAGATTCACTTCTGAACCTGTAGCAATTAAGATCCCATCCGCCACTTCCTTTTCGGAAGGAGAAATTACATAAGCACCGCGTTTCACGCCATCCATTGCAAGTTCGCCCGATTTCGGCAATACTTTCAAGTTTTGACGGGATAACACTAGAACTGTCGGTCTGTTTTTCGATGAAACCGCAATATTCCATGCAGCTGAAGTTTCATTGCCATCTGCTGGGCGGATGACTGTCAATCCTGGCATTGAACGAAGGGAAGACAGATGTTCGATCGGCTCATGCGTCGGACCATCTTCACCAACTGCTACGCTATCATGTGTAAACACGTATGTGACAGGCATTCCCATAAGAGCAGAAAGCCTGATTGCAGGTCTTACATAGTCACTGAATACGAAGAACGTTCCGCCAAACACGTGTAAACCACCATGAAGCGCCATACCATTCAAAGCAGTACCCATCGCAAATTCACGGACGCCGAACCAAATGTTACGGCCTGAGAAATCGCCTGGGAGGAAGTCCCCTGCACCTTTGATTGTCGTCTTGTTTGAACCAGCAAGGTCTGCACTGCCTCCGAAGAATGAAGGCAATACGTTAGCAATGGCATTGATTGCGTCTCCTGAAGCTGATCGAGTTGCATGGGATGATCCGGCTTCATACGTAGGAAGCGCTTCTTGAAGTCCTTCAGGCATTTCACCTTTGATGGCAGCTTTCAATTGATTAGCTAACTCAGGATGTTCGCTTTCATATTGTGAAAACAGCTCATTCCACTGCTGTTCCTTCTTAACGCCCAACTCATCAGTCGCCTCTTTGAACGTCTCATAGACGCCTTCAGGAACACAGAAATCTTCTTCGTATGTCCATTTGTAGTATTCCTTCGTCAACTTCATCTCGTCTTCTCCAAGGGGAGCTCCATGAACATCGGCTTTTCCGGATTTATTCGGCGCACCGTATCCGATAACCGTCTTCACTTCGATGATTGTCGGGCCTCCTGAATTACCTTTAGCCTCTTCAATCGCTTTTGAAATCAGACCGATATTATTGCCGTCTTCCACGCGGATATAGTTCCAGCCGTATGATTCGAAACGTTTACGGATATTTTCCGTGAATGACATATCTAGATCTCCATCCAAGGAGATGTCGTTGCTGTCGTAAAGGACGATTAGTTTTTCCAATTGCAAATGACCTGCAAGGGAAATCGCCTCTGCCGCCACGCCTTCCATAAGGTCTCCGTCGCCGCAAAGAGCGAATGTATGGTGGTCGACGACGTCGAAACCTGGACGGTTATACGTTGCTGCCAAATGCTTTTCAGCCATTGCCATACCGACTGCCATACCGATTCCTTGACCAAGCGGCCCTGTTGTCGCTTCAACACCTACTGTGTGGCCGTATTCAGGATGCCCAGGTGTTTTCGATCCCCATTGGCGGAAGTATTTCAATTCCTCCATAGGCAATCCATAGCCGCTTAAGTGGAGCAAGCTATATAACAGCATGGAGCCGTGACCTGCCGAGAGGACAAAACGGTCGCGGTTGAACCATTCAGGATTCGAAGGGTTATGGTGCATATGCTTCGTCCATAATGTGTAAGCCATCGGAGCAGCGCCCATTGGCAATCCCGGGTGGCCGGAATTCGCCTTTTCGATCGCATCGATGGATAACGTTCGTATTGTGTTTATTGCTAATTGGTCAATCTTTTCGGTCATTCAGAACATCCTTTCCCGTGCTTTATCTTGTAGTTGCAATTGTTATACCATCTATAGTGTAGTCAATTCATAGATGAAATACAATCCATTCTATGTCCAGATGTTCAGTTGAGGAACTTCTTGTTGCGTGCGTCTTTCACTTTGTCGGGTGTAACGTCGTTGCCTTCGGGGTCGATTACTTTGACGTTTTCGATTGTGTCACGCATGGATGAACGGAATGTTTCTAGGTATTCTTTGCGCAGTTGTGTTTGTTCTTTTGCTTCTTCGATTGATAGGCCGATTGTTTTCGACTTTTTTGATAGTTCGTTGATACGTTTAATTTTATCTTTTGATAACATCGAATTCCTCCAGTTGTGTTGTCCACATGCAATTGTACACCGGATTTACGCTTCAGGCGGACGCTTTCCGCTTCAATCCTAATAAAACTTTAATAATAATAACAATAATACCATTAACAATTGAAGTGAAACTCATTAAAACTATACTTTGAAGGTATACAAAAAGAGCAGGAAGTGCAACAAATCAGCCTTCCTGCTCTTGTTCATATTCTTTATATCGGCGGTGGACCGTTGCTTTGCTTACGTTATGGCCGAGGCCTCTTAATACGCCTGCGATTTCTTCGAAAGTGAGGCCTTTTTGCCGTAATGAGACGATTTCACTAACGGGAACTTCTTTCCGTTCGCGTCCTTCTAGGTTGCCTTTATTTTTTAAATTCCGTTCTGGCCTGTATCCATCGCGGACCGCCCGTTTCATCCCCCTGCGAATCTTGGCATTATGTAATTTTCGTTGATATTCTTCGACGATCGCCAGTATTTCTAGCAGCATTGTGTCCATTTCGTTCAATTTCAATGCCCCGTTATCGTGGTTTGTAATGACTTCGGTGTTTGTCTTTGCAAGCAAATGCAAGATAGCGACTCTAGCGTTCCCTCTGCCCAGTCTTGTTTCGTCCTGGATGAGAATTGCATCTATCTTTTCGTCACGTATGCAATCTAATAAGTCAAGCAGCCCTTCCCGTTCCATATCATAGCCGCTATGCTTTTCCTTAAATATATGTACAACCTTCAGACTAAGTTCGTCCGCAAGCCGGTTCAGTTCCTCTTCTTGTCTCGCTAGTGAGACTTCCTGTGAATCTTTTTCCGTGCTGACACGGCAATAAATGACACATGTCTTCATTTTCTCCCCCCCTTATTCTTCTCCTGCCAATTCAGTCAACATTGTATCATGCATGAGCGGATCCAATTGCGGCAATTTCAATGTTTCTCCTGATTTGATCGTCGTGGATTCCATATCGTTTATTTCCATTACTTTTGCAATCCATTTTTTCGGGTGATCTTGTTCAGAATAATTTCTAGCTAACCCCCAGAGAGTATCGCCCTCCGATATTGTAATTTCAATGAACGAATCTGAAGCAGACTTCGTTTCTTTCATGACGCCTGCAATTGTAAAAGCAGTGCACAGAAGTAGAATCAAAAGGATAAAGCCATATTTTTGAATGAAAGCCATAAAAAAACCCCTCCAAGAATGTTTGTTCGGAATACTTGTTCCCATTATAGGACACGAATTTTTAGAAGTCAACAAAACTTTCGAACCTTTGTTTGCCAATTGCCCGAACACCTGTTATACTCTTTGTAAGAAACAATTGTGGATACGGACGTTCGTTCGCACATTTGCTAATTATTGATTCTATTAATTGGAGGGGTGGAAAAATGAAAAAAATCTCAAAAAGACAGCAGGATATCCTAACGTTTATAAAAGATGAAGTGAAACTTAAAGGATACCCGCCTTCCGTTCGTGAAATTGGAGAGGCTGTCGGACTAGCTTCAAGTTCAACCGTGCATGGACATCTAGCTAGATTAGAAAGTAAAGGTTATATCCGCAGAGACCCGACAAAACCAAGAGCAATCGAGATACTAGATCCGGAAGGTTTGACTGCGCTTAAATCTGGTGTTGTGCATGTTCCGTTAGTCGGAAAAGTTACCGCTGGATTGCCGATTACTGCAATTGAGAACATTGAGGAGTATTTCCCGTTGCCGGATACATATGGCACGTCTGATGATAAGCTGTTCATGCTTGAAATAGTAGGAGATAGTATGATAGAAGCTGGGATATTAAATGGGGATTATGTCGTCGTAAAACAGACACATACAGCTAATAATGGAGAAATTGTAGTCGCAATGACTGAAGAAGATGAGGCGACAGTGAAACGTTTCTTCAAAGAAAAGGATTATTTCCGTTTGCAGCCGGAAAATGAATCGATGGAACCGATCATCGTCAATTCAGTTTCCATTCTAGGTAAAGTCGTAGGCGTGTATCGTCAGATTCATTAATGAAATAAATTGATAAAGACTGTCTGGAAAGTCGATTCGACTTTGCGAGACAGTCTTTTTTCTATTGAGTTGCGCCTTTTGAGCGCTTATTGAGTTTCATGAGCGCTTTTACGGATTGTTGAGCGCTTGTTGCGTTTCTTGAGCGCTTTTCTGGATTGTTGAGCGCTTGCTGCGTTTCTTGAGCGCTTTTCTGGATTGTTGAGCGCTTGTTGCGTTTCTTGAGCGCTTTTCTAGATTGTTGAGCGCTTGTTGCGTTTCTTGAGCGCTTTATCAAATTGTTGAGCGCTTGCTGCGTTTCTTGAGCGCTTTTACGGATTGTTGAGCGCTTGCTGCGATTTATGAGCGCTTTTCAAGGATTGTTGAGCGCTTGCTGCGTATCATGAGCACTTTTCAGGATTGTTGAGCGCTTGCTGCGTTTCATGAGCACTTTTCAGGATTGTTGAGCGCTTGCTGCGTTTCTTGAGCGCTATCAGGATTGTTGAGCGCTTGCTGCGTCTTATGAGCGCTTTATCGAATTGTTGAGCGCTTGCTGCGTTTCTTGAGCACTATCAGGATTGTTGAGCGCTTGCCGCGTTTGTTGAGCGCTTTATCGAATTGTTGAGCGCTTATCGGAATAGTTGAGCGCTTGATGATTGTTATAATCAAATATACAAAAGGCTATCCAGAAGGTAGATTATACTTAACCTGTCCGGACAGCCCTATCTTATTTCATTAACTACCTTACATCATCTTATCTTTTAATAACTTATCTACAGAAGACATGACTGCCGCTTTCACATGTTCGTACGTCAAACCGCCTTGTACATAAGCCGTGTATGGCGGACGGATCGGACCGTCTGCTGTGAGCTCGATACTGGAACCTTGTATGAATGTTCCTGCAGCCATAATGACGTCATCGGAATAACCCGGCATATACGATGGTTCGGGAGCGTAATGCGCATTGATCGGCGAGTTTTCTTGGATTGTTCGACAGAAAGCGATCATCTGCTCAGCGTTGCCGAAATTTACGGATTGTATTAAATCTGTTCGCTTAGCCGAATAATGTGGTGTCGTATCGAATCCATAGCTATCGAGGAAACCAGCTGTAAAAAGAGCGCCTTTCACTGCTTGGCTAACGACGTGGGGAGCAAGGAAGAAGCCTTGATACATTTCCAGCAGCGTATCAAGTGATGCACCTGCCTCCGCACCAATTCCAGGCGACGTCATACGATAAGCGCATTTTTTTACAAGGTCGGCACGTCCCGCAATGTATCCACCGGTTCTTGCAAGACCTCCTCCTGGATTTTTGATGAGCGATCCTGCCATTAAATCGGCCCCTACTTCTACCGGCTCTTTCGTCTCGACAAATTCACCGTAGCAATTGTCTACAAATACAATAATGTGAGGGTTCACCGATTTGATGAATTGTACCATTTCACCGATTTCATCTACACGGAAAGAAGGACGGTCCGAATATCCTTTTGAACGTTGTATACCGACCATTTTCGTCTTGGTATGGATATTCTTCTTTACTTCTTCGAAATCTACTGTGCCGTCTTCTTTCAAATCGATGTGCTTGTATGTAATTCCGTAATCAATGAGCGACCCAGTGTCCTCACCATTGCCGGATACGATTGATTCCAACGTGTCGTATGGTTTTCCTGTTATATAGAGAAGTTCATCACCTGGTCTTAATACGCCGAACAAGCTTAAAGAAATTGCGTGTGTCCCTGAGATGATCTGATTGCGGACGAGACATGCTTCCGCGCCAAAAGTGTCTGCATATACTTGTTCAAGCACATCCCTGCCGCTATCATCATATCCGTAGCCTGTCGAGCCGGTTAGATGAAAATCGCTCACCATATTTTTTCGGAATGCTGCCAGCACTTTTCTTTGATTGAAAAAAGCTGTCTTTTCCACGTCTTTAAAATAAGGGGCAAGTGTTTGTTCCGTTTCTTCCGCCTTCTTTTCGATTTCGGAAGCAAATTCATGTATCATCATTTCAATTTCCTCATTCCTACAAATAGTCACTATAATATCTTATCAGTCTCATGGAATAGGTCAATGAAAAACGATTGGTATTGGCGGAGTACGTATTTTGATATACAATTGTTTTGTTTGAAGTTAGGAGGAACATGATTGGCTTGGGAAGTATTCAGTTTTATCGGTACGGCAGCTTTCGCCGTTTCCGGAGCATTAGTTGCGCAAGAAGAAAAATATGATATATTCGGTGTCTATATATTAGGGATGGTAACGGCGTTCGGTGGAGGTGCAGTTCGAAATGTTCTTCTCGGAATTCCGGCTACTGTATTATGGAACCAGAACTTTCTTTTCATCGTCGCTTCGATATTAATTACATTCATTTTCTTTTTTTCGAAATCTATTATTAGGCATTGGAATCGGTGGGGCACTTATTTTGACGCCATCGGACTAGCCGCTTTTGCAATTCAAGGGGCCATGTTAGCAGTCAATATGAATATGTCACTTTATGCGGTTATGGTTGCTGCCGTTTTGACCGGTGCAGGCGGAGGTGTGATCAGGGATCTGCTTGCAGGCAGACGCCCCCTTATCTTCAAGAAAGATATATATGCAATATGGGCGGCTGGAGCAGGTTTTTTTGTGGGCATCGGACTTCATAGCTACGATTGGGCATTATACGCACTGCTCGTTGTAGTCGCGGCTTTACGTATTCTTTCTTATCGTTTTCACTGGGAATTGCCGCGTGGCGAAAATGAATATAACAAATAGAAAAAGGAACAGGTATGTTGAACCTGTTCCTTCATTGGGACATATGCTTGTTATTCTTCGTCCTTTAACACGACTGGTTTTGCAGGTACATATGTGGAAATTGCGTGTTTGTAAATTAATTGCTGTTTGCCATCCGATTCCAAAAGAACGGTGTAATTATCATAAGATTTGATAAGACCTTTCAACTGAAAACCATTCAATAGAAATACAGTGACAAACGTGTTATTTTTCCGTAATGAGTTCAAAAAAGTTTCTTGCATATTGCCTTGTGACATACACCCCAGCCTCCAATTGCTTCTATATTTCTCTTGCCTTTTTACTTATTCGATTCAGCCTCTTCAAAACCCTTTAAAATCGATAAAATTCCATCTATAATTTTTCCCTTGTCTGAATGTGCATCGAACCAGGAAATCTCTACCTTGTTTCTAAAGTATGTCATTTGACGTTTCGCATAATGGCGAGTATGTTTTTTGATTAACTCGATGGCTTCTTCCAAAGAGAGGAAGCCTTTAAAATGTTGATACAGTTCCTTATATCCAATTGCTTGAACTGACTGGACATCACGGATGCCATTTTCCCATAGGCCTCTCGCTTCTTCAAGCAAACCCTCCTCCATCATGAGATCCACTCTTCGGTTAATCCTTTCATAGAGGACTTCCCTCTCCAAATCTAAACCGACAATGAGGTGGTCGTATTTAGGCGCTGCACCTGCCCCTTGCTCGTGCTCGTTTTTCGTTTTACCGGTCACTTCAATTATTTCAAGCGCGCGTATTAAACGTCTATGGTTGTTTGGATGGATTTTTTCTGCACTTGCAGGGTCCAGTTTCTGAAGACGGTTGTATAGACGCTCGGCCCCGCCTTCCGTTTTCAGTTCTTCTTCCAACTCGGCTCTGATCTTTTCATCGCCTGCCTCATCGGTAAATCTGAAATCGAATAGGACTGACTGTATATATAATCCTGTTCCTCCGACGATGATCGGTTGTTTGTCGCGATTTTGGATTTCTTCGATGCAATTTCTAACAGTAGACTGGTATTCCGCTACGGAAAATGAATCGGTCGGTTCCTTAATGTCGAACAGATGATGGGGAATCCCTTCCTTTTCATCTTCGGTGATTTTCGCAGTACCGATATTCAAGCCTTTATATACTTGCATCGCATCCCCGTTTATAATTTCTCCATTCAGTCTTTTGGCAAGTTCAATGCTTAATGCCGTTTTACCTGATGCAGTCGGACCGACAATTGCAATGACTTTATTTGTTTGTTTCATTCTTATATTATCCAATCCTTTATAAACTTAAATACTTGTTCCCGATTCACTTCATTCAACATTTCGTGCCGTCCGCCTTCGTATAGCATGACCGTTACATCCTCGATGCCTACATCGGTAAATTGCCTTGCAGCCTGCCAGACGCCTTTTCCTTTATTGCCAACAGGGTCATCTAATCCAGAAAGAAGAAGGATCGGCAAGCTGTTAGGAATTTGTCTTATGTTGTAATGATCATTTATTTTTTCAAGACCTTCGAACAGATCGATGAAAAAACGGGTAGTCGGCACGAATCCACATAATGGATCATTAATATATTTTTCTACGGCTTCTTTATCTCTCGATAACCAATCGAATGGTGTTTTCTGCGTGCCGACTGTTTTGTTAAAACCGCCGAATACTAATTTATTAATAAAATAGTCAGGCTCGCTGAATGTCGTTGTTTTGCCCTTCAAATGCGCTAACGCTTGTCCTCCGACTCTGCTTACACCAGGGTCGCCTGCTGTGCCCGAACAAATAAGCTTATCAAGTTCACTGCCAAATTTCTGGGCATATCTTCTAGCTACGAATGAGCCCATGCTATGGCCGAACAGTATCATTCGGGGTGCTTGGAATTTAGCCTTGTAAAAGTCGATGATTTCTTGCGCATCTTCTACAATCCGATCAAAGCCGACCGAATCGCCGAAATGTCCCAATTTCCCGTTTAATGAGGCTGTCTGGCCATGCCCTCGATGATCATGCCCGGATACGGCGAAGCCTTCGTTTACGAGATATGCTATGAACTGTTCGTAGCGTCCTATATGCTCGGCCATCCCATGCATAATATGGATGTGAGCGATTGGATTCACATCAGGCTGCGCGTAAACCGTATGGATGCAAACACGATCGGACATCATCAACGCTTGTTCATTCAAACTCGTTCACCAACCTTCCCCTCAGCCTCTTTTATATGTTCTTCCAACTTGTGAAGATAGCGCTCTCGCATTTCTTTTGTATAGGATAGGATGGCTCCCATATAATCGGTTGCCGCCTCTTTATACAGCTTGACATACGAAATATTGAAGAATAAATCTCCCTTCCTTCTTATGAAAAAATCTGAAGGCGTCATTGCCATTTCGTAATGGATCGCATAGAGGATTTCCGCTTTCCAAATCGCTGGTAAAATGGAATTCTCTGTCGAAACGGCACTGACATAATTAAAGACTTGGTCAACATTCGTGCCATACAAGGAAGCGAGCATCTCACCTTCTTGCTTCGAAATTCCGTATAATTCCGCTTCATTCGATTTACTTTCAGTAAAAATAGTGAACTGCTCTTCACTTCCAAAGTCTCCGCCAGATAACGGTAGATGCTCCGTTATACACGGACCAAACGACGTTTTTGGTAGACGCTTCACTACATGGTCTACGACAGTTTCGGCCATTTTACGATATCCAGTCAATTTGCCTCCTGCAATTGTAATCAATCCACTTCCCGCTTCCCAAATTTCATCTTTCCTCGAAATTTCGGATGCATCTTTCCCTTCCTCGTAAATGAGCGGCCGTACACCTGCCCAAGTCGATTCAACGTCTTTTCGCTCGACTTTAACAGACGGGAACATGTAATGAATGGCATCCAGTAAGTATGAAATGTCCTCCTCGCTCGCAATCGGATTGGAACGGTCGCCATCAAAAAATGTGTCTGTCGTGCCTATATATGTTTTGTTGCCTCTTGGAATGGCAAAAATCATCCGTTCGTCGGGAGAATCAAAATAGATTGCTTGACGTAAAGGAAAAATCGACTGATCGATGACAATATGGATCCCTTTCGTTAACCGTAATCGTTTGTCGTTAGACAATTCATCTTTCGCCCGTATTTCATCTACCCAAGGACCCGTCGCATTGACGACAACTGAGGCACTGATGTCAATCTCTTCTCCAGTGAGCATGTCACGAGCTAACACGCCTTTTACTTTTCCGTCATCATAGTTAAATTGCTCTGCCTTCATGTAATTTAAGCAGAGCGCACCTTTTTGAGCAGCTTTTTTCATTACTTCAATAGTGAGTCGCGCATCGTCCGTCCGGTATTCCACATAATGTCCCCCGCCAAGCAGGCCATCTTCCTTCAATAACGGCTCCATAGCTAGCGTCTCTTCGGCGGATAGCATTTCACGGCGCTCCTCTTTTTTGACGCCTGCCAATTTATCATAGACGAAGAGGCCTGCGGAAGTTGACAACTTTCCAAAAGAGCCTCCTTTATGGAAAGGGAGCAGCATTCGCTCAGGCTCCGTCACATGAAGAGCATTCTGATAGACGATATCTCTTTCCCTGCCAGTTTCTGAAACGATCTTTAACTCCATCTGCTTCAAATACCGCAACCCGCCATGGATGAGCTTTGTTGAGCGGCTCGACGTTCCTGCCGCAAAATCCTGCATCTCAATTAATGCAACGGACAATCCCCTTGTAACCGCATCCAATGCTATGCCTGCACCGGTGATTCCACCGCCAATGACGAGCAAGTCAAACTGATAGTCGCGCATGAACTGTTTCACTTTCGGCCTTGTGATCGATGATAACATCATTCGCTCTCCTCCAGTCAAGATTTAAAAGTCCGCGCCGCTTCAACCGCCCTTATCCATCCGTTGTATAGGGCATCGCGCTCTTCCACTTCCATTATTGGTGAATACGTCTTTTCCTTTGCCCATAATGCTTCGACAGACTCGCAAGATTCGAAAAAGCCTGTTGCAAGTCCCGCAAGGTAAGCCGCTCCAAGTGCCGTCGTCTCTAAATAAGCCGATTGCTCCACTTCGATTTGAAGCAAATCGCTTTGGAATTGCATAAGGAATGTATTGGCGACAGCCCCTCCGTCAACTCGCAAAATATCGATGTCAATGCCTGCATCTTTTTCCATCGTCAGAAGCACATCTTTCGTTTGGTAGGCGAGCGATTCGACTGTAGCCCGGATGAAATGCTCTTTTTCCGTTCCGCGTGTCAATCCAAATACAGCCCCTCTCGTATCCGAATCCCAATACGGAGTTCCTAGACCGACGAACGCTGGAACTACGTACACACCATCCGTGGATGCAATACGCTTCGCGTACATTTCCGAATCCGCAGCCTTATTGATCATACGCAACCCATCTCTAAGCCATTGTATGGCAGAGCCCACGACGAACACACTTCCTTCTAGTGCATATGTAATCTTGCCGTCCAGACCCCATGCAATCGTTGTAAGAAGCCCATTTTCGGAAATCATCGGCTGTTCGCCCGTATTCAACAACATGAAGCAACCAGTGCCATACGTATTTTTTGCCATGCCTCTATGGAAACAAGTTTGCCCGAACAAGGCGCATTGTTGATCTCCCGCTGCCCCGGCAATCGGGATGGAAGCCCCAAAGAAAACAGATGGGTCGGTATTAGCATAGATTTCAGAGGACATTCTCACCTCAGGCAACATATTCATCGGGACATCCAACATTTCGCATAGATCTTTATCCCACTGCAGCTCATGGATATTGAAAAGCATCGTTCTTGATGCATTGGAATAGTCGGTGACATGGACGGCTCCATTCGAAAGCTTCCAAATTAAGAACGAATCAATCGTTCCAAAAAGCAGATCGCCTTTTTCCGCCCGCTCCCGAACGCCTTCTACTTCATCGAGAATCCATTTAACTTTTGAACCTGAGAAATAAGGATCAAGTTGCAACCCAGTCTTTTGACGGACGCTTTCTTGTTTACCACTATTCCTCAATTCATCGATAATCGGCTGTGATTGTCTTGATTGCCAAACAATCGCGTTGTAGACAGGTTGTCCAGTCTTCTTATCCCATATAACTGTCGTTTCTCGTTGATTTGTAATTCCAATTCCGTCAATATCTTTTGGCTGATGTCCGCTTTCAGTCAAGACTGAGGCGATGACGGATAAGACAGAACCCCATATTTCACTCGCATTATGTTCGACCCAGCCGGGCTTCGGAAAAATCTGCTTAAATTCCCGCTGTGCCGTATGAACGATCTCGCCTTTCCGATTAAACAGTATTGCCCTCGTACTCGTCGTGCCTTGGTCAATCGTTAATATGAACTCACCCATCCTCATTCCTCCCCCTCGTTCAATATAAGAGACTATTCATTTTTTACATTACCCTCTTAAACATCTTTTCAATTTCATAAGTTGAAAAATGTACCAAGACTGGTCGTCCATGAGGGCATGTATACGGATTTTCCGCAAGCGACAGGTCATTCAGCAATCTTTCCATATCTGCAATCGATAGATGATGATTCGCTTTAATGGACCGTTTACAGCTCATCATAATTGCAGTCTCTTCCCGTAGTTTGCCGATATCAGTCTTCCGGTTCGTCAGCACTTGCTCTATTAATTCTTCGATAAGCGTCGACGCTTCTCCTGCCGGAAACCACGCTGGATATTCCTTAACTGTATAAGAGGAAGGGCCGAACTCCTCCAAAAAGACGCCTACCTCATTTAACGCTTCCCGATTCTCTTCTATTTTCACCATTTCATCGCCTGAATAATGGAAAATGAGCGGCATTAACAACATTTGCCTTTCATCCTGTTCCACTTTACTCAATTTATCTCTAAAGAATTCATATTTGATGCGTTCTTGAGCAGCATGCTGATCAATCATATAAAATCCGTCTTCATTTTGAGCGACGATATACGTGCCGTGGACTTGACCGACCGGAACGAGTGAAGGGAATCTTTTTTCCTTCACTTCAATTGTTTCGGTAACAGGTACTTCAAGATTATCCAATACCTCTTGTTCTTCCATCACTTTCTCAGGCAAGTCTGCTTGCACATATTCCTGCTTGGCGATAGGTTCGTAAACAGTTTGGATTGGCTTCTTTTCGAACAGTTCCATTTCTGGTTTAGAATTTTCCTTCTCAAACTGAGCCACTACCTGTTTCGTTTCTAATTCCTCTCGTTCAACTGTCGTTTCCTTCCGAATATTTGAAGGCTGGAATTCATTCCACATGCTTACCTGCTCAGAAGGCATTCTTTTGACAGGCTCACGTTTCACAGCATCCGGAACGATAATAGATCTTTTCACCGCTTCGCGAACTGATGATTTGATAAGGGCAAACAGTTCACCCTCTTTACTAAGGCGAATATGCTGTTTGGACGGGTGCACGTTGACATCTGTTAAAAACGGATCTGTTTCAACGTTGATGACTGCAATCGGGAAGCGTCCGATCGGCAAATAGGTGTGCAATCCATCGAGCACTGCTTGATTTGCTGTGTAGCTCTTCACCCATCTTCCGTTGACGATAAGAGTCATATAGTTTTTGGATGCCCTTGTCATTTCAGGTAGAGTAACGTATCCATCCACTTTAAAATCGGAGTTTTCCCCGTTGAACGGAACCATTTTCTTCGCGACCGCCATACCGTAAATATCTGTAAGGACTTTACGCCGATCTCCGCTGCCTGATGTATGCAGGATTGTCTGGCTATGATGGGATAGCTTGAAAGAGATATGGGGATGGCTAAGCGCAAGACGGTTGACGAGATCGATTGTATGTCCTAGCTCAGTCTGGATTGTTTTCATATATTTCAACCTAGCCGGCGTGTTATAGAATAGTTGCGATACTGTCATATCGGTCCCTTTTCTGAATGCTGCGTTGGATTCTTTCAGAACGATGCCGCCGTCAAGCTGCACTTCCGTCCCTTCCGTTTCACCATCAGACGTGAAGAGGCTGACCTTGGATACGGAAGCGATACTGGCAAGCGCCTCCCCTCTGAATCCAAGAGTCCTGATCCGGAACAGATCATGTTCATTCGATATTTTGCTCGTTGCGTGGCGCTCAAACGCAAGGACAGCATCGTGACGTGACATCCCTTTTCCGTTATCGGTCACCCGAATGGATGTAAGGCCCGCTTCTTCAAGCGCAATTTCAATCGATGTGCTATCCGCGTCAATCGAGTTCTCGACCAATTCCTTTACAATCGAAGCTGGTCGCTCAACGACTTCCCCTGCAGCGATTTTATTCGATAATGAATCATCCATGACTGAAATGATATCCATTGAATCCCTCCTTATGTCTTTTGGTTATGAAAATGAATAGCAATAGGCAAGCTGGTCGTAAATCATCAATCCGCTTTCGTAGCCGTACTTAATTGTTTTTGCCAATCTAAGATCAAGTTCATCGCCTGCATCGGTGTCAAGTTCAAGAGGTCTGTCTGTTTCATCTGCTCTAAAACGGACTTGTCCACTTCCGACACCGGGTCAGGATCTTCCTGCAAATCAAAGAACGTCAATTGCTCGGATGCCGAAGGCGCGGCAGCCGCCTGTTCTGCATTTTCAAAAGCGTCAAGGAGCTCCTTAGCACGGACGACGATTGTGTCCGGAAGTCCTGCTAGCTGCGCAACATGGATACCATAACTTTTATCCGCCGGACCCGCCATCACTTTATGGAGAAAGACGACTCTTCCTTCCTGCTCCATAGCAGCCACATGTACATTCGCTAGTCTTTCCAATTCGATGTCCAATTTGGTCAGCTCGTGATAATGCGTTGAAAACAATGTGTTAGCACCGATTTCATTATGGATGAATTCCATCATTGCCTGGGCAAGTGACATTCCGTCGTATGTCGACGTTCCTCTTCCAATTTCATCGAAAAGGAGCAAGCTATTGCTAGTTGCATTCGCAATTGCATATTTCGATTCCATCATTTCCATCATGAACGTACTTTGACCGGATGCCAGGTCGTCCGCCGCTCCGATTCTCGTAAATATTTGATCTGTCACAGGAAGAGTTGCGGACTCGCAAGGCACATAGCAGCCGATTTGAGCCATGATGACTGTCAATGCCACTTGCCGCATAAATGTACTTTTACCAGACATGTTCGGACCTGTTATGAGCAGCATGTTTGCGTCCTCGGTCAGTTTGCAGCTATTCGGCACGTATAATGAATGATCCATCATCTTCTCGACGACGGGATGTCTTCCATTTTTAATTTCCAAGGCCCGTCCGTCATGGAATTGCGGTCTGACGAATCTTTGCTTCTCGGATACTTCGGCGAATGATAAGAGTACGTCCAACTCGGACAGGACGCTAGCCAACCTTTGAACTTTGCGGATATATTTTTTCATTTCGTCTCGCACAGTGCAAAAAAGTGTATATTCCAGTTCTTGCCCTTCCGCTTCGGCATTCAGGATCAGGTCTTCCTTTTCCTTCAGTTCGGAAGTGATATAGCGCTCCGCATTGGCAAGCGTCTGTTTGCGCTCATAACGGCTCAAATCCGCAAGATGGATATTGGATTTAGTAATTTCGATAAAATAGCCGAAAATGCGGTTGTAGCCGATTTTCAAGTTTTTAATGCCCGTACGTTCCCGTTCTTCGCGTTCGAGCCCAGCTAGCCATTCCTTGCCGTTTCTCGAAGCATCTCTATACTGGTCCAGCTTTTCGTGGTAACCATCTTTGATAATGCCGCCTTCCTTGACAGAGAGCGGAGGATTTTCTGCAATAGACACTTCCAAAAGATCAAGCGCTTCCGGACACGGATCGATTTGTTCAGAAAATCGTTGGAGTCGTTCGTGGCCAGATTGTTGTAAAGCATTTTTTAAATGCGGCACCCGTCGAAGGGAATTTCGAAGTTGTGCAAGATCTCTACCACTTGCACTTCCCATGGAAATTCTTCCTGATAACCGTTCAAGGTCATAAACTTCCTTCAAAGCTGTTTTTAATTCATCTCGAAGAAAGTAATCTTCAATCAAGTCGGAAACAATCGTTAATCTATCCTCTATCGCAACCCTGTCCGCCAGAGGCTGATGAATCCAAATTCTCAATTTCCTTGCACCCATCGCTGTCGATGTTTCATCAAGCAGCCAGAAAAGCGTTCCTTCTTTGCTTCCGCTCCGGATGGATTGGACAAGCTCGAGATTGCGCATTGAATTGGCATCGATTGATAGCTTTCCGGATTTTTGGATATATTCAAAAGGACGCAGGTGATCCAAAGATGTTTTTTGAGTGCGTTTCAAATAAGAAACTAAAATATCGCATGCCTCATTCAATTCACTTGGAACATGCGGCTGAGCAGTTTTAGAGTGCATGTCCTCCCCATTTTCCATCGAAAGGACGATATCCCTTTTCGCCATCCATTCATTTAATGTAAGATGCAACCGTTCCCGGACGACGATCTCCTTCATTCCGAGCGCTTCAATCTCGCCAATCAATGTACGTTCATCACCTTTAATAATTTCAGCCTTTCCTTCACCCGTTGCTAGATCGACATACGCCAAAGCATACCGTCGTTCATCCAACTGATCGGCAGCCCCGATGAAATGATTCGCATTGGCATCTAAAGATTTGCCTTCTATAATTGTTCCCGGTGTTACTACTTTGACGACTTCCCGTTTCACAATCCCTTTAGCCGCCCGTGGATCCTCCGTTTGTTCACAGATTGCCACTTTATGGCCTTTTTGGACCAACGTCTCAATATATCCTTCAGCTGAATGAAAAGGCACACCGCACATCGGGATTTTGTCAGTACTTCCTCCGTCCCTGCTCGTCAAAGTAATTTCAAGAATATTGGATGCTTCAATTGCATCGTTGAAAAACATTTCGTAGAAGTCTCCTAAACGGAAAAATAGAAATGCATCCTCATATTCTGATTTCACTTGTAAATATTGTTGAATCATTGGTGTATATGTAGTCATTCCAGAACCTCGCAATATCTGTCGTTTTCTTTATTATATCAAAACATGAAGCCTCACAGGTACAAAGCGGAAAATCCCGAATTTAAAAAAAGCCGGAAGCTTATCCGGCTTAAAATGGACGTGAATCCTTTCCTCTATCGTCATGACGCTTCTCTTCATCTGCTTTGTGATGGTCATGGTCATGTTCTTGATGGGAAGACGATTCATCATTGAATGACCATTCCTCTTCAAATTGATGCGGATGAACAGTGATACATACTTTTGTTTCCCCGACAACTTCCGCTACCAATTCTCTTTCCACTTTAATAATAAATTTTTCACCGCATTCTGAGATGAGTGCCTCGGTGCAATTTGGATGCTGGACGACGTTGACGATAATTTCTTCCTGACCGGACACCGGCTCATCCCGATAATGGAGCCGTATCTTATCCTTATACGGCACCGATTCCGAATAGACGGAAGTCTTTGAGTGATCGTGATGCGAATACCAGACATTCACATCAAATTTCCCTGTCACTTCAATGTATCGTCCCACTTTTTTTGCTTGATGCGTGTGGTTGATCACCCAACAGCCCAGAATGCTCGATGGATTATTCGGCGGCTTCAGAGAGACATTCGATTCCGTCCTTAGTTTCCCTTTAGCAATGACTGCCTTCGTCACAATTTGCCGTAGATTCTTCAGTTCGTTTCCTCCTTCGTTGACGTCTATTTATCCTATGCACCAGAAGCCCAGAAAGTGAAAAAACCGATGAGGAAATTATCCTCACCGGTTTTGATTATGATAATGGCTTATGTTTCGTACTTCTTACGTATGATCCAGTTTCCCCGCGTAGAACATCCCCGCCAGTCGATTCAATGATCTCGTCTGTAACACTGTTGGAAATCGTATTTGAGACCAGTTGAAGCAGTTCATTCACGTCAAGCTGTGATTGTTTGAATTCCTGTACAATCGGAACATCGTCAATCTCAGATTGAATCTTCTCGATTTTCCCTTCAATAATTTGGAGGGCTCTTTCCTTTTCATACATTTGAAAATTGACAGCTTGTGTTTGCAATGATTTCAAGCTAGCAATCTTTTCACGGATTTTTTGATTTTCATTAATTTGTTCTTCAGCACGTTTGAAAAATTCAACTTGCTCTGTATTGGCAATCATATGTGCAATTTCGCGTGCTTTTGCAATGATCTCTTCTTTAGTATAAAACTTTTCCATTATGACATCACCTTTTCCTCTTTTACGATACCGATAAATTCTCCGTCGAGCGACCATGTTTTGGCCTCTGTAATTTTTACATTCACAATTTCGCCGATCACTGAACGCGGCGCTTTGAAATTAACGAGTTTATTCTTCTCTGTATAACCGGCAAGCACTTCGGGATTCCTTTTACTTTCTCCCTCTACAAGCACTTTTACAATTTTACCTTTATAAGGCTTCATCGCTTCTGCGGACATATCATTTACGAGCTTATTGAGACGTTGAAGACGTTCTTTTTTCACTTCCATTGGGATATTGTCCACCATCTTGGCGGCTGGCGTCCCTTCACGTGGAGAATAAATATACGTATAAGCCATTTCGAAGCCGACTTCCTTATATAAAGAAAGTGTTTCTTCGAATTGCTCGTCCGTTTCATTCGGGAATCCGACAATAATATCCGTTGTCAACGTGACGTTTGGAATGGCGGCTTTTATTTTACCGACAAGCTCCAAGAACTGTTCTCTGGAATATTTTCGCGCCATAATCTTCAAAATATCGCTTGAACCTGATTGGACAGGTAAATGTATGTGATCGAGCAAGTTCCCGCCTTTAGCAAGAACTTCAATGAGATGATCATCGAAATCCCTTGGGTGGCTCGTTGTAAAACGTATGCGCGGAATATCAATTTGACGAAGGTCATCCATTAAATCCCCTAGGCGATATTCAATATCATCGAAGTCTTTTCCATAAGCATTAACGTTTTGGCCGAGCAGCATGATCTCTTTATATCCATGAGCGGCTAGCTGCCTAACTTCTTGGATAATGTCATGTGGGCGTCGACTGCGCTCTTTTCCACGGGTATACGGAACGATGCAGTATGTGCAGAACTTGTCGCAGCCGTACATGATGTTGACCCAAGCTTTTATATTGCCATGTCGGACTTTTGGAAGGTTTTCAATGATATCCCCTTCTTTAGACCAAACTTCGACGACCATTTCTTTGGACATATATGCTTCATGAAGGATATTTGGCAATCTGTGGATGTTATGCGTTCCGAAGATCATATCGACTTGATCGTATGTTTTCAGGATTTTATTAACGACTGACTCTTCTTGTGACATGCAGCCACAAACGCCTATGAGCAGATCAGGTTTTTCAAGCTTTAACGGCTTCAAATGTCCCAATTCACCAAACACCTTGTTTTCGGCGTTTTCTCGAATTGCGCACGTATTCAGTAGAATGACATCTGCATCGTCCACCATGTTTGTCGCTTCGTATCCTAAACCGGTAAAGATGCCCGCCATTACCTCAGTATCATGCTCGTTCATTTGACAACCATATGTACGGATATAAAATTTACGTCCAGCACCCATGCCAATAAAACGCTTTTCAATTTGGAAATCGTCGTGATAGGCGATTTCTTCTTTACCGCGCTTTTTTGCATTCTTTAAGGATGGGGGTGTATAGACTGTTTCAAAATATTTACTATAGTCCTTTTCCGTTGCAGATGCAGTTTTCACTGTATCCGGTTTGACAAGCCCGGCTTCCAGGCGTTGTTCTTCATTCATTTAAACAGCCCCTTTCTTCAAACCTTGCGGGAATTGAACAGATTCGATTCCATTATACATGAACTTCTTACCACTTTGAAGTAGTGTGATTTTTTTCACATCTGGAATTCAGCAGTTTTAGGCAACTGTGTGACAACTGGCGGTTTCTTTGGACGCGAGTGGGCTTGCTTTGGACGCGAGACGGCTTGCTTTGAACGCGCAACCACCTGCTTTGGACGCGAGACGGCTTGCTTTGGACGTGCGACCACCTGCTTTGGACGCGAGACGGCTTACTTTGGACGCGCAACCATCTGCTTTGGACATTAGACCTTATATAGGCGTTGCAACAATAAGGGGCTATCGCAGAAAATCAGTTTTCACTGACTTGCTGGATAGCCCCCTTGGATTTTATTGCTATTGTCAAATACGTTTTTAACTTCTTTTTCTCTTCTCAACTAACAGCTTCAACGCTGTTCGTCCCTCACCATTAATTTCAATATCGGTAAATGCCGGGGCACAAACGAGGTCGCTGCCGCTTGGAGCGACAAAGCCGCGTGCAATTGCGACCGCTTTGATGGCCTGGTTCAATGCGCCGGCGCCGACCGCCTGCATTTCCGCATACCCTTGATCCCTGATTACCGCTACGAGTGCTCCTGCGACGGAATTTGGATTAGAGCGGGATGATACCTTCAATGGACTCACCATGTTTCCTCCTTGTTTTCACGATGTCTATGGAATGTATTTATCCATACGTCATCTTATGAAAAGAAGGAGATGAATAGACTCACTTCATACTTCGAATCGGTGATCCTCATTGATCATAATACGTTCAATCGCGACAGCTTTACCTGTTTGGTCGTTTAACTCGACAAACAGCCCATTCAATTGGGCGCGGCCTCGTTTCGGAACTTCAAAGCGAGTCGGCAAATTCGTACGGAATCGATAGATGACATCCTCTTTCTTCATCCCTAATATTTCGTCATAGGGGCCAGTCATTCCGGCGTCCGTCAAATAGGCTGTACCGCCTGGCAAAATACGGTCATCTGCCGTTTGAACATGTGTATGCGTCCCGACGACAACAGATGCTTTTCCGTCCAAATGCCACCCCATAGCGATTTTCTCACTTGTCGCCTCAGCATGGAAATCAACGAAAATAAGTGGAGAAATTTCGCTTGCCTCTTCAATCAATTCCTCCGCCTTTTCAAACGGATCGCCATGCGGCGGAAGGAATGTTCGGCCATGCAAATTAATTACTGATAACGTCACTCCATTTTTAGTAATCGTCGTCATGCCTTTTCCCGGAGCCTCATCTGAAAAATTTGCAGGACGGATCAAATAATCGGTATCATCGATAAAATCGTATATTTCTTTTTGATCCCACGTATGATTGCCCATCGTCACGACATCGACGCCTGAACGGAGAAGATCGTCAAAAATTGCTTTTGTAATTCCCCTGCCCGAAGCGGCATTTTCACCGTTGGCAATGACGACATCCGCTTTGTATTTTCTTTTCAATCGTGCGATATGATCGAACACCATCTCTCTGCCGATTGATCCTACAATATCACCAATAAAAATTACCTTCATGATTGTAACCTCTTTCTACTTATACGAACTTCAAATGTAACGATAAGAAAATGACTCCTGAACCATGGCTGGACAGGAGTCATTTTATCATTTTGCATATTCGACTGCACGCGTTTCACGAATGACCGTCACTTTGATGTGACCCGGATAATCGAGTTCTTCCTCGATCCGTTTTCGAATATCTCTAGCCAGTCGATGCGCAGTAATATCATCAATCTGGTCTGGTCGAACAATGATTCGGACTTCGCGGCCCGCTTGGATGGCGAATGATTTTTCTACGCCTTCGTATGATTCCGAAATTTCTTCAAGTTTTTGTAACCTGCGAATATAGTTTTCTAAAGTTTCACTTCGTGCACCTGGTCTTGCTGCTGATAATGCATCTGCTGCAGCAACCAATACTGCGATGACAGACGTCGCTTCTTCATCACCATGATGGGATGCGATACTATTGATGACAACAGGGTGCTCTTTGTACTTCGTAGCAAGCTCTACCCCGATTTGAACGTGGCTTCCTTCGACTTCGTGGTCGATCGCCTTACCGATATCGTGGAGAAGACCTGCACGTCTTGCAAGGGTGACATCCTCGCCAACCTCGGCTGCCAACAGTCCTGCAAGATAAGCAACTTCAACGGAGTGCTTCAGGACGTTTTGGCCGTAGCTTGTTCGGAAATGCAATCTTCCAAGGATTTTGATTAGATCCGGATGCAAGTTATGAACTCCTACGTCAAATGTAGTCTGTTCCCCTTTTTCACGGATTAGTTCGTCCACTTCCCTGCGCGCCTTATCTACCATCTCTTCAATACGTGCCGGGTGTATTCTGCCATCTTGTACAAGTTTTTCAAGTGCAAGACGTGCAGTTTCACGACGGACAGGATCGAAGCCTGATAGAATGACCGCTTCTGGAGTATCGTCGATGATTAGATCAATACCAGTCAATGTTTCCAATGTCCTGATATTACGACCTTCCCTTCCGATGATTCGGCCTTTCATTTCATCGTTCGGCAAGTTTACGACAGACACGGTTGTTTCTGCAACATGATCTGCAGCGAAACGTTGTAATGCAAGGGAAAGGATTTCGCGCGCTTTCTTTTCGGATTCTTCTTTTGCACGCTGTTCTGATTCTTTTGTCATTACGGCGATATCTGTAGAAAGCTCTTTCTCGACGTCATCCAAGATGATTCGTTTCGCTTCATCCCGTGTGAGGGCCGAGATTCTTTCAAGTTCCGTCTGTTGCATGGCAACAAGATCTTCCGCCTTGCGTTCCATTTGTTCAATATGCTGTTGTCTACTGGAAAGCGCATCATCTTTGCGTTCCAGTCCTGCTTCTCTTTTATTGAGAGCATCATCCTTGCGGTCAAGATTTTCTTCCCGTTGTAAAAGGCGGTTTTCCTGCTTTTGCAGTTCCGCTCTTCGTTCACGGACTTCTGACTCCGCTTCAATTCTCAGTTTGTGATTTTCATCTTTCGCTTCTAACAGTGCCTCTTTTTTCATAGCCTCCGCTTCACGTTTCGCATCTTCGACGATTTGTTCTGCAGAGTTTTTGGCACCCGTCACTCTTGAATCATTCACCTTTTTGATAACTAAATAGATAACAACTGCACCGACGAACAGACCGAGCAAAGCGGAGATGATGTTTCCGATGATTCCATCTGGCATCCAGGTCACCTCCTCCTGCTATTCTTTTCGTTTTCAGTCGGCTCGTATATTAACATTCAACATACTGCCATAATGATTTCATTGGTGTGAAATTATACAATTCTAATTGTATCTATGAAAATTTGCCATGTCAAGGATTGTAAACAAAAGCGGAGGGCGGCGTTTAGCTTCGACAGGCATAAGGCAGATCTGCGAAACGGCGATCTTTGCCGTATAGCAGATCTGCATTATGACCCGAGAAGCTGCCGCCCGGAGTCTAGACGTAAACAAAAGCGGAGGGCGGCGTTTAGCTTCGACAGGCATAAGGCAGATCTGCGAAACGGCGA
>NZ_JBPFDR010000003.1:255804-463381 GCF_059415085.1 Sporosarcina sp. SAFN-015
CCGGAGTCTAGACGTAAACAAAAGCGGAGGGCGGCGTTTAGCTTCGACAGGCATAAGGCAGATCTGCGAAACGGCGATCTTTGCCGTACAGCAGATCTGCCTTATGACCCGAGAAGCTGCCGCCTGGAGTCTAGACGTAAACAAAAGCGGAGGGCGCCTTTGGTTACCTGAACCGGATGACAAAAACGGACTGCCCTTAAAGGCAGCCCGTTTGTTGATCAATTATTTTTCCTCTTCAACAAATAGATCTAGTTCATCTTCGTCGTCTTCGTCATGGCCTGCGATGACGTAGTTGGCTGCAGCCATTCCGTAGGAGTCGCGAATTTTGTTTGCGATTTCCGCACGAATATCTGGATTTTCTTTAAGAAATTGCTTGGCGTTTTCTCGTCCTTGACCAAGTCGTTCCCCTTCATAGGAGTACCATGCACCGCTCTTTTGGACAACTTCCAGTTCAGCGCCAAGATCGACAATTTCACCTTCTCTGGAAATCCCTTCTCCATACATGATATCTACCTCAGCAGTACGGAACGGAGGAGCAACTTTGTTTTTCACGACACGGATACGAGTTTTGTTACCCATAATGTCGTTTCCTTGTTTAATCGCTTCACCACGGCGAACTTCCAAGCGGACGGATGAATAGAATTTCAATGCACGTCCACCTGGTGTCACTTCAGGGTTCCCGAACATGACGCCGACTTTTTCACGGATTTGGTTGATGAAGACTGCGATCGTCTTCGATTTATTAATAGCACCGGATAGTTTACGAAGTGCTTGCGACATAAGGCGCGCCTGCAAACCAACGTGCGAGTCTCCCATTTCCCCTTCGATTTCCGCTTTCGGCACTAAAGCTGCAACGGAGTCGATGACAACGATATCGATCGCTCCACTTCGAACAAGTGCTTCAGCGATTTCAAGGGCTTGTTCGCCCGTATCCGGCTGTGATAATAGCAATTCGTCAATATTGACGCCCAGTTTCTGTGCATAAACTGGATCTAGCGCATGCTCGGCATCGATAAACGCGGCTTGTCCGCCTGATGCTTGCACTTCTGCAATTGCATGCAATGCTACTGTTGTTTTACCAGAGCTTTCAGGGCCGTAAATCTCAATGACCCGTCCTCTTGGATAACCGCCAACCCCTAATGCTGCATCTAGAGCAAGCGACCCGGTAGAAGACGTTGCAATCTCCCGGTCGGTTTTTTCCCCCAATTTCATGACGGACCCTTTCCCGAATTGTTTCTCAATTTGTTTCAAAGCTTGGTCCAAAGCTGCTTTACGATCGCTCAAAAACGATTCCTCCCTTAAAAGGCGTTATTCTTTTCTTCCTATCTCTACTATACTCCTTTTATGAGAAATACTCAAACAAAAAACGAACGCTTATTCGATTTATTTTATCAAAATCTATTTTTAAATGAGAATGAGGGGGATAAATCAATTTTAAATGAGAATAGGAGTCAAAAATTAATTTTCGGGTAAACGACTTTTCAATTCTTTTATTACGTAATAGAGTGCGAATCGAGCTGCACGTTTCCTATTAGCATTTCTGGAACCTGAAAGATCTAGTTTATACGTTTTCACTTCGTCATCTTTGTAAGCAATTCCGATCCATACAGTCCCGACTGGCTTCCCGTCATGCGGATCGGGTCCGGCAGCACCAGTCAATCCAATGCCTATATCAGAACTGAATTTTCGTTTCACACTCCGGGCTAGCGCAGCAGCACATTCCGAACTGACAACGCCATACTCATCAAGCAATGACCCCGGAATATCCAGTTGCTCTTTCTTCGCATTCTCATCATAAACGACAACTCCGCCTTTTAAGGATGAGCTGATTCCTGGTTCATCTGCCAATTCAGCCATGAATAGGCCAGCCGTCAAGCTTTCTGCAGCGGCAATGGTAAGCCCGTTCCTTAACAGAAGCTCAGCCGCCTTCGAGGACAACGAATCCTCATCGATACCATAGATGAATTGGCCGACTAATGAACGGATTTCAGATTCCACCGGCGTAATCAACTTATGAGCAGCCTCAACCGATTCCGCTTTGGAAGTCAATCGTAAAATGACTGAATCTGGGGATGCTAGAGGTGCTACGGTCGGATTTGTCTGACTATCCAAAATCGATTGGACACGATATTCAAGCTCGGCTTCGCCGATACCGTAAAACTTCAATACTCGTGATACGATGACTTCCTTATTGCCGGAAGTTCCCAATAAATAAGGTATCGCTTCCTTTTCAAACATCGGTTGCATTTCATGCGGAGGGCCAGGCAATAAAATATAGCATTTCCCATTCTTTTTAATCGCCATGCCGGGCGCCATCCCATGATTGTTTGCTAAAACCGTCGAACCGCTTAGCACTAACGCTTGCTTCTTATTATTGTCGGTCATCGTCCTTCCTGTCCGTTTAAAATATGCTTCGATAGATATTAATGCATCATTATCGCTTTCAAGTGCAACGCCAAGTTTCTTGGCAATCGTTTCTTTCGTTAAATCGTCTTTTGTAGGTCCCAATCCTCCAGAAAAAATGATGAGATCGGCACGATTTTGTGCAATTGTTATCGCTTCATCCAACCTGTTAGGATTATCCCCTACGACCGTATGGTAATACACATCGACGCCAGCTTCAGCAAGACGCGCTGAAATGAAGGCTGCATTCGTATTTGTAATTTGACCTAATAGAAGCTCAGATCCTACTGCGATGATTTCCGCTTTCATTGTGCCATCCCCTTACATGGAGTCGAGTAAGACCCGTCGGTTTTTGTAAAAATAATCCGCTCCGGACCAAATCGTAAAGAATAAAGCAATATAAAGCATGATTGTACCGAATGGGAAATTAATTGCTTCGAAGAAAATGTTATTCAGCAATAAGAAGGAGATTGCAACGAGTTGTGTCGCAGTCTTGATTTTCCCTAATTGATTTGCGGCAACTACTTCGCCGCCGCCTGCAAGAATAAGTCTCAATCCAGTGACAGCAAATTCCCTGCTAATAATGATGATGACAATCCACGAAGCTGCCGAACCAAGTTCAACTAGAATGATCAATGCAGCCGAAACGAGAAGTTTATCAGCAAGCGGATCCAAAAACTTCCCCATGTTCGTAACTAGATTATGTTTTCTCGCCAAATGGCCGTCGAACCAATCTGTCGCTGCAGCGATAATGAACAGCAAAGCACCAATCAGATGCTCCATAGAGAGAGTTGTGCCCCCCACTGCAAATGATCCCATGCCAAAATCAACAACCATGAAAATGATAAATATAGGAATGAGTAAAATGCGGGATACTGTAATCTTATTAGGTAAATTCATTAGTCTCACTATCCTTCCGAATGAAAAAAGTCATCTTTGTAGATGACTATTTTTTCATTTCTCATATTCTATAAAAATATTTTGTGTAGATTTATCTGATACATACTCAAGTTTCTCCCCATTTACATAAATATCCGTAAACGGAGTTACAGCAACACGTATCCGGACAAATTGAACATCCGAAACATCCAATTCAATCGTTTCGCCATCTTTCATAACTCTCGCACCTGGCGTAAGTTCTTCTTTGTTTTCATTCTGCACGCCAATCCACGTATCTCCGAACGTATCGATCTTCAGCTTGAATTCTTCAGAATCCGTCAAAGTGTATGTGGAATCTTCTCCGCTCGTATTTACATACGTAAGAGTTTGCTCCTTCACCTCTTCTTCAGGCTCAGGATCCGGCTCAGTTGCTTCCTCGTCAGGCTTATCTTCCGACGCACCATCGTCCACATTACCTGCCGGCGGCTGATTACTATCCATTGTAATTGGTTGTTCCGATTCCACATCGAGTCCGGTATCTTTGGATGCGCCTTTTTGGAAGAATGTCCATATAACGACAATAATTACAACAATAAATAATGCTACGATAATTTTAGGGATTGCTTCATTCAGACGGCTGTTGCCTTTTATACCTCGGCTCCTCGTCATAGGAGGGGTAATTTGAGCATTCTCTTCTTCGAGTTTTTCATGCATTGCAGATTCTTTATACAAAGATAACATTTCATCGGAATCCAAACCGACAGCTTCCGAATACTGTTTAATGAACGCACGCACATAAAAAGCGCCGGGCATCATGCTGTAATCTTCATTTTCAATACCGGAAAGGTACCGTTTTTGAATTTTAGTTATTGATTGCAAATCATCCAGTGAATATCCCTTAGCTGTTCTCGCCTCTTTAAGACGATCACCTAATCCGGTCAATTTTATCACCTGCCTGTTTAAAAGTTGAACGTACCAAATCCGCCCATCGGTCCGACATCGGACATCATATGGTTTTTCTCCATCATTTCATATGTAATTTCTTGGTCAGGATCTGTCCGTAATTCGATAATATAATCAAAATCCTCCATGTCATATTCAGAATGCTGAACGAACATGTCCGGATGCTCGACCACTTTGATGGAAGGCATACTCATCATTTCACGGACAAGTTGCATATGTCTTTCATCTCCGGATTTACGCGTGACGATTCCGTCGAGGATAAAAATATTATCCTTTGAGAATTCATCCCCCGCCAAAGTATTCCGCACGGTCTGTTTAATCATTGTTGAAGAAAGGAAAATCCATTTCTTATTCGCACACACACTTGCAGCGACGACTGATTCCGTTTTGCCGACCCTAGGCATCCCTCTTATTCCGATCAATTTATGGCCTTCCTGTTTGAACAGCTCTGCCATGAAATCTACGAGGACTCCCAATTCACTTCGAATAAATCTGAATGTCTTCCGATCATCGATATCCCGTTGGATGTATCGTCCATGTCTCACTGCTAAAATATCCCGCAGTTTCGGTTCACGAATCTTCTTTACCTGAATGGTTTCCATCGTGGATGCAATTAATTCGAAACGTTTGATTTGATCGTCATTTTCCGTCCTGACAAGCATGCCGCGATGTCCTCCGTCAACACCGTTAATCGTTACAATATTGACGCGCAGCATCCCCAATAAGGAAGCAATATCTCCGAGCAAACCTGGCCGATTCACTTGTATCTCATATTCGACATACCATTCACCCATTCGACACACCCTTTCGATCCTTTTTCATAATGAACGCATAAAGCTGGAAGTGACTGTCCGGCTGTTTTTTGGAACGCTTCTATTTGTAGGACGCAAAAGACGCAACTTAGTTCTATAATAGCGGATTCGAGATGCGAAGAAAAGGAAAAAAGAAAAGGGGATAATTACCTTCCCCTATTATATATACCAACCACTATATATACCAACCGCCATTCAGCTTTAAAATTTCGCCAGTCATATAATCTGCCTTTCCGCTTACGAGGAAGCTTGCAAGATCCGCGACTTGCTCGGGGTGTCCGGTTGACTGCAAAGGAATTTGATCAATGACAAGCTGTTTATCATCTATCGACAACTCTTCATTCATTTCCGTCTCAATCCAACCAGGAGCAATCGCATTTACTCTTGTCCCGGTATATGCCGCCTCTTTTGCATATGCTTTGACAAATGCATGCTGTGCTCCTTTGACGGCAGAATACATCACTTCCCCTGCAGCGCCGGTATTGCCCCATATTGAGCCGATAAATAGGATGTAGGAAACTGGATGACTGCGCAACTGCGGCGAAACAAGACTGATGAACAATGCAGGGTTTTGCATGTGTACACGCCATAATGCATCCATATCGCTGCTATTCGTGTCTGTCAATAATTTTAACATCGACTGACCAAGGGCGACGACAACCGCTTGTACATGTCCGACTTGCTCTGCCAACTTTTGTGCGCCGTCAAGTTTCGTAAAATCCGAATGGATAATCTGGAAATCCCCATCTGGATGTTTTTCAAGCAGTGCCCTTTTCAATTCTAATGCGCGACTTTCGTTTCTATTATAATGAAGATACAAGGACCATCCATCTGCAGCGAGTTGGCGGCTGACCGCTTCCCCTATGCCTCCGGATGAGCCTAGAACGACAGCATACCTCTTCATTTTCAGCCTTCTTTTGAGCCTGGAACAATCGTCATGACAGTGTGGCTTTCTTCGTTGGAAATCGTCTTAAATGCATCCTGCAAATGCTCTAACTTAACTTGTTCAAGGGTCGGCACGACATCAAATAAATTCATGCCATTGAAATTGTATTGAGTAAACTGATTCGAAATAAATTCGATGGAGTTCAATGAGCGCATGAATTGACCGATTCTCCGTTTTCTCGCACGATTCAAATCCTCTTCGGTAATCGTCCAATTTTCCGCAAGCGATTTCAATGTACCTCTGACGGCTTCTTCTAACTCTGATGGATTATCGGTATCCGATTCAACCATAGCGAATCCAAATCCCTTCTCAAATATGAAATCATAATGATACGTTTCATCGATTAAATGATCGTTATATGCTTTCGTGTAAAATTCGGACGTTCGGCCGAACAAAATATCTAGAAGAAGATTGATCGCCAAATCTTGGCGCAGCATTTCTTCGCCTTCCATCATTGTATGAAGGCACTTCATGCCGTAATTGAATTTAGGACGAAGGACATCCATTTCAAGCACTGTTTTCTTCCTGTTCGCTTCATTCGGTTCTTCAGGATACTTCCTCGTAATTTCTTCCGGTTCCGAAAATTCCTTGCTGCTTTGATCTTTGCGGATGAAATCCATCATTTCTTTCGGGTCCACTGCCCCAATGACAAAAACCGTCATGTTAGAAGGATGGTAAAACGTTTCATAACATTCATATAAGTGCTCGGCTGTAATTTCTTGTATCGTATCAACCGTTCCCGCGATATCGATGTTGATTGGATATTCTTTATATAAGCTTTGAATCGTCCCGAAATAATTTCGCCAATCCGGATTATCATCATACATCGTAATTTCTTGTGCGATGATGCCTTTTTCCTTCTCCACTTTTTCTTCAGTGAAATAAGGCTCCTGCACAAAATCGAGCAGAACTTTTGTGTTATCATATAAGTTATTTGTCGTAGAGAATAAGTACGATGTACGTGTGAATGACGTGAAAGCATTCGCGGAGGCACCAAGGACGCCAAATTTCTGGAACACATCCCCTTCCTTCTTATCAAACATTTTATGCTCAAGGAAATGCGCTATTCCGTCTGGCACTGTTACAAAATCCTTCTTGCCCCGCGGAATGAATGTCCTATCAATTGAGCCATATTTCGTCGTAAATGTCACATATGTCTTTGAAAATCCGCGTTTAGGCAAAATATAGACATTCAAGCCATTGTCGAGCCTTTCGTGGAATAATGTCTCCTGTAAATTATCAAAAGTGATCTTTTCCATCATTACGCCTCTCTTCCCGACAATAAATAGATGAGTTCAAGTTGGATTTGTGATGCCATCTGTTTTACGTCTTCGATGGAGACCGCATCCCATTTGGCAATCCATTTATCGGCTGTGAAATCCTCATCCAACTGCTTGTACTGATCATACACCTCGATTTGGCCCCTTGCAGAGTCGAATGCACTCCGAATACTGTTCGACAACAAGGCGACTGTCTGGTCAAGTTCCAAGTCCGATACGTTTCCTTTTTGCATTTCGTCAATCTGTTCGCCGATCAATTTGACAGCCTTCTCCTCAAGTTCCGCATCAATCCCTGCCATTACATACACAATACCGTAATAAGCTGCATATGCACTGTTGACCGTGTAAGCCATACTTTCTTTTTCCCGTACATTCATGAATAATTTACTATGTGCAAATCCACCTAGTACACCGTTTGCCACTTGCATCTTAGGATAATCTGGATGGAAGAAAGAAATCGGCGTTCTATACCCGACTTGCAGCTTCCCTTGCTTCATGTCCTGCCTTTCAAAAACTTGGCGGGCTTCTTTGTTCTCAGTCTCTTTTTGTTCATATTGTTTTTTCGTCACTTCTCTAGCAGGAAAATCGAACATTGATTTTATTTTCTCAACGAGCTCATCTTCTTGGACATCTCCAACGACATAAATGTCGATTTCATCTTCATTCAACATTCTCTTGTATGTATCAAGGAGCGTTGCACTCGTTATGCTTTCAACATCCTCTTCCGTTCCGCTTGATGACATAGAAGCAGGATCATTTGGACGCATCAGCTCTAGCATGCGCTTATGGGCATATCTAGTTTTGTCATCATAAATAGATCGGATTCTTTCAATCACCGTCCGTTTTTCCCGGCTGACAATCGACTCATCAAAAGTTCCATCTTTAAAGTTCGGTTTGAAGATGATCGTGTTGACCATATTCAACGCTTCATCAAAAACGCCAGTCGTCGAGAGGTATTCATCGTTTACACATTCCATATTCAACGATAAGATGTGTGAGCTGCCGCGCTTGCCTGCATCCATATAGAAAACGGTTCCATACAATTCATCTAACGCTTTTCGCAAATCACTTTGTTTTGGATAATCAGCGTTCGAATCTTGGAGTACATTTGATAAAACTGCCCGGTATGCTGCTTGTTTTTCATCCAGTTCAGCCAACCATTTGATAGACATTGTGATCGTTTTAAATTGTTCTGTCTTACGGATATATAAATTAACTCCTTTTTGAAGCTCGACCTTTGTAAACATACGAACACCTCGTTTTTTCTTTATTATACGAATACCCTTCTACAATATACATTTCATCATATCAACAAGGCAAAATAAACGCTTTTTACCAATTTCCCTCTTTAATTAAAGACAAAACAAAACGCCTGGACTCCATTCGATAGGAATCCAGGCGACAAAATCGATTATCTGCTCCCTTTGATGTATGGTACACCGTTCGCTTTCGGAGCATTCGCCTTCCCGATAAACCCTGCCAACGCAAGGATCGTCAAAACATAAGGCAAGATATAGAAATAAACTGTCGGCACATTTTCGATGAAGCTTATAGAACCGGCGCTGATTGCAAGCGCTTGGGCAAACCCGAAGAAAAGGGCCGCTCCCATTGCACCGATTGGATGCCATTTACCGAAAATCATTGCCGCCAAAGCCATGAATCCTTGGCCGTTGATCGTCGCATGACCGAAATCTCCGGTCATTGTTTGTGAATAGATAGCACCGCCGATACCAGCTAAACCGCCGGACAAAATAACTGCTGTGTAACGGACTTTTGCCACATTGATCCCCATCGTATCCGCGGCCATAGGATGCTCCCCTACTGAACGGAGACGAAGGCCGAATGGCGTCTTATAAATAACGAACCATGCAATTATCGCAATGAGTATCGCCAAAACAGAAGTTCCATATACCGATTTGAAAAACATTGGTCCAATTACTGGGATGTCTTGCAAAATTGGAATGTTGACACGCGGAATTTTCTTTTGAATAAAATCCGTCTGTCCTTTTCCGAACATCATTTTAACGGAAAACAAAGCAATTGCAATACCTAGCATATTAATTGCGACCCCGGATACGACTTGGTCTGCTCGGAATGAAACCGAAGCAACGGCATGCATAACCGAAAATAGTGCGGAAACAAGCATGGCAACTAATAAAGCAATCCACGGCGTCCAACCGCCGAAGACATCGGCATAAGCCAAGTTGAAAACAATTCCTACGAATGCACCCATGACCATGAGGCCTTCCAGTCCAATATTGACGACACCGGAACGTTCAGAGAAAACGCCACCGATTGCAGTTAGGATAAGGGGGGCTGCATAAGCGATCGAAGTCGGCACGATAAAATAAAGTGCTTCTAAAAAGCCCATGTCATTTCGCCTCCTTTTTCTTATTCAACCGTTGCAGTCCCACCCGGATGATATATCCGCAAGCAACAAAGAATATGATGAGTGCAATGACGATTGATACGATTTCAAGTGGAATTCCTGCCGCATTCGGCATATTATTCGCACCATATTTCAACGACCCGAACAATGATGCTCCGAAGATGATTCCAAGTGGAGCGTTTGCACCGAGCAATGCGACGGCGATCCCGTCAAACCCGATACCAGTGAATCCACCTTGGTTTGTCATACTTCCGAATGTTCCAAGCCCTTCCATGGCTCCTCCTAGACCTGCAAATGCACCTGAGATCACCATAGATAAAATAATGTTTTTCTTAACATTCATCCCTGCGTATTGGGAAGCGTTCTCGTTGAAACCTACTGATTTCAATTCGAATCCGGTTTTCGTCTTTTCGAGGATGAACCACATCACGACGACCATAGCAAGAGCTACGAATATTCCGTAGTGAAGAGTGGAATAGTCAGTCAAATTCGAAAGGAATTCCGAACGCAAGGAAGCGGTCGGCTGTATCCTTTCCGTCTTATAGCTACCGCCAGATACTGTTTTGATCAATGCATTAACGACATGAAGGGCAACATAGTTCATCATGATCGTAACAATAACTTCATGAACACGTAACGTCGCTTTCAAAATCCCAGGAATCAATCCCCATAACGCACCGGCAGCTGCTGCCGCTAATAGTGCGAATGGCAAATGGATATACATCGGCAATGTGAACGCCGAGCCGACGTATGCAGCTGCAAACCATCCGACCATGAGCTGACCTTCAACACCGATGTTGAAAAGTCCCGTACGGAAGGCGAATGCGACTGCTAGACCCGCAAGAATATATGGGCTAATTTGCCGGATTGTTTCACCGATTGCGTAACTATCTCCGAAAATACCATTCCATAATGCTATATAACCTGCTATAGGATCATAGCCGCTGAAAAGCATGACGATAGCTCCGACGAGTAAACCAAGGATGATCGAAATGGCTGGCACTAAAATTTTGATTACTCTATTAGACATCTCGATCCACACCTTCTTTCATAACATGCTGCTCTTTCTCGTCCTTTGAATGTCCTGCCATTAAAAGTCCGAGTTCCTGTTCGTTCGTCTCAGATGGAATGACCGTATCGACGATCTGACCATCGTGAATGACCGCAATGCGATCAGACACATTCATAACTTCATCTAATTCAAAGGAAATGAGGAAAACCGCTTTTCCTTTATCACGCTGTTCAATAAGTCTTTTGTGGATGAATTCAATCGCCCCAACATCTAGACCTCTGGTTGGCAAAGCAGCAATGAGCAAATCGGGATCACGTGAAACTTCACGTCCGATAATGAGCTTTTGCTGATTCCCTCCGGATAAAGCGCGGGAAAGCTCGTGTTCGCCTTGAGTTCTAACGTCATATTCTTCAATGATTTTCTTTGCCTTATTTGAAATGGCATCATATTGCATAATACCATTCTTCGAATACGGCTCATGATAATACTCTTGCAATGCGACATTGTAGCCGACTGAGAAGTCTAGGACGAGGCCATGTTTGTGTCGGTCTTGCGGAATATGCCCCAATCCAGCTTCCGTAATTTTTCTCGGTTTCAATCCTGTTATATCTTTTGAATTTATCGTGATTTTTCCGCTTTTCACTTTTCGCAAGCCTGCAATCGCTTCAATTAATTCGGACTGTCCATTTCCATCAATTCCAGCCAGACCGACAATCTCTCCTTTTCGGATTGAGAGATTCAAGCCTTTCACTTTTTCGACTCCCCTATAATCGACGACGACTAGGTTTTCGATGTTCAAAACTTCTTCCTTCGGAATAGAAGGGCCTTTTTCAGTCTTGAATGTGACTTGTCTACCAACCATCAAAGTGGCAAGTTCTTCAGGGTTTGTTTCGGAAGTGACGACCGTCCCGATCCCTTGGCCTTTCCGGATGACTGTTACGCGATCGGATACGTCCATTATTTCTTGCAATTTATGAGTAATGAGGATGATTGATTTACCTTCTGTAATGAGCTTTTTCATAATTCCGATTAACTCTTGTATTTCCTGAGGTGTCAAGGAAGCTGTCGGCTCGTCAAAGATTAGAATATTAGCACCGCGATAAAGCGTTTTCAATATTTCCACACGCTGTTGCATCCCAACCGAAATATCTTCGATTTTCGCATAGGGATCAACATTCAATCCATACGTGTTTGAAATCTCGGCAACTTTTTTTGCTGCATCTTTAATATTTACGACGCCCATCTTTTTAGGTTCATTACCTAAAATGATATTTTCAGTGACGGTTAAGTTCTCAACCAACATGAAATGTTGATGAACCATCCCGATACCAAGATCGTTTGCGACATTTGGATTCGTTACGTTGACTTTCTTTCCGTTGACACGTATTTCGCCCTCTTCGGGTTGATAGAGTCCAAACAACACATTCATCAATGTGGTTTTGCCTGCTCCATTCTCGCCTAAAAGCGCATGGATTTCCCCTTTCCTCAACTGCAAGGTGATGTTGTCATTCGCCCGGAAATTACCGAATTGCTTCGTAATGTTCAACATCTCAATGACATGCTCCAATGGATTCACTTCCTTGTATAATAGTTTATCTTTGTAATTGGAAAATAAAATGAACACAATAAAAGGTTCTTTTGTACAAAAAACCTTTTACTCTATCATTTTATGGTGCTTTTCTCACAACAAAGGCCGGAATGAACCGGCCATTGTCATTGTAATTATTATTCTGCAAACTCAGGTACTTCGATTTCACCATCAGCAATCTTTTTAGCATATTCATCGATTTGCTTCAGGACATCCTCAGGGATTGCTCCACGGGAATCTGCAAGTTTTACGCCGTCATCATGAAGACCGTAAACTTTTGTTTCGCCACCTGGGAATTTGCCTTCCTTAGCAAGTGCAGCAATGTCTTGTACTGCTACGTCTACACGTTTTAGCATTGAAGTCATTGTGATGTTGTCATCGCCGACTTGACCTTCATCGTATTGGTCGGAGTCAACACCGATTACCCATACGTATGCGTCTTTGTCAGCAGCTTTACGTTCTTTCGCTTCCGTGAAGACACCGTTTCCTGTACCACCTGCTGCGTGGAAGATAATGTCTACACCTGAAGAGTACATACGGCCCGCTTCAGCTTTTCCAAGTTCGGCTTTGTCAAATGCACCAGTGTATTTAACGTCAACTTTGATATCAGGATTTACAGCCGCAACACCTGCAACAAATCCAGCTTCAAAGCGTTCGATAACCGGAATTTCCATACCACCGATAAAACCGATTTTATCGGATTTTGTCATCAATGCAGCTGCAACCCCAGCAAGGTACGCACCTTCTTGCTCCTTAAACAGGATGCTAGCTACGTTTGGTTGATCAACAACGCCATCGATAATCGCATAATTCGTTTCTGGCTTTTGTTCCGCGATTGTATTGATCGCTTCTTCCATTAAGAAACCTACACCGAAAACTAAGTCAAAGTCACGACGGGTAAGCGCGTTCAAGTTTGACGTATAATCCGCTTCACCTTTTGATTGAAGGTACGCGTAACCGCCGTCCCCTTCGCTCATGTTGTTGTCTTTACCAAATTTTTGAATCCCTTCCCAAGCGGATTGGTTGAATGATTTGTCGTCAACACCGCCGACATCCGTAACCATCGCAAGTGAAAAATCTGATTCGTTTCCACCAGTAGAAGATGAAGAATCTTTTTTGTCTTTGTCCGTACCACAAGCACCAAGTAATGTACCTGCTGCTAGAACCAATGATAATGCAAGACCGTATTTACGTTTGCTCACTGATTGGACCTCCCTGTTTTTTTATTTTGGTATTAAATATGACGTATGAACGTCTTAAATGCACACTCAAGAAGCAAACAGCAGACAGTCAAAATGACAGGCAGTTATTGCATTTGCAATTTGCCCATCATTCCAGATTGCTTGCCGACAGCTTCAAGAATTTGTGCCTTATACCCTTTTTCGGACTACATGGAAGCTGAACTTATCAGCCCTAAAATAATTTTTGGAGTAAAGGACCATTTCGCCTTCCTCGCTATAATGATGTTGGAGCAATACGAGAAGAGGAATGTCAACACCACATCTGAGTATAGAAGACGCTTCATCGTCATACCCGACAGGTTCAATATTTGCCACAGCTTGGACGATTCGGATGCGGCCAGATTTCTCTATCAACTCAAAAATGGATTCGTTCAACAAGACATCCGATCCACCTTCAAGATCTTTGGCAAGCACATGATCGACGCAATAGACTACAGGCTCTCCGTCTGCAGTTCTAACTCTTTTAATCGTTACTAGACTGTCATTTTCTTCACAATCAAACTTCCCAATCATTTCATCATTCGGAAGACTTTCCTGTACTTCCATAAAGATTGTGCCAGGAACCATTCCTGCATCACAAATCATGGAGGATACGCTTGAAAGCTGTTCAATTCCGGATGAAAATAATGGCCGCGGATTTACGAAAGTGCCAACACCGTGTTTACGGACGATTACTTTTTCCTCTTCAAGGACCCGCAATGCTTCACGAAGCGTAGCCCTGCTGACGCCAAGCTTTCTGGCAAGCTCAAATTCGGATGGAAACTTCTCGTTCTCTTTGAAAACGCCGGAATCGATATCTTCCTTCAATCGCTCGATCACTTGCACGTATAAGTGCCTTTGATCTGTTTTCACCACCATTTAAATCCCCCCTCCTGATGAGGTTAGACCTCAGATGTGTTACCTCATTTCCTAATCATCCATACTATATCATTTCCATACTCCAAAATAAACATCTGTTTTTCAAAAAAACTTGAAACTAGCATAAATTCTTTTGAAATGTCCTGCTTTTGTCATGTTTTTCTAGCTTGTTACTCGTAATTAACGGCGGATATCAGGACTTGTCTTGGCTTGCTGCCCTCCGGAGGTCCTACGACACCTCGCATTTCCATTTGATCAACAATTCTTGCAGCTCTTGAATATCCGATTCGAAAACGCCGTTGAAGCATTGACACAGATGCAGTCTGCATTTCGATGACAAGTTGGACGGCCTCATCATACAATTCATCCGTCTCTTCGTGCGGCTGTACTTCCTCTACTTCTGTCGGTATCATCTCTTCCTGATATTGTGCTTTTTGCTGTTCAATTACGAAATCAACGACAGCCTCGACTTCTTGATCAGAAACGAATGCACCTTGGACCCTGACCGGTTTGGATGCTCCGGCCGGAAGAAATAGCATATCTCCGCGACCAAGTAGTTTCTCTGCTCCTCCACCGTCCAAAATTGTCCTCGAATCAACCGCGGAAGAAACTGCAAACGCGATTCGCGAAGGAATATTCGCTTTAATAATACCTGTAATAACGTCTACACTTGGACGTTGCGTTGCAATGATCAAATGAATGCCGGCAGCACGTGCCATTTGAGCAAGACGTGTGATGGAGTCTTCTACATCACTTGAAGCAACCATCATCAAATCTGCAAGCTCATCTACGATGACGACGATATAAGGCATACGCGGATGTTTTTCGTCATTTTCATCATTCCATTGTTCAATATGCTCATTATACCCTTCAATATTCCGAGTTCCCGTATGTGAAAACAGCTCGTATCTTCTTTCCATTTCAGATACTACTTTTTTTAATGCTTGGGAAGCTTTCCGCGGATCGGTGACGACCGGCGCCAATAGATGCGGAACACCATTATAAACGTTCAATTCAACCATTTTCGGGTCAATCATCATCATTTTCACTTCATGCGGCTTAGCGCGCATTAGAATACTAATAATAATTCCGTTGATGCAAACACTTTTCCCGCTTCCCGTCGATCCTGCAACAAGGACATGCGGCATTTTATTCAACTCAGCCATCATTGCTTGTCCTGTGACATCTCTGCCGAGTACAATGCTCAATTTCGAGTCCGGACGATTATTTTCCTTGGAATCAATAACTTCTCGCAAGCTGACGATTGCAACTGCTTTGTTCGGCACTTCAATACCGACTGCCGACTTTCCTGGTATTGGTGCTTCAATTCTAATATCGCTTGCTGCTAGAGCAAGGGCAATATCATCGGCCAAACTGACAATTCTGCTCACTTTCACGCCTGTATCGGGAAGCACTTCATATTTCGTTACAGCAGGACCTAAATGGACTTGCGTAACTTTTGCTTTGACACCAAAGCTTAAGAATGTCTTTTCAAGTTTCTGTGCATTTGCATGGATAGAATCATATTCTGCCGATTGATCATTGGATGGCGTTTGCCGAAGCAATGATGGAGGCGGTAAAATATATGATACATTTTCCTCTTCGCCAGATACACCCGAATAGGTCGGAACATCTCCGTCATCCGATTCATTTGCAGGCGATGTTTCCACTTGTTTCTCAATGACAGTGTCATCATTGGATGGTATTGGTTCAATTCGTTCATTGAAAGCGGAAATGATCGGTTTTGATACGATTTCTTCTTGTTCTTCAAGTGTGGCAACTGTTGGATCATCTTGCTTAACCTCCTGAAGCGTCTGCTTTTTGCGACGTTCAGTTCTTGAAGAGGCTTGCTGGTTCCCTTTTTTAGGAATCCTTTTTTCTTTTCGTTCCGTTTTCGTTTTTAAAGAAGAAAGCACCTTCGGATAATGCTCCGCTATATAAGGGACAAGCGCCTTTCCGGTGAGCAGCACGATACCGATTAATAATAGAAGAACACCGGCTACTGTTGCTCCTGCTGAATCAAATAAAGAATGGAAGAGCGCAAATAGCATTGCACCAGCCAATCCCCCCCCTAGAGCTCCGCTTCTTGATGCGATTCCTTCATTCGTAATAAGGACTTTCCACGTCTCTTGAAAAGCCGAATTGGACATAAGTACTTTGCTTTCATATAGCTCTTTGAATAAATAGATATGGCTAAATAATAGCAAGCTTGCGAGAATGAATAAGCTGCCGCCGACAATTCGGTTTTTCCAACCTACCGTCTTCCGTTTTACCATGAATAGAAGCGCTTGAACGATCAATAGAAGTGGAACAGCACCATGCCAATTCCCAAATAGGAGTCTTGCGAAAGAAGAGAGCCCTCTTCCGACGATGCCAAACTCAAAAATAATGATGATAGCGAAGCCGATCATCGTTAAACCGGCAACTTCGTATACTAATGGATGGAGGCCGTCATTATTCTTTTTGGACGCGGTCTTTTTCTTTTTCTTCGATTTTTTTGACATGAAACTCCTCCTTTTACAAAAAGGATTTCCCGCCGTGCGGACGGCATGGAAATCCTTTTCTCAAGTTCTATCGTTGTTTTGTTCAGATTCCGTTTTCGAGACCTTGCTCAATACTCCATAATGATCGGAATAATCATCGGTCTTCTTTTAGTTTGTTGGAATAAATAAGAGCTTAATGTATCACGGATCTCTTGCTTTATGTTTGTCCATTCAAACGTATCTTTATTCACATACTTTTCCACTATCTTCCGTACAAGGTTCTTCGATTCATCAAGAAGCTCTTCAGACTCCCTCACATAGACGAATCCGCGTGAGACGATTTCAAGACCTGCAGCTATCCTTTTCTGTCTACGACTTAATGTAATGACGACAGTGAAAATACCGTCTTGCGACAAGAGCTTTCTGTCGCGCAGTACGATATTGCCTACATCACCGACCCCAATTCCATCAATGAGAATATTTCCTGCTTGTACACGGCCGCTCATTCTCATCTTGTCGTTTTTATATTCGACGATATCCCCTTTATCAGCTATAAAAATCTGCGATTTTTGCAAGCCGACCTGTTGCGCTAGCTTTGAATGGGCAATAAGCATTTTATATTCCCCTTGAATAGGGATGAAATACTTAGGCTGCATCAAGTTGAGCATCAGTTTTAAGTCTTCTTGGCTGCCATGACCGGATACATGGACATTTTTCGAAGCTGTAATGACGTGAGCACCGGCTTTTGATAATTCATTCGCCATTTGATACATAGACACTTCCATGCTTGGGGATGGCGTGAATGTAATAAGGACTGTATCCGTCTTTTTAATTTTGATATCCTTATGGAATTTGCGGACTATTTTCTCGAGAGCTTCAAGCGGCTCGCCTTGATTGCCCGTGACGATGATCACGATTTGGTCATCAGGATACTTTCCGATGTCTTTTACGGATATGACCGTATCTTCGTCAATTTGCAAATACCCTAACCGCATGCCTACTTCAAAATAACTTTCGAGGCTCTTTCCGACGACCGCAACTTTTTTACCCGTTTCGAGCGCTTTATCGAAAACTTGTTGAATGCGGATAAAATTGGATGCATACAAAGCAACGAGAATACGCCCTTCCACGCTATGGAATGTATTGGACAAACGATCTTCTATGACGGATTCGGAAGTCGTATAGCCCGGACGTTCGGCTTCATTTGAATCTGACATAAGGATGAAGACGCCTTCTTCTCCCAAGGCCGCCATTTTTGCGATGTCCGGACGATATTTCCCTTTTGCGGATTGGTCGAATTTGAATTCACCTGTATGGACAATCGCACCTTCGCTCGTATGAAAAACGATTCCTAAAGAATCGGGAATGCTATGCGTTGTATGGAAAAACGTCACATACGTCTGCTTGAAATTCATCCGGCTTTTATTTGTCACCTCAAAAAACTTTACGCCTGCTGGTGCAGGCATATCTTTTAAATGCTCTTTCGCAAGGGCAAGTGTCAGTTTGGAACCGTACACAGGGGCTTGCACCTTCTGTAGAAGATAGGCGATGGACCCGATTGCGTCTTCGTGTCCATGCGTTAGGAAAATCCCTTTTACCCGCTCTTTATTTTCTTCGATGTATGTCAAATCTGGAATGACGATATCAATGCCGAGCATTTCACCTTCCGGGAACATGAGTCCCGCATCGACGATGAAAAGTTCCTCATCAATTTCAACGACATACATCGCCTTTCCGATTTCCCCGACTCCTCCTAGCGGGATTACTTTTATTACTTCATTTTTCGTTTTTGCCACATTGTTTCCTCCTATACTATGTTTGAAAAAGACTGGTGTTGGATCATGAACCGTCTATGTATTGTTTTCTGGCATTTACTAAATCGCCTATCGTTATTTAATTGAAACCCAACTGTCAATTTTCAAATGATATATGTTGTTGCTTATTTGTTGAATACCCGTCCACAACGACTAAGTTTCATTATACGTGAGAATGCCCTTACTACACAAACAAAAAAAGCCGGCGAATGCTCCCGGCTTTCTTTTATTGAAATACATGCTCGTTTTTTTTGAAATTATTCCATACTTCGTCGAATGCAGCAGCACCTTCTTTGAAGCCTGCTATTAACGGAAGTCTCACTCCTCCGGTATCGATTCCCATCTTGGCAAGTGCATACTTGACCGGGACAGGGTTCGGGGCGGAAAAGACCGCTTGGAATAACGGTAGTAATATCCTGTGCATTTTTGCCGACTTTGTCGTATCGCCTAATTTGAATGCATTGATCATTTGCTGCATTTCAGCCCCGACGATATGGGATGCTACTGAAATGACACCATCTCCGCCGATAGATAATAACGGCAATGTCAACGAGTCATCTCCGCTATATACTTTAAATCCATTATCAGTTCCTGAAATAATATCGGACATTTGATCGAGACTTCCGCTCGCTTCTTTGACTGCCCGGATATTTTTTATTTTCGATAATTCGATTACGGTTTCAGCTTCCATATTGACCGCGGATCTGCCGGGGATATTATAGAGTAGTATTGGCAGGTCCGTAATGCTTGCAATATGGGTAAAGTGTGCAACAATCCCTTTTTGGTCGGGTTTGTTGTAATAAGGAGTCACTAACATGATTCCGTCGGCACCTAGCTCATCCGCTTGCTTTGTCAATTTGACTGTTTCTGCTGTATTGAAGGTTCCTGTCCCTGCAATGACAGGAATCCTCTTATTGACGATTTCAATTGCGTATCTGAAAATATCCGATTTTTCTTGATGATTTAACGTGGGGGATTCCCCCGTAGTCCCACAAACAATTAAGGAATCCGTCCCAGTTGCGATCAAATGCTCGATCAACTTTTCCGTCAAGTCAAAATCGATGTCTCCAGTATGTGAAAAAGGAGTGACCATCGCTGTGCCAATTTGCCCAAGTTCCATTCTGACCATTCCTTTTCATCGCTATGATGTTGAAACGATTGCTCCGTGTTTCATTTACTACGTAACAGGACGGAACAATCGCTTCAAAAAAATTTATTTAATTAATTCCTCAGCAATTTGAACCGAATTCAATGCTGCACCTTTCAATAAGTTATCTGAAACAATCCACATATGGAATCCAGCAGGATGTTTTGGATCCTTCCTAATACGTCCGACAAACACTTCATCTTTCCCTTCCGCAAATAACGGCATTGGATACAATTGTGTAGACGGGTCATCTTGGACGACAACGCCCGGTGCACCTTCCATAGTAGAACGGATATCGGCAACAGTAACGTTTTCATCGTTTAACTCGATATATACCGATTCAGAGTGCCCTGTTACTACAGGGAGGCGTACACAAGTGGCAGTGACCGCCATTTGCTGATCGCCGAATATTTTTTTCGTTTCATTCATCATTTTCAATTCCTCTAAAGTGTACCCCGATTCATCGAAAACATCGATTTGCGGAATAGCATTGAAAGCAATCGGATAATGGCGTTCAGCAGAAGCGCTCGGCAGCAATTCCGCTTTAATAGTTGCACGTTCTGCGAATTGCGTACTTTGCTGAGCAAGTTCATCTATCGCTTCAGCACCCGCTCCCGATACCGCTTGGTACGTTGAAACGATAATACGGTTGATGCCGAATTTTTCTTTGATTGGTTGTAGTGCAGCAACCATTTGGATTGTAGAACAGTTCGGATTCGCGATAATTCCCGAGTGATTTTGCAAAGTTTGCGGATTCACTTCAGGAACGACTAGCGGCGTCCCTTCATCCATTCTGAACGCACTCGTATTATCAATTACGACTGCACCTCGTTCTACCGCTTCGTGTGCAAACTTTTGGGAAATAGAACCTCCTGCACTGAAAAATGCAATGTCGACACCTTCAAAAGACTCAGGCACCGTTTCTTCCACGATAAACGTTTCACCGCCTGCAGAAATTTCAATACCTGCAGAACGTTTTGAAGCTAGCAATTTTATCGATGTTGCGGGGAATTTTCGTTCCAAAAGCTTTTCAAGAATTTTCGTTCCTACTGCTCCAGTAGCACCTACAATTGCAACATTCAAATTATCATTTTTCATTTCAATCTCCCTTTCGTTTTACGGACCTTCGGATATATATACATTTATTCGTTTATTAATGCAAAAGAACATTAGCTCATTTATGCAAGAATAAAAACCTCACCCTATGTCCTATAAGAGTTCATTGGAGAAATTATAACATATCTAGAAATCTTCTGCTTTGTATTTTTAATATTATTTATGAATAATTAAAAGTGGTTGAAGTTGTCGGTGTTCAAGAGCAGCTGCAGCTGCAGGAACCATCAAAGTGAAATCGGAGATTAAAGAGTTCGGTTTCTTAAAAGGATCATCTTGGCCGAACGGGATGAAAAACACATTTTTCATGTTTAGCAGCTTCATGATGTTTGGACCATTCAAGCCTAAAGCGTCATTTGTCGAAATACCGAGCAAAACTGGGCTGCCGTTCCGCAAAGTTGCCTTAGCAGCCATTAAAACTGGAGAGTCAGTGGCCGCGTTGGCAAATTTGCTTATGGAATTGCCTGTCATCGGTGCGATGATCATGCAATCTAGCGGATTGCTTGGTCCGAACGGCTCGGCCCCTACAATTGTCGAAACGACCTTTTCTCCTGTCGCTTCTTCGATTCTTGCTATCCATTCCTCGCCTGTGCCGAATCGTGTGGCAGCAGTCAGCACGGAATGTGTAATGATAGGAACAACGGTCGCCCCGTTGTCCTGTAAATCGCTAATGACCGGTAATATTTGGTCATACGTACAATGGGATGCCGTAATACCAAGGCCAATTCTTTTTCCTTGTAGCATCTTTTTCCCCTTTCATTTACTATTCATCCTCAGCAACGCTTCTGACAAAGCCATTGCCGCATCTGCCGGAAAGTGTTTTCCCGGCAATCCGAGGTGTATTGTATAGTATTCATCAGGGGCATTGTCCCTTAGGCAACCAGGCGCGGATGCCAAATCATAAATGCGCAATGTGGAATCGGTTCCAACTTGAAGCCATTTCGCAGGTATTGTGTTCACGAGGATTCCTGTTACATTTACCGTATCAGCGGGCAGCAGCATTGTTTTATAACCGTTTGCGGCTGCTTCCCCTAACTGTTCCTTAGAACGTGCTAAAATGGTTACAGAGGCTCCCAGTGACGATAAAACAGCAGCTGTCGCTTTGCCGACTTTGCCAAAGCCTGCAATATAAAAATGCTCCCCTGAAATTCGTCGTTTTGCCGAAGAATAGTATTCGATCAGAAATCCTTCCGCGGTTAACACGGCATTCTCCCAGACGAATTGCACTTCTTTCAAATATGGTCGGATTGTAATGCTAGCATCATGGAAAGACGCCAACCAATCCTGAGAGGCGACGCCTGGGTAAAGTATCGTATCTTTATTAATCTTATCCACTGGGATAGTGCCTTCCATTTGCAATATCGGAAAGACGATATGTTTTGGAGAGAATTCGTCAAGAATGTCGGATAGCTGTTTTGAATAAACATTTCTATCATAATGGAAAACGTCGAAGCCTTGTTGCTTCATAATTCGACTACATTCCGATAATCTACGATCAGTTCCGATGAACAGCCAATTTTCGTCAATTGTCGTCAAGGTCAAATTCCCCCAAGCTATGCGTTTTCCCAAATAGGATTCGATGCTCACCAATTAACACGATTTCACTCCAAGGTATGAATTCTGTCGTTTCCTGTTCTTTGTTACGGAATGGAAACCTTCCAAATTTCTTTTTCACTTCAAAGCCGATGATTGCTCCGGTTTTTCGGTTGAAAATCAAATCGGTATCTGCAAGAAATCCATAACGAATTCCTTCTTCCACTTGGATTAGCTCTTTTTGAGCCATTTCGGATAGCAGCATAGTATTGCCCCCTTTTAAATGTCCTCGTCTATCATATGATTCAAAGAGGGCAAAGCTGCACATTTCTATATTCGGATCCTTTTCATCGCTTTCTTTGGAGCAATAATGGAAATTGCTCGTTCTTTCGTAAACGTCTCACGTGCAATGTTATTCACATTTTCAAGTTGAACTTTGTCAATCAGTCCGACTACTTCGTCTATCGTCTTATGCTCGGAAAGGATCAGTTCATTCTTACCGTTACGATGCATTCTGGATTCCGAACTTTCAAGACCTAGCAAGAAACTGCCTTTCAATTGCTGCTTCGCATTGAGCAGCTCCTTCTCCGTAACGCCGTCCGCTACAATTTCAGCGATTAGCTGATCCATCGTCGAGACCATCTCTTCCAAATGTTCGGGGCCGGTCCCACCGTAAATAACGAATGAACCTGTCGTCATATATGATGAATAATACGAAAACACTGAGTACGCAAGCCCCTTCTCCTCCCGTATCTTTTGGAACATTCGGGAAGACATCGTCCCGCCGATAATACTGTCTAACAGAATTAAATCATGAAGCCGGTCGTCAGTTATGGAAAGACCCGGATAACCTAAACAAATATGCGCCTGTTCAATATCTTTGTATTTCGTTGTCCTGCCGTTATGGAATACTGGAAGTAAGCCATCATTCGTTTTTGTTGACCTATTCTTGATGAACGAATTGAAAAGAGTCTCAATAAATGAAATCAATTGATCATCAAAATTTCCTGCTATCGATATGACGATGTTTTCAGCTGAATAATGTCTTGACATATACCGTTCGATCATTTCCTTATTGAATGAATGAATTGTATCTTTCACACCGCCTATAGATCTTCCGATCGGATGCCCAGGATACATGACAGACCAAAGTCGTTCATCTACATCATCATCCGGCGTATCTTCGACTGACGCAATTTCATCCAATATAACGGACTTTTCTTTTTGAATGTCGTTTTCATCAAAGAGGGAATTGAACAACATGTCGGCCATGATCGTCAATGCTTCTTCCGCATGATGGTCAAGCACGGTTGTGTAGAAGCAAGTCATTTCTTTGGATGTATATGCGTTAATATCTCCACCCATCCGGTCAAATTGCTCTGCAATCATTCTTGCGCTGCGCGTCGTTGTCCCTTTAAAAAGCATATGTTCAATAAAATGAGCGAGTCCCCACTCCTCTTCTGTCTCATCGTTGGAACCAGCCTTTACAAATAGGCCGATTGCCAGAGACCGTACAAATGGCATCTTTTCGTGAATGATTCTAACGCCGTTTTGATATCTCTGTTTTTGTAGCAATTCTTTTCCCCCCGCTAATAAAAATAACAAAAAGCCTCCGTCTTCACACCATCGTAAAGAGGGGCTTTCCATTATTATATGCTAATTGATTATTCGTTTTTCCCTTTTTCTGCTGCTTCTTTTTCTTCTTTCAAAACAACTTTACGGGATAGATTTACACGGCCTTGATTGTCAATTTCGATAACTTTCACAAGAAGTTCATCGCCCATTTTCAATACATCCTCAACCGCTTTCGTACGTTCTTCTTGAATTTCGGAAATATGAAGAAGTCCGTCTTTGCCAGGGAAGATTTCAAGGAATGCGCCGAATTTTTCAATTCGTTTCACTTTACCTAAATAATATTCTCCGACTTTCGCTTCACGAACGATGTTTTCAATCATCATTTTCGCTTTTTCGTTCATTTCCGAATTTGGTGAAGAAATGTAGATTGTGCCATCTTGTTCTGTATCGATTTTAACATTTGTTTCTTCGATGATTTTATTGATTACTTTTCCGCCAGGTCCGATGACGTCGCGAATCTTGTCTGGATTAATACGGATCATAATGATCTTAGGCGCATATTGTGAAAGCTCTTCACGAGGCGCGGAAATAGTCGCCATCATATGACCAAGAATATGCATCCGACCGATTTTCGCTTGGGCTAAAGATTCTTCTAAAATTTGACGGGATAGTCCTTCAATCTTAATGTCCATTTGAAGAGCTGTAATCCCTTTTTCAGTTCCAGCCACTTTGAAGTCCATATCACCAAGATGGTCTTCCATCCCTTGGATATCGGATAGAACGGAATAGTTGTCCCCTTTCTTCACAAGACCCATAGCGATTCCCGCAACTGGCGCTTTGATCGGAATACCTGCATCCATCATAGCCATTGTAGAGGCACAGATTGACGCTTGGGAAGACGATCCATTCGACTCCAATACTTCCGCTACGAGACGGATTGTGTATGGAAACTCTTTTTCATCTGGAATGATTGCTTCAAGTGCACGCTCACCGAGAGCACCGTGACCGATTTCACGACGGCCTGGTCCACGTATTGGACCTGTTTCCCCTACACTGAAGTTCGGGAAGTTATAATGATGCATGAATCGCTTCGACTCTTCCAGTCCAAGTCCGTCAATAATTTGCACTTCACCGAGAGCTCCCAGCGTACAAACGCTTAACGCCTGAGTTTGTCCACGTGTGAACAAGCCAGAACCATGCGTGCGCTGCAAAATGCCGACTTCAGAAGAAAGTGGACGGATTTCATCCAAACCACGGCCATCCGGACGGACTTTTTCGTCAGTGATTAGACGGCGGACTTCCTCTTTCACAAGTTGGTCCAAAATGCTTTTCACTTGCTTCATTGTTTCTTCATCCGCTTCATCGGCTGCATATTGTTCCATAACTTCATTTTTCACAGCTGTGATCGCTTCTTCGCGTGCATGCTTCTCTTCTGTTTGAATTGCATTGATTAAATCGGATTCACATTTTGCTTTCACTTCTGCAAGCAATGCTTCGTCAAGTTCGAATAATGTAATTTCCATTTTCTCTTTACCGACTTCAGCAATGATTTTCTCTTGGAATTCAATCAGTTGGATGATCTGCTCATGACCGAACATGATCGCTTCAAGGATGACATCCTCTGCAACTTCCTTCGCGCCGGCTTCAACCATATTAATGGCATCTTTTGTTCCAGCGACGACTAGGTCAAGTTCACTATTTTCTAATTGTTCAGGTGTCGGATTGACGATGAACTCACCATTGATGCGTCCGATTTGCACGCCTGCGATCGGACCTTCAAATGGGATATCAGAAATCGACAATGCTAGGGAAGAACCGAGCATTGCTGCCATTTCAGATGAGCAGTTCTGATCGACTGACATGACGAGTGAAATGACTTGCACATCATTTCGGAATCCATCCGCGAACAATGGACGGATCGGACGGTCGATGAGACGGCTTGTTAGAACGGCCTTTTCCGATGGACGTCCTTCACGTTTAATGAATCCGCCGGGAATCTTTCCTACTGCGTATAATCTTTCTTCATAATTGACGGTCAATGGGAAGAAATCAAGCGCTTTCGGATTTTTCGAAGCTGTCGCTGTAGATAGCACGCTTGTATCTCCGTAGCGTACGAGCACAGCACCATTCGCTTGTTTCGCGAGCTGACCCGTTTCAATCGTTAACGGTCTCCCAGCCCACTCAAATGAATAAACTTTTTTTTGTTCTGTCATTACGGTACCCCTCTCTAATATCAAGCATGGACATCATACGTAGTATGTATTAAATAGTAGTGTATCAAAAAAGAAGGACATATGCGAAAAATAACATAAGATTAATCATTCAATAAAAAAAAGCGGGCATGGCCCGCTTTTTCGTATACATCTTATTAACGGCGAAGGCCGAGTTTGGCAATAAGATCACGGTAACGTTGAACATCAGTTTCACGTAGATATTTAAGAAGTCTACGGCGAGTACCGACCATTTTATAAAGACCACGACGAGAATGGTGATCTTTCTTGTGTGTACGTAAATGGTTGTTCAAGTTGTTGATCTCTTCAGTAAGGATAGCGATCTGTACTTCAGCAGATCCAGTATCGTTTTCATGAGTTTTGTATTCGTTGATCAATTCATGTTTACGCTCTTGTGTAATAGCCATCCTTTTCACCTCCTAATAATTGAATATCCCCAAATCCCGAGCAAACGTTGGTGATTCGTTCTGCCAAGGAAAGGTTTGTGCGCTAGCACTGATTTATCATAACATGTGCGGATTGTGGATGCAACTAAGAAGTCACAATCCGCATGGCTACTTTACGTTTCAGGCGGGCGCTTTCCGGGGGGCGGGCGGTGAGCCTCCTCACTTCACTTCGCTTCGTTGCGGGGTCTCACCTGTCCCGCTTTATCCCCCAGGAGTCGCCGCCTTGCACTCCAAATAGCTAGAATCACCTACGACATATTAATTCCCTTATTTAACAACTGCCGTGCCGTCTCCTTGTCCTTGCTAATTTGCTCAACCAATTCGTCAACCGAATTGAATTTCTGCTCAGACCGGATGCGTGCGATCCAGTCGACAGCGGCTTTTTTTCCGTATAGATCAGAATTGAAATCGAGTACATGGACTTCTACGCTTGGCTTCATTGTATTAGGATCGTGGAAGGTTGGCTTCACGCCGACATTGCAGACGCCTTTATACGATTGTCCGTCGAAGGAAAAATTGACAGCGTAAACACCATTTGCAGGTAAGATTGTTTCTTCGTCGATTGAGATATTAGCAGTTGGAAATCCGAGCAGCCTGCCTCTTTTCTCGCCGTCTACGACAGTGCCGATCGTTCTGAACGGTCGGCCGAGCAATGTAGCCGTCTTCTCAACATCACCGTCGGAAAGAAGCTTCCGGATTCGGGTCGATGATATTTTCTCGTCAGAATCTATTACTTTTTCGATGACAGTCGTACCGTATTCTCCATTGGATAGCGCAGCCATCTGCTCCATCGTGCCAGCACCTTTTGAACCGAACGTGAAATCGAATCCGGCGGTCACATGCCTGATTCCTAATTGTTTAATAAAGATATTAATAAATTTCTCAGGCGAAAGAGAGGCAAGGTCCCAATCGAACTCAACAATGAAAAGGGCATCGATTCCCAATTCTTCTAGTAGACGTGATTTTTCCGGATATTTTGTAATATAGCCGACCTTATCCTTCCCTTTTCCAAACAAGTGCGATGGATGCGGGTCGAATGTCATGACAGCGGAACGGATTCCGAGTTCAGCAGCTTTTGCTTTTGCTTCGTTGATAACTGTTTGATGACCTTTATGAAGTCCGTCGAAAAAACCGATAGCAAGTGAAAAAGGACCTTTATCATCGATCGTTGTATGAGATGGATATTGCAAATGGTAAATTTCCATATAATTCTCCCCTACTGATTGAATGGAAACATCTTTTCAGGTTTCATCAATCCTTCTTTTGTCGGATGGTTGCAATAAATTGCAATCGCTTTTTCTGCTCTCGTAAAAACGATTTTCTCCCTTCCTACGAGTGAAGGGTGTTGAGGCAGCACTTGCCCGTTCATTATCTTACCATACAAATTATCATCAATTTCTACAAATTCAAACTCGGCAAGCGCATCTTCCAGAGGTCGAATATATTGTTGAATAGTATTTTGCTTTTTCTGTTCTTCCACTTCATCAAGCGTCAAGCAATCATTTTGACGGAAATTTCCGGAAGCCGTACGGACCAAGGTTGCCATATGGGCAGGGAATCCAAGTTTTTCTCCGATTTGCACGGATAACGTTCGGATATATGTACCTTTTCCGCACGCAATTCGTATCATGAATCGAATTTCTTCCCCTTCGAACAACTCTCTGTCATCAAGCAATTCGATTTTATATATATGTACGACCCTTTTCGGCCTTTCAACCTCTATCCCTTTTCTAGCGTATTCATACAGCCTTTTACCATTCACTTTTACGGCCGAATACATCGGTGGAATTTGAACAATCTCACCGGTGAGCTGCTCAAGCGCCTCTAGAAGCTTTTCTCGTTTAATTGATTTATATGACCCATCCGCTGCTACGATAGCCCCTTCGGCATCTTCCGTTTCCGTTGATGCACCAATCGAAACTGTTGCTATATACTCTTTGCCGGCATCCGTTACGTATTCGGCGACCTTAGTCGCTTGTCCAAGGCAAATTGGGAGAACGCCTTCCACATTCGGGTCGAGCGTCCCTGTATGCCCCACTTTTTTCATCCCCAATATTTTCCGAAGCTTGAATACGCAGTCATGCGAAGTCATCCCTTTTTGTTTCCACAAAGGAAGAATCCCATCCATGTATATCCTCCTTATTTTAACGTACTTATACAAAACGGAGGAAGTCGGAAAGTCCATTCGGACGCCGACTTCCTCCAATAGTTCATTCTTCTTCGCTCTTCACTTCACGAAGCAGCGATTCAATACGATTTCCGTATTCGACAGAATCATCAAACGCAAATTCAATTTCCGGTGTCTTCCTAAGTCTGATCCGCTGACCGATTTCCGTGCGGATAAACCCTTTCGCCTTTGTCAAGCCGGCAAGAGTTGCCTCTTTTTCCGAATCTTTTCCTAACACTGAAATGAATATTGTTGCCTGTTGAAGATCGCCCGTTACTTCGACGTCCGTCACTGTGACAAAGCCGATGCGAGGGTCTTTCAATTTTTGGCCAATGATTCCGCCAAGTTCCTTTTTCATCTGTTCAGCGACACGATTCGCACGCATAGACATGGATGGTCACCCCGATTCCGTTTCAATAGTAGTCAAGTATCATTTCTGTCATTTCCCATTCCGGATTCGATTCCAAGAAACGGATGGCCCTTCTTGTCTCCCCTTCGGCAGCATCTTTTGACGATGCAACCGAAACGATAGCAATTGTAGTTCTTTGCCATAAGTCTTGATGATCGATTTCAGAAATGGAAACGTTGAATTCATTTTTCACACGATCCATCATTCTTTTCAGAACGGATCGTTTACCTTTTAACGAATGGACGTCAGGTATGAAGAATGTACATTCAGCATAGACAATCATGTCCGTTTAACTTCCTCCATGACGAAGGCTTCAAAAATGTCGCCTTCTTTAATATCATTGAAGTTTTTAACTGTAATTCCACATTCATATCCTCTTGCAACTTCCTTAACGTCGTCCTTGAACCTCTTCAATGTATCAAGTTCACCTTCAAAGATGACGATATTATCACGCAGTACACGTACACCTGCATCACGGGTAATCTTGCCTTCCGTTACATAGCTTCCCGCAATAGTACCGATTTTCGATACTTTGAACGTTTCACGGACTTCGGCTTGACCAATCACTTTTTCCTCGTATTCAGGATCCAGCAATCCTTTCATCGCCGATTCGATTTCCTCGATCACCTTATAGATGACACGGTGCAATCGAATATCAACGCCTTCTTCTTCGGCCGCACGTTTAGCATTGACATCTGGACGCACATTAAATCCGATGACAATTGCATTTGATGCTGCAGCTAAGGAGATATCCGATTCGTTAATCGCACCTGCTCCTGTATGGATGATTCGAACGTTAACGCCTTCCACTTCGATTTTCATAAGGGAAGCTGCCATCGCTTCAACTGTACCTTGAACGTCAGCTTTAACGATAAGGTTCAATTCCTTCATTTCCCCTTGTTTCATTTGATCGAATAAGTTGTCTAGCGTCACACGTGTTTTCTCACCACGTTGTTCCTGTAATGCATCGCCTGCTCTCGATTCACCGATTTGACGGGCTGTCTTCTCATCTTCGAAGACGACAAAGCGGTCTCCAGCCTGCGGGACATCGCTCAAACCTGTAATTTCAACTGGTGTGGATGGACCTGCATCCTTCACTCGGCGTCCAAGGTCGTTGATCATCGCGCGCACTTTACCGAATGTGTTTCCGACGACGATCGGGTCACCTACACGTAAAGTTCCATCCTGTACAAGAAGAGTTGCAACCGAACCGCGGCCACGGTCCAATTGCGCTTCAATGACAGTACCTCTAGCGCGGATATTTTTGCTAGCTTTCAACTCAGCAACTTCCGCTACGAGCAGTACCATTTCCAACAACTGATCGATTCCTTCGCCTTTTAATGCAGAAATCGGTACGAAAATCGTATCTCCGCCCCAAGCTTCTGATAAAAGACCATGCTCTGTTAATTCCTGCATGACACGATCTGGATTTGCGGTAGGTTTATCCATTTTATTCACAGCAACGATGATCGGAACTTCAGCGGCTTTCGCATGGTTGATCGCTTCAATCGTTTGTGGCATGACACCATCATCCGCTGCGACAACTAGAATTGTAATATCAGTAACTTTCGCTCCTCGCGCCCGCATTGTTGTAAATGCTGCGTGTCCAGGAGTGTCCAGGAATGTGATTTTCTTGCCTTCCGCTTCAATCTGATAAGCCCCAATATGCTGCGTGATTCCACCCGCTTCTCCTTGCGTCACTTTCGTATCTCGGATCGAATCGAGCAAAGTTGTTTTACCGTGGTCAACGTGCCCCATGATTGTTACGACAGGCGGACGTTCAGTAAGTTCGCCTTCCGCTTCTTCAGATTCTTCGAAATAAATTTCTAGATCCGTTACATCGATGCGGATTTCCTCTTCCACTTCGACTTCATATTCCGCACAGATCAACTCAATCGCATCTTTATCGAGCTCTTGGTTGATTGTTGCCATAACGCCAAGCATGAATAGTTTTTTAATGATTTCAGACGGTTCTCTGCCTAACTTGTTCGCAAGTTCACCGACAGTCAACGATTCATAGAAAGTGATTTTTTCCGGCAATGGCTTTTCCACCTTCGGCATCGGTGCCGGACGATGTCTTCTACGTCCTTGGTTAATACCACGTGCAGGTGGCCTTCCACCACGTCCAGCTGGACGATTACCGCCTTGAGCTCCTTGTCCTTGTCCTTGCCCTTGGCGTTGACCACCTTGAGCTGGACGGTTGCCGCCTTGTGCGCTTCCTTGCCCTTGGCGTTGTCCGCCTTGTGCCGGACGGTTGCCGCCTTGTGCGCTTCCTTGCCCTTGACGTTGTCCGCCTTGTGCCGGACGGTTGCCGCCTTGTGCGCTTCCTTGCCCTTGGCGTTGTCCGCCTTGCGCTGGACGATTGCCGCCTTGTGCGCTTCCTTGCCCTTGGCGTTGTCCGCCTTGCGCTGGACGATTGCCGCCTTGTGCTGGACGGTTACCGCCCTGTGTTCCTTGTCCTTGACGTTGGCCGCCTTGTGCTGGACGATTGCCGCCTTGCGCTCCTTGTCCTTGACGTTGGCCGCCTTGTGCTGGACGATTGCCCTGTTGTTTATTGTCTTGTGCATTGCCTGAAGGACGTGCAGAATTTGAAGCTGGCTTCCGATCACTGTGTCCGTTTCTGGACTTGTCGGATTGGTTTGAACCACCTTTTCCAAAACGTTGATCCAATTTTGTTGTTGCATCATTATCAAGCATTGACATATGGTTCGTTACATTCACATTCATTTTTCCAAGCTCTTCGATGACTTCTTTACTCGTCCGATTCACTCGTTTCGCGTATTCGTGTACACGTATCTTCGTCATTAGCCCACCCCCGGTTATATTCGTTGAGGAGCCCGGACGCTTTTTTGGCAAAGCCGGCATCCGTTAACGCGAGTACGACCCGCGACTCTTTTCCGATTGCATGGCCGAGAGCTTCCCGGCTCCCGAATACATGCTTCTCAACGTTGTAAAAATTACATTTGTCACTCACTTTTTTTTGCGTGTTCTTTGAAGCATCTTCAGAAACGATGACTAAGCGTGCATTACCCGAACGTACTTCTTTGACGACTAGTTCCTCGCCAGTGATAAGCTTCCGGGCTCTTGCAGCCATCCCTAACAATTGGAAGATTTCCGTAGGATGATTCATTTCAATGCCTCACGACGGATTGCATGCAGTAGATCCTCATAGACTTCTGCAGGCACCGATGTTCCAAGCTGGCTTTCAATCGATCGATTGCGCTTTGCTGCTTCAACAGCTTCCTCAGTTTTCGATACATATGTACCACGCCCTGATTTTTTGCCTGTCAAATCGACTGAAACTTCACCTTCCTTTGTGCGGACAATGCGAATCATTTCTTTCTTTGGTAACATCTCGCCCGTCGCCGCACATTTACGCAAAGGGATTTTCTTTTTGCTTGTCATGGGCAGTCATCCTTTCAACTCAATTGTCTTCGTTTGTTTCAGAATATAGATCGATCGTTTTCAAATCGGATTCTTCTTCTGGTTCGTCATCGAAATATGGATCTTCATTATATTCATCGTTTCCATTTTCGGTAACGGCATATACATCATTATCAAATAGTCGTTCTTCAACCGAATGATCGGCAGTTGGAGGATAGATGCCTAACTCACGCGCATCTGTTTCACTTTTGATATCAATTTTCCACCCTGTCAATTTAGCTGCTAACCGAGCGTTCTGTCCCCGTTTCCCGATTGCCAATGATAATTGGTAATCCGGCACTACGACAGTTGTAGATCTGTCCTCTTCGTTCACTTTAACGTCCAATACTTTGGAAGGGCTCAATGCATTCGCCACAAAGATGACTGGATCTTCGGACCATTCCACGATATCAACTTTTTCACCGTTCAATTCATTTGAAATCGATTGAACACGCGCTCCGCGGGACCCTACACAGGAACCGACAGGATCCACTTCTTCATTATTCGTATGGACTGAAATTTTCGAACGATCTCCTGCCTCACGGGCGATTGATTTGATTTCAACTGTGCCGTCGTATATTTCCGGCACTTCCATTTCAAACAAACGGCGTAAAAGGCCAGGATGCGTACGGGAGACAAACACTTGAGGACCTCTTGAAGTACGCTCTACTTTAGTAATATACACTTTGATGCGGTCATGAGGCTGGTACGACTCTGTAGTGATCTGTTCGCTTGCAGGCAGCACTGCCTCCACTTTTCCAAGACCGACATAAAGATTTCTTGCGTCCAAGCGCTCTACAATCCCATTGACGATGTCATCTTCCCTATCAACATATTCGTCATAAATAAGACCGCGTTCAGCTTCACGCACACGTTGCGTAACGACTTGCTTCGCAGTTTGCGCTGCGATCCTGCCGAAATCACGTGGAGTCACTTCTTCTTCGACGATATCTCCGATCTCATAAGCGGGGTTGATAGCTTCCGCATCTTCAAGAGCGATTTGAAGTCTTTCATCTTCCACTTCTTCAACGACATCTTTACGGGAATATACTTTCATCGTCCCTTTTTCCAAATTCAAATCGACACGCACGTTTTGTGCTTGGTTAAAGTTTCTTTTATATGCGGTAACAAGTGCCGCTTCAATCGCTTCCACAATTACATCCCTAGAAATTCCTTTCTGCTTTTCAAGGGCTGTTAATGCATCGAGTAGATCACTACTCATAATTAATCACTCCTATATTCAATTATGCGGAAAAATTGATCGCCAATCGTGCAAATGCAATTTTTTCCTTGTCGATGACGACTTGCAATTTCCGAGTCTTTATGCGAATTTCAACTTCTGCTGCATCCGGACCGTAAGATAGCAAGTATCCTTCGAACTCTTTCATGCCATTGATCGGTTCATACGTTTTAATGAAAACATATTGACCGATCGCTTTTTGGAAATCCTCTTCTTTCTTCAGTGGACGTTCTGCACCGGGCGAGGATACTTCTAGGAAATAGTTCTGAGAAATTGGATCTGTACGATCCAGTTCTTCGCTAAGCCTCTCACTCACGAGTGCACACTGTTCGATATCGATATTCCCTTCCGGTGTATCGACATAAACCCGTAAAAACCAGTCTCTTCCTTCTTTCACAAACTCAATATCAACCAATTCCAACTCAAGGTCATTCACTATCGGATTGACGAGCTTTTCAACTTCTTCCGTAATTTTACTCATCATAACCCTCCCGAAATTTGATTCAAACTTGTCTTATACGAATTGAACAACAGAAAAGAGCGGGAAATCCCACTCTTTTCGCAAGACATATAGCAAAAGTTGCTCCAATTATACCATCTACTGGGCATCATTGCAAACAATGTGCCACCCGGAGTCTAGACGATGCCAATTGACCAATGGATTAGAAAAGAGAAAGTTGGTTTGAATCTGGCATGCCTTCCAAGCAGCCTAACGAATCCATATACTCAATAACCGTTTTCGAGACTCTTCCCCGTTGTTGCAAATCCTCTTTCGATAAGAAGATACCATCTTTACGGGCTTCTACGATCGCTTTAGCGACGTTTGTCCCTAAGGAAGGAATGGCATCAAACGGTGGTATCAATTGGTTGCCATCAATAATGAATTCGGATGCCGAGGATTTATATAAATCTGGCTTCGCGAATGAAAAGCCCCGCTCAACCATTTCCAATGATATCTCAAGTACTGTAAGCAAGTTTTTCTCTTTAGGTGATGCTTCTAAACCTTTATCGTTAATCTCTTTGATTTTCGCACGGATGGAAGCATTGCCTTTCGTCATTGTCGCAAGATCATAATCAGTCGCACGGACAGTGAAATAGGCTGCATAATACATAATTGGATGATGTACCTTAAAATAAGCGATTCGGAGTGCCATTAGAACATAAGCGGCGGCATGTGCCTTCGGGAACATATATTTGATCTTTTTGCATGAATCAATATACCAGCCTGGCACATCATTCGCCTTCATCTCTTCTTCGAATTCAGGCGTCAGACCTTTCCCTTTCCGGACCGATTCCATTATCTTAAATGCTACAGACGGCTCAAGCCCTTGGTATATTAAGTAAACCATAATATCATCACGGCATCCGATTACATCGGACAATTGACAGATTTTATTTTGGATTAGCTCTTGAGCATTTCCAAGCCACACGTCCGTCCCATGGGAAAGGCCGGAAATTTGGATGAGCTCTGAAAATGTCGATGGCTTCGTTTCCTCAAGCATTTGCCGTACGAAACGAGTACCGAATTCAGGCACACCTAAAGTTCCCGTCTTGCAATCTATCTGCTCTTCCGTGACACCTAATGACGAAGTCCCGCTAAACAGCGCCATAACTCCATCGTCATCGGGCGGAATCGTTTTCGGGTCGATCCCTGAAAGGTCTTCAAGCATTTTGATCATCGTCGGATCATCGTGCCCCAGTATGTCCAGCTTCAAAAGGTTATTATCAATTGAATGGAAGTCAAAATGCGTCGTCCGCCAGCTTGAAGCCGTATCATCTGCCGGGAATTGAATCGGTGTAAAATCAAATATCTCCATATTGTCTGGGACAACGATGATTCCACCCGGATGCTGCCCGGTATTCCTTTTGACGCCCGTACAACCTTGGACGAGTCTGTCAATTTCCGCACCGCGCAAATGAAGGTTATTATCATTCATATATCCGCGGACATAGCCGTACGCAGTCTTTTCGGCAACTGTGCCAATCGTTCCCGCACGATACACAAAGTCCTCTCCGAAAAGCTCTTTCGTGTAGTTATGTGCATGTGCTTGGTACTCTCCACTGAAGTTCAAATCGATATCCGGAACTTTATCTCCATTGAATCCGAGGAAGGTTTCAAATGGTATATCCTGTCCATCTTTTTTAAACATCGTCCCGCAAGACGGACACGCCTTGTCCGGCAAGTCAAAACCGGAGCCGACTGACCCGTCGTCAAAGAACTCGGACGTCTTGCATGATGGACAAACATAATGTGGAGGCATCGGGTTTACTTCCGTAATTTCCATCATCGTCGCGACGAGGGAAGAGCCGACGGATCCACGGGAACCGACAAGATATCCGTCATCCAATGATTTCTTCACGAGCTTGTGCGAAATGAGATAAATGACGGCAAAGCCATTGTCGATGATCGATTTTAACTCCTTCTCGATTCGTGCTTCAATTATTTCAGGAAGCTGTTCACCATAAATGCTGCGAGCCATTGAATAAGTGAGATCCCTAACTTCATCATCCGCCCCGACAATCGTAGGCGTATACAGATCATCTTTAATTACTTTCACATCTCCGACACGGTCAGCAATCGCCTGCGGATTATCGATGACAATTTGTTCGGCAACTTCCTCGCCTAAAAACGAGAAGTGCTCGAGCATTTCGTCAGTCGTCCGGAAATGGACTTCAGGCAAGGAATGACGATTCATCGGGTTAGCGCCGCCTTGAGAACGGACAAGCACTTGACGATACATAGCGTCTGTCTCGTCGATATAGTGGACATTCCCCGTTGCACAGACGGGCAGACCGACTTTTTTCCCGAGCTTAATCATCTTCCGCATAATATCTTCCAAATTCCATTCATCCCTGACCAATTCCAGTTCAATTAGATGAGAGTAGGCAGGTTTCGGATGAAGTTCAAGGTAATCGTAAAATCCTGCAATTTCCTCGACTTCTTCCATCGACTTCTGCATTAAACCTTCAAAGACTTCCCCTTTGTCGCAGCCCGAACCGACGAGAAGACCTTTTCGGTATTTCATCAATAAAGAGCGCGGAATACGCGGCACTCTGTAAAAGTAATCCATATGGGAAATGGAAACGAGTTTGAAAAGGTTTTTCAAACCTTCATCATCGGTTGCAAGCAATGTGCAGTGGGATGGCCTTGATCGTTTATAAGCATCCCCTTCACCGATATTTTTATTGAAATCGTCCAAGTATTCAATTCCTTTTTCCGTTGCCGCATCTTTCATAAGACGAATGAATAAATATGCCGTTGCTTCTGTATCGTAAATCGCGCGGTGATGCTGTGTCAGTTCAATATCGAACTTTTTGGCCAACGTATTTAAGCGGTGATTCCGCATCTCCGGATATAAGAAACGAGCCAACTCGAGCGTATCGATGACCGGATAGCTTTTATCGTGCAATCCTGCCTTCTTGCTCGCTTCGTAAAAGAAGCCCATATCAAATGATGCGTTATGCGCGACAAGGATCGCATCGCCAATAAATTCCTTGAAATCTTTTATGACTTCCGATACTTCAGGTGCATCTTTCACCATATCGTCAGTGATCCCAGTCAGTTCGGTCGTTGTCGAAGATAGAGGGTGATGTGGGTTCGCAAACCTTTCAAACCTCTCTTTAATCTCACCATTCACTACTTTGACCGCCGCCAACTCTATAATGGTGTCGTAGACAGCAGACAAGCCGGTCGTCTCCACGTCAAATACAACAAATGTATCGTTTTCGAGCTGTCGATGCTGCTCGTCATAGACAATGGGTACACCATCGTCCACCAAGTTCGCCTCTAAGCCGAATAATACTTTTATGCCATTCTTTTTGCCTGCCGAATATGCTTCAGGAAATGATTGAACGTTTGCATGATCGGTAATCGCAATCGCTGGATGCCCCCATTTTGCCGCCTGTGCAACTAATGCCGATGCTGAAGTCACTGCATCCATTTGGCTCATCATTGTATGGGCATGCAATTCAATCCGTTTGCGATCTTCTGGAGCATTATCTTTTCTGATAACTGGAGTGATTTCCATAACGTCTTGAGCCATCATAATTAAATCACGCACGAATGTATCATTCTGTATGCTGCCTCTAGCACGGACCCATGCGCCTTTTTTCAATGTTTTCATAAGCTCCGAATCTTCGTTATCCCGAGAGAACATTTTCACTAAAATGGAATCAGTATAATCGGTAACTTTCATTGTCAGTAATGAACGACCGCTTCTTAATTCTCTTACTTCTGTATCGAATACATAGCCTTCAATCGTAATGCGTCTTTCCTCATCTTGAATCGTTTGGATACCGACAATCGGTTCATCAGGTTTAATTGGAACACCTAAGACAAATGGTCTGTTGCCGACATCTCCATTCTCCTTCTTCATTGCTTCCATTTTTTGAAGGTTGGCTAAGGCGTTTTTCGCATACTCTTCTTCTTCAGCTTTTTTCTGCGCCATAAATGCAATTCTTTCCGCCTCATTATTGTCTTCAGCACCTTCTTTAATCGTGAATTCCACAGCTATCGAAGGAAAGCCGAAAGTTTCATACACTCCGGCGATGAGAGGTCCATACTTATTTTTCATCGTCTGCCGTTCAAAGTCATTCGCACAAGTCAATGTCATCTTCTCGCCAACGAGTACAGGCTGTTGACTAATGAGCCTTTCGCGGATTGGAGGTGACATATCCCTCATTTCTTCAATTACATGTGGCCAATAGCCAACGATCAACTCGGGATTACCTTCTGTCGTCCGTACTTTAATTTGAAGGCGTACCGTCGCTATGGAAGTAAAGGCTTCCCGCATTCTTTGTTGAAATAACTGATAGACAGCAACTGGCAACGTCTTTTCAAGCTCCACATTGAATTGCCATATTCTCGATTTGCGATGAATATCTACTCGTTCCAATGTTCCTTGCTCAAAATAGGAGACCGTTTGATCATCCGTCAATCCAATCTGTTGCAACAACGTGAGCAAATTAACTTTCGCATCCATATGTATACCCCCGTTTCGTACAGTGAAAAGAAGGGAAGTGCCGTTTTCGGCCTTCCCCTCCTAACCATCTATTTTTTAACTAAAAAAGGCTTGCAGCTTTTCGGTCACTTCTTCTTTTTGCCATTCAACCGTTTCGCCAGTCTCTCTAAATTTCACTTCAACGATACCTTCCTGCGCTTTCTTACCAATTGTAAGTCGAACTGGCAATCCAATAAGATCGGCATCCGTGAATTTCACACCTGCTCTTTCGTCACGGTCATCATGTAAAATGTCATACCGGTACGATTTCAATAAATGATAGAGCTCCTCCGACAATTTTACTTGCGCTTCATCCTTCATGTTGATTGTCACAAGATGTATGTCATACGGAGACAGCTGCTTCGGCAATTTCAACCCGTTCGTATCATTATATTGCTCTGCAAGAGCAGACAAAATCCGAGAAACCCCGATACCATAGCAACCCATAATATATGGTTGAGCCTTGCCGTTTTCATCGAGGTATGTCGCTTTCATAGGCTCGCTATAAACGGTTCCCAATTTAAAGATATGGCCAAGTTCAATCCCTTTGGCAAATCGGATCGTTCCATTTCCGTCAGGCGACGGATCGCCTTCTTTGATGAATCGCAAGTCCAAATAACGGTCGATTGCAAAATCACGTTCCGGATTCACGTTTACTAAATGACATCCGTCTTCATTTGCTCCGCAAACTCCGTTTACGACCTTTTCAACAGCATAGTCTGCGTAGACTTTCAGATCAAGAGGCAATTTGACAGGACCAATTGAACCTGCTTTACATGCAAGCATTTCTTCAATCTCTTTTTCTGTGGCAAGACTAATATCATTTGCCTGTATAGCATTTTTCAATTTAATCTCGTTAATATCATGATCGCCTCGTGATAAAACGACAATTAGTTTATCATCCGCTTTGAAAATAAGCGTCTTGATCACTTTTGAAGGTTCAACGTTTAAGAAATTAGCAACTTCCGCTATCGTTTTCTGTCCTGGCGTATCGACTTTCATAATCTCTTTCAAAGTTTCTTTTGGCATTTCATATTCTACATTGACTTCAGCCATTTCAATATTGGCTGCATAGGGAGACGAATCACTATAAGCAATCGTATCTTCCCCTATTTCGGATAAAGCCATGAATTCGTGAGTACCCTTGCCCCCGATTGTTCCGCCATCAGCAATGACAGCACGGTAATCCAAGCCGAGCCTCGAGAAGATATTCGAGTATGCTGACATCATTTCATTGTATTTTTCTTCCAGACTATCGTTCGATGAATGAAATGAATAAGCGTCTTTCATGATAAATTCCCTGCCGCGGAGCAGTCCGAATCTTGGTCGTTTCTCATCTCTGAACTTCGTTTGGATTTGATAGACCGTCAGTGGCAGTTTCTTATAGGATTTTACTTCATCTCTGACGAGCGATGTAACGACTTCTTCATGAGTAGGCCCTAGAGCCATTTGGCGGTCGTGGCGATCCTTTATCCTGAAGAGTTCGGAACCGTATGAATTCCATCTTCCTGTTTCTTCCCAAAGATCAGATGACTGCAATGTCGGCATGAACATTTCAACAGCTTCTATTGCATCCATTTCTTCTCTGATGATGTTCTCGATTTTTCGAATCACTTTTTTCGCTAAGGGAAGGAAGGAATAGACGCCGCTCATATGTTGACGGATATATCCTGCTCTTAGCAGAAGTTGGTGAGAAATGATATCGGCATCCGTCGGTATTTCACGCATTGTCGGGATGAATGTCCGTGATTGTTTCATGAAAGCTTTCACCTCGAATTTCTTTTAAATAATTTGTTGCTTGGAAAAAATAAAATGTTCTCCTTATATGATAATAGTGATGTTTATTAGAAGAAGAATCTTTGGATGTCATTCCAGGTGACGACGAGCATTAGGACCATTAATAACATGATGCCTACGAAGTGGACCATACCTTCTTTTTGCTTGTCGATAGGTTTGCCGCGTACTCCCTCAAAAAGGAAGAAGAGCAGTCTTCCACCATCTAATGCTGGTAAAGGTAAAAGGTTCATAATCCCCAAGTTGATGCTCAACACGGCAGCCCAGTTCATTAGAGAGAACACACCCCATTGTGCAACTGTCTCCGTCGCTTTATAAATGCCGACAGGTCCGCTTAATGCGTCAATTGTAAACTTACCGGTAACGAGCATACCTAGCAGTTCGAAGATTCTTTTCATCCAGCTAAACGTCTGCTCCGCACCGAAGGCAAATGCTTTTAATGCATTTTTTTCTAAAGGACTTTCGTACATTACACCGATTTGTCCATATTTCTGTCCAGCGTCAACCAAAGTTTCTGGAACGACTGCTAACGTCACCAATTCTCCTGCCCTCTCGACCTTCAATTGAAGATTTTCACCAGGACTTTTCTGAATTGTCTCAGTGAATTCTTGCCAGCTTCCGATTGGTTTGCCGTCCACTTCCTTAACATAGTCGCCGGCTTGCATTCCTGCAGCAAAAGCAGGACTATCATTGATGACTTCCTTAATGATAGGCTCGTTTGTAGGTATTCCATTCAAAAGACCGATCGCCAAAAAAATGAAGAATGCAAGAATGAAATTGAAAAGGGGTCCTGCAAAAATAGCCATTGCCCGACTTCTCAATGGTTTTGAATCAAATTGGCGATCATACGGAGCAATTAGCGTTTCTTGCCCTTTTTCATAAATGACTGCATTGCGGGAAACCTCGTATTTCATTAGGTTTCCATCTTCGTCATAACCTTCGATAAAAAGCTCTTTGCTTAAATCTGCAGTTTCCGTTTCTAAAAACAGTACGTTCGGGTTTGATACTTCACGATTCAAATAGATTTTTTCAATTTTATCGTCTTCGTTCAAAATGACTCCAACGCGATATCCAGGTTGCAACTCGACCGTGTCGAAATCCTCGCCTGCCATTCTCACATATCCGCCTAGTGGTAAAATACGGATTGTATAAAGGGTCTCCTTTTTCCGGATAGCAAGTATTTTCGGACCGAATCCAATTGCGAATTCGCGCACCATAATTCCAGCCTTTTTCGCGAAGAGGAAATGTCCTAATTCATGAAAAAAGACAAGAGAGCCAAATATTATAATAAACGCTATAACGGTTTCCATAAAAAACCACCTTAACTGGCCCATCCGGCCGGATTATGAATTACTCATTTCACCATATCATACACCATTTTACGGGTAATTGAATCGGTTTCTAATATCGCTTCCAAATTCGGAGAGGAAATCGATTGATGATTGTCCATCATCCGTTCTACAATCTCCTCGATTTGAAGGAAAGGAATCTTTCCTTGCATGAACAATTGGACCGCCACTTCATTTGCAGCGTTCATTACTGTCGGCATTGTGCCGCCTTCCTTACCTGCTTCATAAGCGAGAGCAAGTGCTTTGAACCTTTCGAAATCCATCTTTTCAAAATGAAGTGTGCTTATTTCCTCTAGGCGGAGCGGTTTTGCGTTTTGCATCGTGATACGATCCGGGTATGTCATTGCATATTGGATTGGTACCCGCATGTCAGGCGAACCAAGTTGCGCCATGACACTCGTGTCTTCAAATTCAACCATGGAGTGGATGATGCTTTCCTTGTGCAACAAGCAATCGATCTTGTCGTATGGCATGTTGAATAAATGATGCGCCTCAATCACTTCAAGGCCTTTATTCATCATAGTTGCAGAATCGATCGTTAGTTTATTTCCCATTGACCAATTCGGATGAGCCAATGCCTGCTCTACAGTCACGCTTTGTAATTGTTCTCTCGTCAAGTTCCTGAAACTACCACCTGATGCCGTTAAAATCAGACGAGAAACACGTTTCGGATTTTCACCATTCAATGACTGAAAAAGTGCAGAGTGTTCACTATCGACAGGTAGAAGTGTTACATTCCGTTTTTTCGCTTCTTCCATGACGATATCACCGGCTGCTACAAGTGTCTCTTTATTCGCAATAGCAATTGTTATGCCTTCTTGGATAGCTCTCAAAGTAGGCTCTAGTCCAACGCTTCCGATTACAGCATTGACGAGCATGTCCGCTCGCGTCTGTGCCGCAACTTCAATGAGACCTTCTTTTCCATGCACAAAGCGTGTTTCTGGAAATTCCGATTGCAACAATTCTGCGTCCTCTTTATGCATGACAGATACGAGTTCCGGACGAAATTTCGCTGTAATTTCCCGCACTTTACCAATATTCATCCCCGCAGAAAAAGATACGAGTTTAAATTGCTCTTTGTTTGATTGAATAATATCGAGAGTCTGTATCCCGATCGATCCTGTTGCACCGAGCAGACTTATTTTTTTCGTCATAATATGATTAACTTCCTTTCCATTAACCGACTAGGTGTAAAAAATGAATGAGCGGCAACACGAAAAGGAGACTATCGAAACGATCTAGAATTCCTCCATGTCCCGGCAAAAGATTTCCGGAATCCTTCACTCCAAAATGCCTCTTCAGTGCCGATTCAACTAAATCCCCCAACTGCCCAACAATTGAGGCAATGATCGTTACTATGATCAACATTCCATATGAAGGTGCTATTGGGTAAAAGATTTGAATTACACATGCAAACAATACGGCAAAAACGATTCCGCCTAGAAATCCTTCAACTGTTTTATTCGGAGAAATTTCCGGCCATAACTTCCGTTTACCAATCTTTCTCCCAACAAAATATGCCCCCGAATCTGTTGTCCAAATTACTAAAAGTGCATAGAATACATACTCGAAGCCATAAAATCGGGTTTCTATCAAATAATAAAATCCGATGCCGACGTATAATGCACTGAATGCCGTGAACGCCGCATGATCAAAAGTGAACTTGTTTTTTGAGATGACTGTATAGATCAATAAAATAAGAATAAGTGCAAACATTATTTCGATTTTCGTATAGCCAATCCACTGTTGAAATTCTACAGTCCACTTTGAAGGTATTAGTAAAATCGCAAGTGCAATCCAGACGAGAATGCCCTCGATAGAAAAAATACGAATATCCTTCATGCGCAGCAATTCATATAAGCCGATTGAAGCGATGACATAAATCGCGATTGTAAATGGGAGTCCGCCAATTATCACTAGTGGAAAAAAAACGGCCAGTGCGACGAGCGCTGTTATAATTCTCTGTTTCAATTTCCTTTATCCCCTTCCACACTTCCAAATCTTCGGTTGCGCATTTGGAATTCTTCGATTGCACTTAACATGCATGATTCATCGAAGTCCGGCCAGAGAACCTCTGTGAAGGAAAATTCCGAATAAGCTAGTTGCCAAAGCATGAAATTCGACAATCGCACTTCGCCGCTCGTCCGGATGAGTAAATCCGGTTCGGGCAAGTGAGATGTCATAAGATGTGACTCGATTAATGATTCGTCAATCTCTTCGATTGCTATTTCGTTGTTTACGGCCAATTGTGCAATTTCTTTTACTGCCATTGCCATTTCGAGGCGACTGCCGTAGTTCATTGCGAAGTTTAGAATGAGTCCATCATTTTTTGAAGTGGCCTCTATCGCTTTCACGATTGCTTCTTTCGTATGCGGTGGCAGCGCATCGAAGTTGCCGATCATTTCTACCCTGACATTTTGCTCGATCAATTCAGGTAAGTATGTTGTCAGGAACTCTCCCGGCAGTTTCATGAGAAAGTCAATTTCCATTTTTGGCCGTTTCCAGTTTTCCGTTGAAAAAGCGTACAATGTCAAGACTTTGATGCCTATGTCATTTGCAATCCTGGTGATTTTCCGTACAGTTTTCATTCCTTCATGATGTCCGGCAATCCGAGGTAAACTGCGTCGTCTTGCCCATCTGCCGTTCCCATCCATGATGATGGCGACGTGTGAAGGGATTGTTCTACTTTTGACTTTCGTTAGCCTGTCGGAAATTGACGGTCCATTCTCTCCAGTTTTTTTCCGTAACAGTTTATCTAGCATTCCGTTTCCTCCACTCGCCTGCTTTTTGAGCAAGTACCTAGTCTATCGTATCAAATCAGCCGATAAATTTCATTTAATACAGCTGATTGTTTCTTTGAAATTAAGAGTTCAGCCCTTTTAGATTATGCATGCCGTATGGTGAAATATTTATCATTCGGTAAAACGGATGATATACGGTCAGAAAAAAAGACGTCCTGAAAGTAGGACGCCCCAATGTATAGAAAGTTCTTCAATCAGATTTCCAAAATTTCGTTTTCTTTATCTTTGGCAATCTCATCGATTTTAACGATATAGGAATCAGTCAACTTTTGGATGTCATCACTTTCACGGCGTAATTCATCCTCAGTGATGTCCCCATTCTTTTCAAGCTTTTTCAACTCATCGTTTGCATCACGGCGAATGTTGCGAATTGCCACTTTGGAGTCTTCTGCTTCTTTTTTAACTTCTTTCACCAATTCTTTACGGCGCTCTTCCGTTAATGCGGGGACTGCCAAACGGATGACCGATCCATCATTGGATGGAGTGATACCGATATCCGATTTCAATATCGCTTTTTCAATATCACCTAAAGTCGTTTTATCATACGGTTGGATGACCATAAGTCTCGCTTCAGGTACAGAGATACCTGCCATTTGGTTTAGCGGCGTTGGAGCTCCGTAATAAAGTACTGTAATCCGATCAAGCAATGAAGCGTTCGCTCGTCCTGCACGAATGGAAGCGAGTTGTCTTGTGAAAGACCCGATCGCTTTATCCATTCTGTCTTTCGTTTGGTCCATTATCGCTTTCGGCATTTACCCATTCCTCCTCACAACCGTACCGATTGGTTCACCGAGCACGGCCTTTTTAATATTTCCATTATCCATAATTGAGAATACTACGAGAGGGATATCATTGTCCATACATAGGGTTGAAGCAGTGGAATCCATGACTTCTAGTCCTTGGCTGATCACTTCCAAGTAAGTCAATTCCGTATATTTCACTGCATTCTCATCTTTTAACGGATCTGCCGAATAGACACCATCCACATTATTTTTCGCCATTAAAATGACGTCTGCTTCGATTTCCGCAGCTCTAAGCGCAGCTGTCGTATCAGTTGAGAAATAAGGATTTCCTGTTCCAGCAGCAAATATGACGACTCGCTTTTTCTCCAAATGACGAATCGCTTTTCTGCGAATATACGGCTCCGCTACTTGCCGCATATCGATTGATGACGATACACGTGTTTCAACGTCTAATTTTTCAAGAGCGTCCTGAAGAGCTAATGAATTCATGACTGTGGCGAGCATACCCATATAATCGGCAGTTGTTCTGTCCATGCCCATCTCACTTCCGACTTTCCCTCGCCAAATGTTTCCTCCACCAACTACGACCGCAACTTCAACTCCAAGGTCGACAACTTCTTTCACTTGTTCAGCAACAGTTTTGATGATTGCCGGTGAAAGACCGTAGCCTTTATCACCCGCAAGCGCCTCGCCGCTAAGCTTCAAGACAATTCTTTTATATTTTGGGACGCCCATATGTACCCTCCGTCTACAGTGTTTTCTCGAAAAATAGGGAACACAAAGTTGTGTCCCCTAATTGATCTTTATATCTAATCAGTTACCTTTTACTTGACTCATTACTTCATCGGCAAAGTTGTCTTCGCGTTTTTCGATACCTTCGCCTACTGCGAAACGAACGAACTCTTTCAAAGTTCCGCCAGTAGATTTAACGAAATCGCGTACTTTTTGATCGGAGTTTTTAACGAACGCTTGGTCAAGAACACAAATTTCTTCGAAGTATTTTCCAAGACGGCCTTCAACCATTTTTGCAACGATATTTTCAGGCTTGCCTTCGTTCAACGCTTGCTCTGTAAGAACTTTGCGCTCACGCTCTACTTCTTCCTCGGACACTTCATCACGAGAAATGTATTGCGGGTTCATAGCAGCGATGTGCATTGCTACGTCTTTAGCAGCATCGGAGTCAGTAGAACCTTCTAGGATTGTCAACACCGCAATGCGGCCGCCCATGTGAAGGTAAGGACCGAATGCATCGTTGTCCGTTTTTGTTTTGATTTCAAAGCGGCGAAGAGTGATTTTCTCACCGATTTTAGAAACTGCATTAGAGATGTGGTCAGCGACTGTAAGGCCGTTTTCCATTTTCGATTCAGTTGCTTCTTCGATTGTTGCTGGTTTAGTTGCTAGAAGGTGTTCGCCAAGTTCTTTTACAAGAGCTTGGAACGCTTCGTTTTTCGCAACGAAGTCTGTTTCAGCGTTTACTTCGAAGATGACAGCGTCGTTACCGTTGACGATAATGTCAGTTGTACCTTCTGCAGCGATGCGGTCAGCTTTTTTAGCTGCGCTTGATAGACCTTTTTCACGAAGGAAGTCTACTGCTGCATCCATGTCACCATTTACTTCAGTAAGTGCTTTTTTGCAGTCCATCATACCTGCGCCCGTTTTTTCACGCAATTCTTTTACCATTTGTGCTGTAATTGCCATTGTTAGTTCCTCCTGTATGAGTGATTTGAGACGACAATCTGTAAAAAAGACGATAAGGGGGTTGGCCGCTTATCGTCTGTTTTATTACTAATATTACTCTGCAGCTGCCGTTTCAGTCGCTTCTTCAGACACTTCTTCATCAGCGCCTTGTCTTGATTCGATCAATGCATCTGCCATTTTGCTAGTAAGTAGACGAACCGCACGGATTGCATCGTCATTCGCAGGAATGACATAGTCGATTTCGTCCGGATCACAGTTCGTGTCAACAATACCGACGAGTGGAATGTTCAATTTAATTGCTTCTGCCACAGCGATGCGCTCTTTACGAGGGTCAACAACGAAGATGACGTCAGGCAATGATTTCATATCACGAATACCGCCAAGGAATTTCACAAGACGTTCGTGCTCTTTTCTTAGTTCAGAAACTTCTTTTTTAGGAAGTACAGCAAATGTACCGTCCTCTTCCATCGTTTCGATCTTTTTCATACGTGCAACACGTTTTTGGATCGTACCGAAGTTTGTAAGTGTACCACCAAGCCAACGTTGGTTGATGTAGTACATTCCTGCACGCTCTGCTTCTTCTTTGATTGCATCTTGTGCTTGCTTCTTAGTACCAACAAATAGTACTTTTCCGCCTTCTGCACCAACTTGACGCATGAAGTCATAAGCTTCTTCTAGTTTTTTCACCGTCTTTTGAAGATCGATGATGTAGATTCCGTTACGTTCAACGAAAATATACTTTTTCATTTTCGGGTTCCAACGACGAGTTTGGTGTCCGAAATGTACACCTGCTTCAAGCAGTTGTTTCATTGAGATTACTGACATTTGTTTTTCCTCCAATTTGGTTATATTCCTCCGTATGTTTCATGCGACGGAATGACCTTTCGGCACCTTTTCCGATCATCCACATACGTGTGTAGTAACACCATTTGATAATATACCATACCGATAATCTGATTGCAACTCACTTCATCTGAATTTCAGCAGCAATTCCACTTCGGTTTTCCCTTTCCCGAGCTTTTTTGCAATCTCTTCAATTGGCTTCCCCTCATCATACATCTGGATGGCGAGCGTTCGACTATCCATTTCATGCACTTTAGGTACTGGTTTGGAAGATTTGCTATCTTTTACTGTCGGTGCAGTCTGGTACGATTTCATTGCAGCTTTCACAGGATAACTTGGCGTGACGATGGTGAATTCCTTTCTTTCCACTTGTCTTTCAGGCTCTTGATGGCGGCTATCAAGTGCATTTTCAACTCGTTTGCCATTTTCCTGCCGTTTTTCAATGATAGCGATAAGCCGTTCGTTTTCCTCTTTCAATTCAGATAAGTAGGCGCCGATCGCATCATCCATCTCTGCCATAAGCTTCTGCTGCTTCTTCTCCAAGTTGTTGAATTTCGAAACTTTCATATATAGCAATGCAATGAAATAAAAACCGATCACTTGTACTATGAATAAAAATACTAAAAATACTGTTTGCATGTCCATCATCCTGTAAAGTCGACAAACGACCCTTTGTAAGGGTGTACTGTCTTCTTTTCCTCTTCCTTATGTTGATGTTCTTTTTCTTTCTGATTCCTGTCTCCATTTTTGCCTTTTGAATCTTTATCTGTTTTGGCGTATTTCTCGGAGCGCCGGACACTTTCCCGGTTTTTCAATGTCTCTTTTTCGTTTTGGAGCTGTGCCTGATCTTGGTTCAACTGCGTTTGCTGTTGTTTCTGTTCCTGCATTCTTCCTGCTTCAAACGTTTTTGGTATGGCGATTTGGAGTTCGATTCCTTTCAGGCTCATAAAATCCCTCCATCAACAATTTCCGGCAACAGTAGTTTTCGCAATTTGAAGAGCGCTTTCGAATGGATTTGAGAAATTCTAGAAGTCGATAAATTCAAGATTTCCCCTATCTCAGTCAACGTCATCTCATCTGTGTAAAACAAGTTTAATACCAATTGTTCATTATGGTTCAATTCTTGAATTTTCGATGCTAAATCACCGACGAGTTCCCCCATGACGATTTGCTGTTCAGGAGTGCGCTCGTGATCATCCTTCAGGACAAATGATTTTTGCCCTTCCTCTTCGTCATCATTCATACGCTCGTCCATGGAAAGCACATTGGAAAAATAATGTTCATGAACTGTCTGATATACTTCTTCTACGGTAACGCCAAGATGTTCAGCAATCTCTTCGGGCGTTGCGTGACGCAGTAGTTTCTGCTCCAACTTGCCGATTTCTTCCTCAAGCTTTTTTGACCTTTCTCGGGAGGATCGGGGAAGCCAGTCTTCCTTACGCAAACCATCTATGATTGATCCTCGGATCCTGAAGGAAGCGTACGTATCAAATTTCAAATCCCTGCTTGGATCGAATTTTGTTAGTGCGTCGAATAGACCTTGCAGGCCCAAGCTCATAATCTCATCCCTCGATACATTCCGAGGCAAGCCCGAGCTGATTCGTTGCACATGGTAATTGACGAGAGGAGTATACTTCCGGACTAGTCTATCGCCGGCATCGGGATCCCGATCATTTAACCATAGTTTCCAACATGCATCTTCTCCCGTCAGATCCTCTTTGGACATCGAATCCCTCACCTTCCATGATGTTTCCGTCAAAACGAGAAATTATATAATTTCTATTATAGCAAATTTCGACAAAAAATAGCGACTGAACCGTTCAGTCGCTCTGCTACGTTTATGCCTATTGATACTGCTTCAAATTTCCTTCGTTCCGAAATTGACTGTCCGGATGCTTAATGCGCTCGTTAACGGATCGAATTCGATTGTCCGTCCGCTCGAACCACCGGTGTCTTCCGCTATTATTGGAATAGATAGTCGGGCGAGCTCTTTTTTGACAGCTTCAACATTACGCGGACCGATGCGGATGGAATCACTGGAGCCAAATTGAAACATTTGGGCGCCTCCAGCGATTTTTGCTTTTAGGGATAAAGGGCGAACCCCTTCCGACTTCAGCATTTCCATTAATGAATAAATACCGGTATCAGCAAATTTAGCTACATTTATACTATCCGATCTTCCAAGACTCGATTCGGGAAGCATAACATGCAGGAGCCCGGCAATCTTCTTAGATTCGTCATAAAGTACAACACCGACGCATGACCCTAATCCGGATGTCCGGATTGTGTCCGGTGCATGAACGATATTCATATCGGCGATTCCGACTCTAACTACTGTTTTTAACATGATTAGAGTACACCTAACGAACGGAAAATCGTTATATAAGATTCCGGATCAGGAAGCAAAAAGAAATGCCCGTCCACACTCGAATGTCCGTTATCGCCTTCCTCTTCGATGCGCGTATCGATAACGATGACCTCATCGCTAAAATGTGATACTTCTATAAGTCCAAAACTGACAATAGCCCCGACCATATCAACACTCAATGATGGAACTGTTGGATGGACTTTTAATCCTGTAAAATCCGATAAGGCAGACAAATAGGATCCAGATAAAATATTGCCGAGCTCCTGCATAGCCGAAATACCCATTTCGGGAATCGGCACTGCATGGAAATCGAACGTCTCATCACCGATTAATCTGCGGATGAACTCGTTTGCAGAATCGATCGGCAAGACAAAGAACATGCTTCCTGATAAGTCGCCTTGAATTCTTAAATAAATGCCTGCCACAATCCGCTCAGGGCCCCCTGCCAGATCAAACATTTCGTCGAAGGAAACGAGTGAAACTTTCGGAACGAGCATATCAATTTTCCTACCAAGCAATTGTGATAATGAAGTTGCCGCATGAGCTGCCCCGATATTCCCAATTTCCTTTAGCACGTCAAGGTGCATATCGGTAATTTGGTGATCAGATTTCATCTGTCGTCACCCGTTTCACAGGCTGTAGCACTTTTTCTAAATTTAGCATGACTAATAGTCGTTTCCCTACTTTGGCAACTCCCGAAATGAATTCGGATTCGATGGAACCAACGACTTCGGGCTGCGGTTCGATGGAATCAACCGAAATATCGATTACATCATTCGCCGAATCTACGATGAGTCCCACCTCAAATTCCTCCAATGAAACGATGATGATTCTGCTGCTGTCGTCTAGAGTTTTCACTTCCATGCCGAAACGTTCTCGCAAATCGACAATCGGAGTGACAACTCCTCTTAAGTTGATAACGCCCTTTATATATGATGGTGTTTTCGGAACTTTCGTAATGGAGATGAGTTTTTCAATGGACTCGACAACATCCACAACAACGGCATATTCTTTATCCATCAACTGGAACACGATCACTTTCATTTCATTACTGCTCTTAATTGTTTCAGCCATGCTTTTCCCCTCCCGCCTATTTGATCAATGCGTTGCAATCCACGATAAGCGCAACTTGGCCGTTTCCTAAAATTGTAGCGCCAGATATGGCGAAGACGCTTTGAAGATAATTGCCGAGCGATTTCAAAACGATTTCTTGTTGTCCTATGAAGGAGTCTACAACGAGACCAGCCATTTTATCGCCTTTACGTACGATGACTACTGATTGGAATTCTTCCAGTTCTGACCCTTCCCTCATCTCGAAAATATCTTTCAAATTGACGAGTGGAACGATGCTTCCTCTGAAATCAATCACTTTTTGGTTATGAGCATTCAAAATATCGGAAGTTTGAATGATTGCTGTTTCAATGATCGATGATAGCGGGATTGCATAAATATCTTTGTCCAAATTAACGAGCATTACCGAAATAATCGATAACGTCAACGGCAATTGAACTTGGAATAGAGAGCCTTGCCCTTCCTTCGAATCGATTGTAATGTAGCCGCCGAGTGATTCTATCGTGCTTTTCACGACATCCAAACCAACTCCGCGACCGGATACATCCGTAATTTTTTCAGCTGTAGAAAAACCGGATGCTAAAATGAGCTCTGCAAGCTGTCGTTCAGTCAAAGTGGCGGCAGTCTCTTCCGTAACGACGCCTCTTTCAAGCGCCTTCTGCAAAACCCTTTCCTTATTGATGCCTGCACCATCGTCTTCAAGCTCAATGAATACGTGATTGCCGGAATGATATGCTCTTAAAGTGACTGTGCCTTCTTCCGGCTTTCCTTTTGCTAGACGCTCTTCCGGACTCTCGATACCATGATCCAATGCATTTCTTATCAAATGTACAAGAGGATCTCCTATTTCATCAATAACCGTCCGATCCAATTCAGTTTCAGCACCGATAATTTCAAGGTTTATCTTTTTATTGAGATCACGTGCTAGTTGACGAACCATTTTCGGGAAGCGGTTGAATACTGTTTCTACAGGAATCATACGCATGTTCAGGATGATGTTTTGAAGATCGCCAGATACCCGTGTCATCCGCTCGACGGTTTCATTCAAATCGGGATTATGTAATTCACTTGCGATTGATTGCAATCGGCCCCTATCGATCACCAATTCTTCAAAAAGGTTCATAAGTATGTCCAACCGGTCGATATTGACGCGGATGGTCTTATTCGCACTATGTGCATTCGTTGTACGGCGACTTTTTTTAGGAGATGCATCACTCTTCCCGCTGTCTTTCGTGACTGCCACTTCAGGTGCGGATTCAATCACTGCAGGCAAATCGCTCTTTGGATAAGATGTGTTAGTAATAGGACGGATTTCAACATTATCCACTTCAGACACTTTCAATACTTTTGCTTCCAGTGAGCTCGCATCTTCATTTGTAATGAGGACAACTGTAAACGTTTCATCGAAATCCTCATTTTCCAACTGTTCAACAGATGGTTTAGTTTTAACGATTTCTCCTGATTTCTCAAGAATCCCGAAAACCATGAAAACTCTCGCAGCTTTTAGCAAACAATCTTCCCGAAGTGTGACAGAAATTTCAAACGCATGAAAGCCTTGTTCTTGCGATTGACCAATTACCGTCAATTCATAATCATCATATTGAAGCATCGGTGTTTCTTGTACCGTTTGCGGTTCCACCGTCGCTACAGTAGCAGCTGTCTCCATTTCTGGAGAAACGATGGCCGGTTGTCCTGCTTCGATTTTATTTAACGCGGAAACGAGTTCCTGTACATCCTTTTTACCTGTCCCGCCAGCTTCGATATCCATCACCATTTCTTCCAAGTAATCAACAGCTTGGAAGACGATATCTAGTATTTCTGTCGTAACACTAATTTTTGAGTTTCGGATGGCGTCTAACACATTTTCCATCTTATGTGTCAAGTCGGCAATATCCTCATAACCCATAGTGGCAGACATCCCTTTCAATGTATGGGCAGATCGGAATACTTCATTGACAATCGCCAAATCCTCCGGGTTTTTTTCCAATTCTAATAAATGCTCATTGCACGCTTGAAGATGCTCTTTGCTTTCCTCGAGAAACATTTCAAGGTATTGATTCGTATCCATAATGACGCCCCCTCAAGAATGTAAGATTTCCGTAATTGCTTCAGCAATATATTGTACATCAACGACCTGGTCGGCCAACCCGGCTTCTTTGATCGCTTTAGGCATGCCATATACAACGGACGTCTTTTCAGATTCCGCTATCGTAATCGTTTTACAAGCGGTTTTTAGTTGCAACATGCCTTCCCTGCCGTCATGCCCCATTCCCGTCATTATAGCAGTAACATACTGCAATTCTTGGATGGCAGCAGCTGACTCAAGCAGGACGTCGACGGACGGGCGATGGCCCATTCTCGGCGGTTCCATAATATCAAGACGGACACAATAGCCTGTCTTGCATTTTTCGAATTTCAAATGCTTTCCGCCAGGAGCGATATAGGCGACGCCTTTCAAGAGTGGTTCTCCATCCTCGGCTTCCTTCACCTGTATATCACTTAGGCCATCCAATCTTTGGGCTAATGACTTCGTAAACCCTGGCGGCATATGTTGGACGATCAGAATTGGTGCATTTAGATCAGATGGCAACCGTGTAAGCACTTCTTGCAATGCCCGAGGTCCCCCTGTCGATGTACCTATTATAACAAAAGTCTCTAGCACTTTGGAAATCTTTTTATCTTGCGAGGTAGTTAATGAAGACATGGATCGAATGGTTGTCTCTTTGTCAGGAAAATCTCTTTGTATCGCTTGTACTCGCTCTACTATCGGTTGTTTGACAAGAGTTGAGATTTTGACTTTCGTCGCTGCTACAACTTTCGCAACAATTTCCTGTTCAACCTCATGTAAATTGAGTGAAATGGCTCCTCCTGGTTTAGCTACAAAATCGACTGCTCCATACTCCATTGCATTCATTGTGTTTTCCGCTCCAATTTCGGTTGTGCTTGAAAGCATGACGACCGGCGTCGGTTGTTGTTCCATGATTTGTTTCAAAGCTTCAAGCCCATTCATGAGCGGCATCTCGATATCCATCGTAACGGCGTCTGGCCGAAGCTCAACAACTTTCTCAACAGCGTCTTTCCCATTGCGCGCTATACCAACGACTTCAAGCAGCGGATGTTTCGAGAGCATTTCTGAAACTAGTTTTCGCATAAACGCGGAATCATCAACTACAAGCACTTTTTTCACAGTGCTTAATCCCAAATCATTCACGCCCTTTCAAGAAAATTCCTTTCAACTTTTTAAGGAATCCCGTCTCGTCCTTTTCCTTGTTCCGATCTACAATAACGAATTCATCTGCGATTGCAGTCATTCTTTTGGAAATAGGAGCGTTTGGAAATAGTAGTAAAAACGGTTTTTGTGCGACTACCGCTTTATGGACAGCTGCGTCTTCCGGTAAAAATCCTAATATCGACGTTTCTTTATCAAGGAATTTTCGCATTGCATATTGTAAACGGGTTACTGCGTCATTGCCGTCATCGTGTTTAGTCACCCGATTGCTGACGATGTTGAATTTCTTTTCAGGATCCTTTAGACAGATGAACTTCATCATGGAATAAGCATCAGTAATAGATGTAGGCTCAGTCGTTGAAATGACGATAACTTCATCTACTGCAATGATCAGTTCAATGGAACGTTGCGTGGCACCTGCCCCCATATCAAAAAGGATGAAGTCGTACTCCTTCTGCAATTGCTCGAATGCAGCAAGCAGTCTTTCGAACATACTCTCCGACCAATCGAGTACAGAGTCCAACCCTGAACCTCCTGAAATGAATGTAAGACCAAGCTCGTCTGTATTAATAATATTTTCAAGAGTTTGTTGACCGGTCAAGTAATCTTTCAAACTATATTTCGGTGCGACCCCTAATAAAATATGGATGTTTCCCATTCCGATGTCCATATCGACAACGATAACTTTTTTTCCTTTTAAACGTAAAGAGTGGGCGAAATTCGTCGTAAAATTCGACTTGCCCACTCCCCCTTTCCCACTGACAATTGCAATGGATTTGGCCAAGTTGCCTTGAGCCTGCAGCATTTTCATCCGAAGTGCTTCCGCTTGGTCACGCATGTTTAGCACCTGCCAATAACAATTTGAGCATTTTGTCAACATCTGCTTCAACAATATCTTCTGGAACTTCCTGTCCATCTGTGTAATAGGCGGTTCCAATCTTGTATTGTCTCATCAAATTGAACATAGGACCGATTGATCCCGTTTCATCTACTTTAGTAAAAATGAATTTTTCGACCGGGAAAGAAGTAAATCTGTTAATGATTGTCTTCATATCTTCTTCTTTCGAAGTGACAGATAAAACTAGGAAAGATTCCATATCAAGTGAGAAGTCGATCAGTCGCTTTAAATCGTCTACAAACTTCATTTCTTTATAATTTCGGCCGGCCGTATCAATGAAAATCAAATCTAAATCTTTCATTTTCATGATGGCATCTTCAAAATCATTACTGTTATAAGCAATTTCAACGGGAGCTTGCAAAAGGTTTGCATATGTACGCAATTGTTCAATTGCAGCTATCCGATATGTATCAGTCGTAATGAAGCCGATTTTCTTTTTATGTTCCAAAAGTGCTCGCGCTGCGATTTTAGCGATTGTTGTCGTCTTCCCGACCCCGGTCGGACCAAGCACGTTAATGAATTTTCTAGAAAATGTAATTCCGCCGAAAGGCAATTCCGAGAATTCTTTCGACAATACGGTCATTGCAATTTGCAACTGCTCTTCTTTTGAGAAATCCTTTTTATTCTCTTTCATTTGTCCAAAGATTTCATTGCCGACCTGGAGAATGAGTTCTTTTGACAAGCCCTGATTCTCTAAATAGGTAAGCAACGGCTTCAATTCGTCTGGGAAATTGGAGAATGAAACGGACTGCCTCATTTCTTGAAGCAGTCTTTTCATTTCATTCATTTCGTTCTTAATTTCCTCATCATTCTTTGACTCCACAGATAAGGATGCTTGTTTCGAAATGAAAGCAGGTTCTGGTATAATGGCCGGCTCATCGAAACCGGCGACGACTTCAACCGATTTTTTTTGAAAAAAACCGAGAAATCCTTTGGAAGTGATAACATTCGAGCTTAGAATGATTGCATCACCCCAAAATCAGCTCTCACTTTCTTCATTGCCTCCACCATCGTGTCGGCTGTATATTTTTTCATTTTCATCAGATATCCACCACCCCGACACTTTGGACTTCAATTGAAGCTTCGAGCTCATTGTAAGATAAAACAGGAATCTGCGGGAAGTAACGCTCTGTTATTTGCCTTAAATACATTCGGATAGCTGGCGAGCAAAGAATGACAGGCGATTGGTCCATCAAAGCAACTCTTTCTACTTCTCTAGCGATTGACTCTAATATTTCTTGTGAATGTGAAGGGTCAATCGACAAATAATTCCCTTGCTCGGTCTGTTGAATATGATCCGCTATCAATTTCTCGACCTTTCCTGAGACGGTCAATACTTTTAATGCATCGACTCCGGACGAATATTGCGCCGTAATTTGTCTCGCAAGCGATTGGCGTACATACTCCGTCAGCAAATCAATATCCGACGTGTACTTCGAATAGTCGGCCAACGTTTCAAAAATGATTGGCAAGTTCCGGATAGAGACACTTTCATTCAGTAATTTTGCTAACACTTTTTGGATTTCACCGATAGAAAGAGGTGTCGGTGTAAGTTCATCCACTAATATAGGGTATGTCTCTCGGACATGATCGACTAGCTGTTTCGTTTCTTGACGTCCAATCAAATCTGCAGCATTCGCCCTAATGACTTCCGTAAGATGGGTCGAAACAACGCTTGGTGGATCAACGACAGTATATCCCATAATTTCCGCATCTTCCTTCACATCTTCCGTAATCCATTTTGCAGGAAGACCGAACGAAGGCTCGATTGTATCGATTCCGACAATCGAATCATCGCCGCCCGGACTCATGGCAAGATAATGATCCAGTAGAAGTTCGCCTCTTGCCATCTCATTTCCCTTAATCTTGATACGATACTCATTTGGTTGCAATTGAATATTGTCCCGGATCCGTACAACTGGTATGACAAGACCTAATTCAAGAGCGAGCTGCCTTCGAATCATAACGACTCGATCCAGCAAATCTCCACCTTGCTGGGCATCGACTAATGGAATGAGACCATAACCGAATTCAAACTCGATCGGATCGACATTCAATAGATTGACAACATTTTCAGGACTTTTCATCCCTTCCGTTTCAACATCTTCTTCCATTTCCAGCAGTTCTTCCGGATCTTCTTCCGGCTGTCTTGACATGAAGAACGCTCCTATAGCTAACAACGCAGCAATTGGAATCGTCAAAATATCATTAATCGGTGTAAATAGCCCTAGTAGTAATACCGTTACTGCCGTTACATAGAGCAGCTTAGGTTGTCCTAAAAGCTGTCTTGTAATATCTGAACCAAGATTTCCTTCGGATGCAGCACGTGTTACGACAATACCTGTAGCTGTTGAAATGAGCAGAGCCGGAATTTGGGAGACGATTCCATCCCCGACAGTCAATTTAGAAAATGTCGTTGCAGCCTCGGCAAATGGCAGACCCATTTGCGCCACACCAATAATCATCCCTACAAGTAAGTTAATAATTACGATGATGATCCCAGCGATGGCATCACCCTTAACAAATTTAGTCGCTCCATCCATCGCACCATAGAAATCGGCTTCATTACTTACCTTTTCTCGACGGCTTCTTGCTTCTGCCTCCGAAATCATCCCTGCGTTCAAATCGGCATCGATACTCATCTGCTTACCAGGCATCGCATCAAGCGTAAAGCGGGCTGCTACTTCCGAAACCCTTTCTGACCCCTTCGTAATGACGATGAATTGGATTATGATTAAAATGACAAAGACGACAAGACCAACGACAATATTTCCTCCGGTTACGAACGTACCAAAAGTGTCAACAACTCCACCTGCATCTCCTTCTGAAAGAATTGCACGAGTTGTCGAGACGTTCAAGCCTAATCGGAATAACGTCAATAATAAAAGCAAAGATGGAAATATCGAAAATTGCAATGCTTCCTGCATATTCATTGAAGTTAGAAGGACCAATAATGCAAGCGTGATATTAATGATAATTAAAAAGCTTAGAAGCCAAGGCGGTAATGGGATGACGAGCATGGCAACAATCATAATGACTGCTGCTAACACTCCGATATCTCTAAATTGCATGTCATCCCCACTTTCTCATAATGTACTTAAATCTTTCGTTGAATGCGATAAACATATGCCAATACTTCAGCAACCGCCTTGAAAAACTGGTCTGGTATCCGATCTCCGATTTCCACATCATCGTACATCGCCCTAGCAAGGGGCCTGTTCTCGACCATGACAATATTATGCTCTTTCGCAATCAACTTGATCTTTTGTGCGACGAAATCAGCTCCTTTTGCAATAACGACAGGCGCATCCATTTTTTCGTCATCATATTTCAAAGCGATTGCAAAGTGGGTCGGATTCGTGATGACCACATCCGCTTGAGGCACTTCCTGCATCATCCTTCGCATCGCCATTTCCCTTTGCCGTTGTTTGATGCGCGACTTAATGATTGGATCGCCTTCTGTGTTTTTATATTCATCCTTAATGTCCTGTTTAGACATCCGCAAGTTTTTCTCATAATCAAATTTTTGATAGAAATAATCCAATACCGAAATAAATAAAAGGACAAAAGAGGCGATAATGCCCATTAAAGCGACTAATTGTCCGACTGTCACCAAAGTGTCATGCGGTGTCTTGAACGCAAGACCTAACACTTTTTCGATATTTGTCATAAGTAGGAATGTCGTTACTGAACCGATAAACGATATTTTCAACAAGGATTTTAACAATTCAACGAGAGCTCTTATGGAAAATATCCTTTTCAAACCTTTAATCGGATCAATTTTCTTCAAATCGAATTTCATAGGTTCCGCCGTAAAAAGCAATCCGAATTGCATTAAATTTCCAGCGATGCCGGCAATGACAGCGATCGCCATTATCGGCAAAAGTATGTACGCCATTTGGACAATCATATCTACATAAAGAATCATAGTTTGCTCGATATCTAATGCCTTTATAGAAATGGATTCTGTGAATGAATGAGTAAAGAAAACGAAGAATCGGTCACGCATGAAGCCGGCAGCGAAAAAAAGGAACAGGAATACGAAGAGAAGGACAACTGCGGTTGTTACATCCTGACTCTTTAATACCTGTCCTTTCTTACGGGAATCTTGTCGTTTCTTGGGAGTGGCCTTTTCTGTCTTTTCGCCCGCAAAGAACTGTAAGTCCAAACGTATCATTCATCAGCCACCTCCTAAGATAATCATCAAATCCCTCATTGCCGACATCATCACTTCAAATAGTTTTCGCATCATTGCTATCATGACCGTGAACATTGTCACAAGAACGAGGAAACTGACACCAATTTTAATAGGAAAGCCGACTACGAAAATATTCAGTTGGGGAACTGTCCTTGCTGTGATCCCTAACGCCAAGTCGACAAGAAATAGTGTCGCTACGATTGGCACCGACATTTGAAAAGCAATAGCAAACGTCGTCGCGAATGTTCTTATGACAAATTCAATTAGCCGTTCATCACCGTAAGCGGGCCAAAGCATATCAATAGGGATGAATCGATAACTATAAAAAATCCCATCAAGGAGCATATGATGACCATTCAATGTCAGCAAGAGCAACATGGCGAGTACATTGAAAAATTGGCCGAGCAACGGTGATTGGGCTCCCGTTTGAGGGTCGATAACGTTGGCGATAGCAAATCCCATTTGGAAATCGATAAAGCCGCCTGCAATTTGGATTGCCGACATGACGATATAGGCGATGACGCCGATGAACAGTCCAGTTGTTGCCTCCTTGATCACAAGAAGTATGTATGAACCATCGATTTCGAGACTGGGGGCATCAATCGTATACACCATCATCCACGATAATAATGCTGCAAAGATGATTCTTTGCGTCGTCGGTATTGCCCGATAGGAAAACAAAGGGACCGTTACGATGAATGCTGTCACTCTTGTTAAAATGAGCAAGTATGCGGCTAAAGAAGGAATCAGTTCTTCCATTCCATCACCCGATATACCGGACTAGATTATCGAAAATATCAGTCGCGTATGCTGTAACCCTTGCTAACATCCAAGGTCCAAAGAAGACAAGAGCTACGAGGACGGCAATGATTTTCGGCACAAATGCCAATGTCTGTTCCTGAATCTGGGTCGTCGCTTGAAATATACTGACGATCAAACCGGAAACCAATGCGACAATTAACAGTGGTCCGGATGTTAAAAGAATTACCCACACCGCCCGCTCAGCTATCGCTATAATTAATTCGCCTGTCATTCATTACCACTCCTAAACTGTAAAATGCCGATTTGCCTAAATGGAAGTGATTGTGAGCAGCGCTAAAAACTTTGCAATAAAGACTTGACGATAAGATACCATCCATCGACAAGGACAAATAACAAAATCTTAAATGGCAATGAAATCATAACCGGCGGCAACATCATCATCCCCATGGACATAAGGACACTTGCCACGATCATATCAATGACAAGAAACGGTATGAATATCATGAAGCCCATTTGGAATGCGGTCTTTATTTCACTTAATGCGAATGCTGGCACCAACATCGTCAATGGTATATCTTCCAATGACTCGGGACGCTCCGCCTCGTTGTATCGTAGGAACAACTCCAAATCCTTCTGCCTTGTATGTTTACTCATAAACTCCTTGAACGGCATGCTTGCATTTTCATATGCTTCTTCAAGTGTAATTTCTTCAGCGAATAACGGAGTTAACGCTGTTTCATTCACTTCTTGGAATGTCGGAGCCATGATAAAGAATGTCAAAAACAAAGCGAGTCCGACAATAACTTGGTTTGGCGGCATTTGCTGAGTTGCCAATGCTGTCCTGACAAACGATAAAACAATGACAATCCGTGCAAATGACGTCATTAAAATGAGAATTGCCGGCGCAAGCGAAAGGACTGTGAGCAGAAGAAGCATTTTGATGGATGTCGATACATTAGACGGGTCGCTGTCCGAAAAAAACTGGACGAAATCATTCATCTTTTCTGCTCTCCTTTTCTGCCAATCGGTTCAAATGTTTCTTCCTTTCCGCTTTCAATTCATCAAGTCGGGAAGTGAACATTTTATTGAAATCAGCGGGTTGATCGCTTTCATTCGATGAGTTGTCTTTATTTATCGGAAGTGCCGCCAGCAATTTGTTTACGAATCCTGGCGGAGATTGAAGCTCGTCATCATCAAAATAACTTTCCAACGCGCGTATCTCTTCCGGATCGGTAATCTCTTTCAAAAGTCTAACTTCGTCACCTACGCCAATAAGGTAATAGGAATCTCCGATGATTACTAATTGAATGGATTTCTGCTGTCCTAATGAAAGTCCCCCGACATTTTTCATTAATCGATGCTGGTCAAACATTCGGTTTTTCCGATTAATGAACTTCAAAAGAGCGAATAAAAGGCCGATAACAAATAGCAATGCAAAAAACGTCCTGAAGTAATCCCACCCTGACAAGCCGACAGCTGCCCCGTCTTGCGAGCGGTCGGCAGCTGGGGAATCTTCCACATTATCTTTCTTAACCTCTTGGCCATCATTTTTGTCTTGCTCCATCCAATCAGATACCGACTTGTTCTCATCCGTCTCGGCATGTACTATCCCTGGCAAAATAGCAAAGAAGAATACTAGAAGCAGTGGTAATAGTTGTTTCTTAATTAATGATAAATTCATTGTTTAACCTATTGCTTTTTGGATCGCTTCAACAACACGGTCAGCTTGGAACGGCTTGACGATAAAATCTTTTGCTCCAGCTTGAATTGCATCAATTACCATCGCTTGCTGCCCCATTGCGGAACACATAATGATAGTCGCCGATGGGTCCTTTTCTTTAATGGCTTTCAATGCTGCAATACCGTCCATTTCAGGCATTGTAATATCCATTGTTACTAGATCGGGCTTCAATTCCAAATACTTTTCAACGGCTTGTGAACCATCCGCAGCCTCACCGACCACTTCAAAATTGTTCTTTGTCAATATATCCTTTATCATCATCCGCATGAAAGCCGCATCATCCACTATTAAAATACGTTTACCCATTCTCATAACCTCCCAAAGTTCTATCTTAAGTTATTTAATCGTTCTGTTTGACTTAGAATATCCGTTATCCGCACGCCGAAGTTTTCGTCGATAACGACTACTTCCCCCTTGGCGATATGACGGTTATTCACTAAAATATCAACTGGTTCTCCTGCCAGCTTATCCAATTCTATGATGGAACCACTAGACATTTCAAGGATTTCTTTAACAGACCGCTTTGTCCTCCCAAGTTCTACAGTAACTTGCAATGGGATGTCCAATAACATATTCAAGTTATTCGTTTCAGCTTGATTAAGCGATGGTGCATCAAAGCTTGCAAAACGCGCTTGCTGTACGTGGACAGGAGGTTGCTGCTGTCTTTGTGACATCTGTTGCTGAGCAGGCTGCTCGTAATAAGGTTGTTCATAGTAAGGCTGTTCACCCGGCTGTGAAGCACTCTGCCCTGGAAATGTCGAATGATCCTCTTGAGGAAATTCTTGTCTTTTCGGCTGCTCGATTGTTGGAGCCGGTCTGGAAGGCGCTTCAATCGTAACTGCGGCCTCTTCCTCTGCCCCCATTCCCATAAGCGATGCTACAAGGTTTTTACCGAATTGGAGCGGAAACAGCTGCATAATATTTGAATCAATCAATTCTCCGACTTTCAACTCGAAGGAGACTTTGATCATCATTTCATCTTCCGGTATCTTTTCAGTGCCTTCAGCGTTTTGCATATTCATCAAGTCGATTGATGGAGGGGAAATATCAACTTTCTTATTGAAGACAGTAGACATCGACGTAGCCGCCGAACCCATCATTTGGTTCATCGCTTCTTGTACAGCACTCAAATGGATTTCATTTAGTTCTTCATTTGGAGCCATTCCATCTCCGCCAAGCATGAGATCAGCGATGATTGCTGCGTCACTTTGTTTAATAACGAGTAGATTTGTACCGTTTAAACCTTCCGTATATTCCACTTGGACAGCCACATAAGGGTGGATGAATTCAGTTTCTAACATACTCCTATCTACTACAGAGATTGCGGGAGTTGTAATTTCAACTTTTTGCCCAAGCAATGAGGAGAGTGCTGTCGCGGAGCTCCCGAAGGATATATTTCCAACTTCCCCCAATGCATCTTTCTCCATTTCGCTTAATTGGTTATCAAAATTCTGATGTGCAGAGGACGATGTTGCCGTTTCTTCCGCGCGGATTGGTTCTCCGCGCAGCAACGCTTCGATTTCTTCTTGAGAAAGTACATTATCACTCATCATCTTCATCCCCTCCGTTCAATATATCGATTATTTGTACAGCCATCCTATTTCGAAGATGACCTGGTTGTGCAGTGAATTTTGGTACGTCTCCCACTCTGACAAGTAATGGATCATCTATTTTCCGATCAAGAGAAATGACATCCCCAACTTGAAGATACAAGAAATCCTCAACCGACATAGAACCTTTCCCTAATTCAGTAGCAATTGGCAAAGTTGCTTGTTTCAATCGTTTTTCCAAAATGATACTTTGTTCTGTCGTCGGTTCTTTCTTGTTCGATTGCATCCAATAGCGGACCGATAAATTCGGAACGATTGGTTCGAGGACAACGTGTGGAATACATATATTGATCATTCCGCTCGACTCTCCGATGACAATATTGAATGAAATGACTACAACGGTTTCATTCGGTGAAATCATTTGAAGAAACTGTGGATTCACTTCCATTTCGGATAAGAACGGATCCATTTCAATAATGCCTGCCCAAGCTTCACGTAAATTGTCGAAAGACCGTTCGAAAAGATTAGTTAATATCTTTGTTTCAATTTCGGTCATATTATCCACTTTTCCAGGGCCTTCCCCAATGCCGCCCATCAATCGGTCAAGCATTGAATAGGCTACATTTGGGTTGACTTCCATGATGATATTGCCCTCAAGTGGCGGGACTTCGAAAATATTAAGTAATGTCATATTAGGAATGGATCTAATGAATTCCTCAAATGGAATTTGGTCGACCGATGCGACATTTATTTGAATGTACGTCCGCAATTGTGCGGAGAAATAAGTCGTCAATAATCTTGCGAAGTTTTCATGGATTCGTGTCAAGCTACGGATTTGATCTTTCGAGAAGCGGAGGGCACGCTTGAAATCATATACTTTGACCTTACGGGTCTCCTCTTCCTTCTTCATCTCTTCCGCGGACATTTCACCTGTCGATAATGCCGATAACAAGGCATCAATTTCATTTTGGGATAAAATATCTCCCGGCATAAGGCCACCTCCCGGCATAGTATATGTCCATCATTTTCTTATTGGATAATGTAAGAAACGATGTACACTTTTTCGATTTCACCCTCTTGCATGAGAGGATTCAGTTGCGATTTGATGGAATCCTCAAATGCCTGCTTCCCTGCTTTTCCTTCAAAGTCTTTAGAAGTCATTTCAGAAAGTTCTTGGATAACGATGTTTTGAACTTGGAAATCCCGTTTCGTTAGTTCTTCTGCAGCTTTTTTATCTGTTGTTTGGATTTTCAATGAAATCTTGATGAATTGTCGGCCCGATAAGTTTGTCATGATCTCAGGGACGTCCACAGACGCTTCAAGGATTTCATCGATCGTCGGTTCTTTTTCTACCGAATCCCCTTTTAATTGCAAGGTGAGGATTAAGCCGATTATCCCGACGAGTGTCAAGGTAACTACTATAATTAGTGCGATTGTTAATGCTTTATTTTTCATCTTCTTCACCCCGGATATGCGGATTCGATAATAGTTGGACCGACTGATAAAATTCAGTAATGCGGCGATTGACTTCGTCAATTGGGTCCAGGACGATGTATTTGGTACCAGTCGTCAGTGTGATGGTCGTGTCGGGAAACGATTCGACAGTTTCTATGTATAGGGCGTTCAACATGAACGCTTTGCCGTTGAGGCGTGTAACTTTAATCATATGTAAGGGGCCGGGCACAGGGCCGGCCCGACCCTCCTTTGCTAATAACGCATATTTGTTTAATGATGCATAAAACAGTCTTCTGTAACGGATTTCCGCTTCTGGCGGACGCTTTCCGCGGGCACGGCTTCAATCTCCTCGTCACTGCGTTCCTGCGGGGCCTTTCAGCTCATGCTGTTCCCGCTGGAGTCGCCGCCTTCCGCTTCAATCCTATATAAGTCTAATTATATAGTGAGAGAATTAGTTAATTATCGCTTCAAATTGACAAGTTCTTGAAGAATTTCATCTGATGTTGTTATGATACGTGTGTTTGCTTGGAAACCACGTTGTGCAACGATCATTTCTGTAAATTCTTCTGCAAGGTCGACGTTGGACATTTCTAGGAAGCCGGATTCAACTGCTCCAGTTCCTCCTTCTAAAGGAACATTTTCTTCAGGCACCCCAGAGTTAACAGATTCCTCGAAGTAGTTTCCTCCTATTTTTGTTAAACCAGCAGGGTTTGGAAACTTCGCTAATTGAATTTGGCCCACTTCTTGGAGATTACCGTCTACATCAACATAAGAAACTACGCCATCTTGTCCAATTGACATGCTTTGTGCATCCGTAGGTATATTTAGCGGAACAGCATCGCCAACAAGGTATTTTCCTTCACTATTAACTAAATTACCTTCATTATCTAAGTAAAAATTCCCGGCTCTTGTATAAACTCTTCCTGTACCATCTCCGTCTTCTAATTGGAAAAAACCATCTCCTGAAATAGCTAGATCCAACGTATTCCCAGTAAATTGTGTCGAACCTCCTGAATGGATTGTATCAATTGCGGCAATTTGAGATCCGAGTCCCACTTGTTTCGGGTTAACCCCACCGCGAGTCTCTCCTGGTGCAGAGGCACCCGCCACTGTCTGTGAAATTAAATCCTTGAAAATAACCCGTCCTTTTTTAAATCCATAAGTATTAACATTTGATATATTGTTCCCGATTACATCCAATTTCGTTTGGAAGTTTCGTAGGCCTGAGATTCCTGAGTACATTGATCGTAACATGTTTGTTTTTCCCCTCTCGGATAGTAGAATGTGCTGCCTCTGTCAGTCGGCAGTACGTCGGCATCCTCTTTCTGAGGTCCTGCCGGTGTTAGCTGAGCACGATTGTGCCGTCGATGTTTGTAAATAATTGATCTTTCGCTTCCTTGCGATCCATCGCTGTAATGACGGTGGAATTTTTTGCGCTGATGATCAGTGCTGCTTGATCCATCAGTACAAGCGATTCTTTGATTCCCTTCACTTTTGCCTCATTCACCTTGTCTGTGATGTGTGCCCATTCAGTTTCTGTAATATGAATGTTCCGCTCTTTCAGCCTGTCGTTTGCGTGTTTGCTAATTTTCAATTCTTGCGGCTGTATTGCTTTGTTCAGCTGTTCAAGAAACGACTGTTTCGGCTGTTGCGGTGCTTTCAACGGTTGGCCATGGCGGATAAGCGGCTGCGATGGAACGTGGTGGATGTTCAACTTGTCCATACACTCGCTCCTCTTTTTTTATTGGCTGATGGATGTAAATGAGTCTCCGTCCAAACGACTGCCGTCTTCCAAAATATATTGAAGTTTTCCTTCTTTATTGGAAACAGATACGACCGTTCCGGATTTTTCCACTTCACCATCCATATACCCGACTGTTTTGCCTATCAAAAGACTTGCTTCGACTAGACTATTTGTACTTCCGGACCCAGATAGCACTTCTGAAATATTGCCTGGAGTCAGTTCCTTGCCATCTGCCATTGTAAAGACAACAGACCCATCAACGAATTTCGCGGATTGGATAACACCTGTTCCTTCATTGACAATCGGCTTGCCAGCTTCATCCTTTTTATCAGTCAGTTCGTGCCAGCGGACGTTTTTTCCGACAAATTGGTTGTATTGGATCAGCTGGGATTGGTTTTGTGCTTGTGCGAACTTTTCAAATGCGCTCGCCAAGTTCATCGTTTGTTCCAGGGATGAGAACTGGGCCATTTGCGCGATGAATTCGTTGTCTTTCATCGGGTTCGTCGGATCCTGGTTTTGCAGTTGTGCAATGAGGATTTTCATGAAAGCGTCCTTGCCCATCGTTTCTGGACCTGTTTTCCGTTGATCCCGTTGTTTATTAATAAGGAACATCGACTCAGTTATCGGTTTTTGTCCTTCTACCATTCTTTACACCTCCAGTTCAATCATATATTCTTCAAATGATTGGTCTTCTTCAGACGTTTTGTCCTGTCTGTTATCACTATTATGCTGCTCACGCTTGAATTGCTCATTGAACGATTGTTCACGTTCATTCCTAGTCGATTCTTGGATTGTTTGCGTAATGTCAATGCGGTTGATTTGCAAATTTTGTTGGTTAAATGCGTGTTTCAGTTGGTGCAACTGACTGTCGAGCAACCCTTTCGCAAATGCGGTTGAGGCTAGTATTCTCGCTGTCATGATCCCGTTCGTTTCAAGCAGTTCGATCCGGACTTGACCAAGATGTTCAGGATATAGCTTAATGAGCATCCGGTTCGTTCCGCCTACTTGACCGAAATTGGATCGTTTCATTAACGCCTGCATTTCTTTCATGAACGTCTCGCTTCGATTCGTATGATTCGATTCCGATTGTTGTATTGGCAGTTCGACTTTGACTGAAGTAGAAGTTCCGTGCACAACAGTCGTATGGGAAGTTATATCGGGTTGTTTATCGGCATTATTTGAAATTGATACATTTGTTGGTCTCGATTCGGTCTGATGTATTGGCACTTCGACTTTGACTGCTGTGGTAATTCCATGTGCAGCAGTCGTTTGAGATGGAGTATCAGGTTGTTTATTACCATTGCTTTCAGCATTTGTTGAATTTGACGAGTTTGTTTCAAGAACAATTCTGAAGTCCGTTTTTTGTTGGATGAACGGCAACTGCTCCTGCTTCATCATTGCTACGATCCGCTGTTCAAATTGTCCAGCAGCTCCGGTTAGCATATGGTGGAAACTGTCGACTATCTGTTCCATAGATACAACCATATCTTTTTTCGTCGCCATCACATCTACTGTCTTTAAAAATGCCAACAGTTCGATAGCTTCATTTCTTGTAGCCGGTTTTTGGAGAGCTCCATTTAGTTCATTAATAAAACGGCTGCCCACGCCATCAATCATGCTTAATATAGTCCACATATCAGTAGCCACGGTCAATTCATCTGTTTCAATTTTCGTCAATCCAGCTTGCTCCAGTAATTGTTTTACCTTTACGAGCACTTCCTCGGGATTGACATCCAACAAATTCGCAAGGTCTTCTACACTTTCGATGTTCTCGGTTGCTACAACACTAGAAGGCAATTCGGTATTTCCGCTTCCCGGAATTGCTTGTATAGCAATCTCCAACTCTTCGACTGTCGTCGCATTGAAAAGATTTGAAATTAACTCGACCGGAATTTCTCCAGTACCAGCAAGCTCCGTTTCTGGAGCGTTCGTTGAAATGCTAGCAAATATTGCGCCAAACTTTGTCGTTGCAGGATCGCCTTTTTGCACATTGTTTACTGCAAGTTGATTCATACCGATCATTGACTGCAATGCTCCGATGTTCACTCTTTCTTTCACCTCCCCTCATAGCTTGTCACCTATACCTCTACTTATTTTGTCATGAGACTCGTATATTTTGCGGCATCTTCAGGTGACATCTTTTCTAATATCGGTGCGAGAACTTCAGGTTTTAGGCTTGAAAGTATTTCAATTGCTTCTGCGTCGCTCATTTTTGTAATGACAGGCGCTGCAGATTTTGCAGACATTTTTTCGAAGGTAGATATGATTTCCTTCATATCCCGCTTATAATCGTCTTTTTCCATTTTTAACGCTTCAATTTGAGCTAATAAGCTTTTTTGCTCATCGAGAAGAGCCTGTTTCTCATCATCCGATTTAGCTAAGTCTTCTTGGAGTTTAAATAATTGCGCTTCCTTGTCCTGGATTTCCGCTTGCAATTCGACGACTCGTTCTTCTATGACCAAGTCATCGACATTTTCGTCATCGACTTGCTTCTCGTTAATGAATGGCAGGGACTTTGTCCACTCTTTCGCTTTGTCAAAAACATTCACATCAGCGACATATGCGATGATCAATAACACCATTGTCGTGAAGAGGAGCGGAATGAGCGTCCAAAGTAGCACTTCTTGGAAGAGGCGGGTACTTTTCTTCTTTTCAACGATTTTCTCATCAGTTTTCAGTTTTGAATTCCTCGCCAAGTTACCACCCTGTTTCTCTTCTATGGAACTTTAATGTTGATAATTCATCCAACAAGCTAGCTTCCGCCTGTTCCATTTCAGTACGATAATGTTCTTTGTCTTTTTCCTTCATCTTCTCGAACTTCTTCACTTCAATCGTCTTTTCGAGCAACTTTTCCTCGAACCAATTCATTTTGGAACGCGCTTTAATGACTGTTTGCTGCAGCACTTCGATCCTTTTATCAAGACTCTCAATAAATCGGGCATAGTTATGGATTTCGTTAATGGAAAAGCCATTTTTCATTTTCTCTTGATGATTGGCAATGACCTCTTCCTTGCGTTTCAACAGCTCATATAGTTCTGTAGCGACCGTTTCGAAGGAATCGACTGCTTTCTTAAATTCAATTTCAGTTTCTGTTTTTTCCTGTTCCCGGTATGTGAGCACTTTTTCAAATCGATATTCATAGGGCTTCATGATGTGCCACCTCCTGGAGCAAGTGATATTAACTCTTCGATTGAATCTTCCATTCTTACATTCTCTTTGTAGCTCTGCTTCAAATAGTTCGTAATATGCGGTTCATATTCGATCGCTTCATCGATTTCCCTCGAAGTGCCCCGCTTATACGCGCCGATGTTAATGAGATCTTCTGATTTGTCATATGTGTAATACAGTTCACGGAGCTTTTCGGCAGCTTTTATATGTTCTGGGCTTGCGATATGATTCATAAGACGGCTTACGCTTTTCAAAACATTAATGGCAGGGTACTGTCCTTTGTTAGCGAGAGTTCGATCCAATACGATATGGCCGTCAAGTATGCCTCGCACCGCATCAGCGATTGGTTCATTCATATCATCGCCGTCAACGAGAACTGTGTAGAATGCTGTAATTGCACCGACATCATTCGTTCCTGTTCGCTCAAGGAGCTTCGGTAAAATCGAGAAAACGGACGGTGTATATCCCCTCGTTGCGGGAGGTTCACCGACAGCAAGTCCAATTTCCCGTTGAGCCATCGCAACCCGGGTGACGGAATCCATCATAAGCATGACATTCATCCCTTTATCCCGAAAATATTCTGCGATGGCCGTAGCTGTAAATGCACCTTTAATCCTCATCAGTGCCGGCTGATCTGATGTAGCGGCGACAACAATCGTCTTGCTTAACCCTTCCGGTCCTAAATCCCGTTCAATAAATTCACGGACCTCACGACCACGTTCTCCAATCAGACCAATGACATTCAAATCAGCCGTCGTATTTCTTGCAATCATTCCGAGCAAAGTACTTTTACCGACTCCTGAACCTGCGAAAATCCCTACCCTTTGACCATTACCGACCGTCAACATCCCATCGATTGCTTTGACACCTACTGCCAGCTTTTCACTGATCGGCTTTCTTGTCATTACATTTGGAGGGTTTTGTTCTGTCCTTACTGTAGATAAACCTTTCGGAAGTGGACTCTCGTCGATAGGGTTCCCCATCGAATCAAGAACTTTTCCAATAAGATTCATCCCAACTTTCACTTCAAGCGGCTTTCCAGTACATTCAACAAGACATCCACTTGAAATATCAGTGATATTTGAATAAGGCATTAAGATGACGATTTCTTCTCTAAACCCCACGACTTCCGCCAAAATGACAGCGTCCTCTTTGCCGCTATTATTTAGATGAATATGGCACACATCTCCGACAGAGCTTTCCGGTCCTTGTGATTCAATCATGAGTCCGACTACCCGGACGACACGCCCGAATTTCGGAAAGGAATTCACTTTAGGAATGACCTCTAGCAGTTGTTTCGCTTTTTTCATCGTCAGTCACCACTTTCCAACATTTCAACGAGCTGTTCTTTAAGCTCATTCAATTGTTCATCCACACTGACAACTATCCGGCCCTGGTTCGTCTCGATAATGCAATCGTTATTATCAAAATCATCATTTACAAAGATGAGGAACGGAATATCTGGAGGGAAAATAGAAGCCAATTCGGAACGGTTTGATGAAACAAGTTCAAAATGTGAAACGGATACGTATAGTTTGATCTCTTTCATCTCTCTCGCTTCCTTCAATCCTCTTTTCACTATTGAAAGGAAAGCTTCTTCATCCTCTTCAAGCGTCTTACCGAGAATCCGTTCCGCGGTCTTCATTGCAATTTCCAAAATGATTCTTTCCTGCGATTCCAAGTATTTCTCAGCATTTTCCTTTGAATGGGCAGTGACTTCATTGGCCATTTCAATAGATTCACTCATATCGGATATTGCCTTATTTCGACCTTCTTCGTATCCGACTTGGAAACCTTCTTCATAAGCACGTTGTTGTAATTCAGTCTTTTCCTGCTCCCATGCAGCGTGCATTGCGTTAATATCCTCTTGTGCCATTTGCCGTAAATGCTCAACATCCGCCTTTTCAACTTCGATCTGCCGTCGCGCATCTTTCAGCATCCGATCGCGTTCTGCGAAAAGGATTTCTTTTGAAATCTCTTCCTCTTTTCCGTCAATTGTCGGCATATTTAAGTTTCTGATTGTGATTTCCTTTACGTTGCCTTCTTCAGAAATCGTGCGGGAAGAACGAAAAATATTAGACAATGATGTCATCCCCTCCACCACGGGCTATGATGATTTCACCTGAGTCTTCCAATCTACGGATTATGGAAACGATTCGTGCCTGCGCCTCTTCGACGTCTCTCAAACGCACTGGTCCCATGACTTCCATTTCTTCCTGGAATGATTCAGCCATCCGTTGTGACATGTTTTTAAAGAGGATTTCCCTCACTTCTTCACTGGACACTTTCATCGATAAAATGAGATCTTCATTTTCACACTCGCGCACAATTCGCTGAATGGAACGATTGTCCAATGTGACGATATCCTCGAAAACAAACATCCTTTTTCGAATTTCCTCTGCAAGCTCTGGATCTTGGATTTCAAGTGCGTCCAAAATGGTTTTTTCGGTAGCTCGATCGACACCATTCAACACTTGGACAACTGCATCGACTCCACCTGTCTCCGTGAAATCTTGGGTAACTGTTGAAGATAGCTTCCTTTCCAGGACTGCCTCAATTTCACTGATGACTTCAGGAGAAGTTGAATCCATCGTCGCTATCCTTCTGGCAATATCCGCCTGCATTTCTTGTGGTAGTGATGATAAGATCATCCCCGCCTGCTCCGCTTCCAAGTAAGATAGAATCAGAGCAATTGTCTGAGGATGCTCGTTTTGGATGAAATTAAGTATTTGACTCGGCTCTGCTCTTCTTGCAAAGTCGAACGGCCTAACTTGTAAGGAAGATGTCAAACGATTGATGATTGCCTGGGCATGCTCTTTCCCTAACGCTTTTTCCAAAACAGTCTTAGCGTAACCTATTCCACCTTGCGAAATATAATCTTGTGCAAGTGCAATGTTATGAAACTCCTCAATAATTTCTTCTTTAACAGAGGAGTCAACTTTCTTCACACCGGATATTTCAAGTGTTAGGCGCTCAATCTCCTCTTCGGTCAAATGTTTATAGACTGCTGCCGAAACTTCCGGGCCGAGCGATATGAGCAGGAGTGCAGCTTTTTGCTTTCCAGTCATTTCTTTATCTTTCTTTACCAAATTTCATCCCTCCGTCAATCCTCGGCTATCCATGTTCTTAATAACTTGGCAAATTCTTCAGGCTGATCCTTCGCCATCTTTTCAAGTTGCTTTTTGCGAAGGGAAGCTTCCGTCTCATGCTCAATATTAATGTCTTCTACATGCAATGCTTCACGTTGTTCCTCGAGTATAAGAGCTTCTTCCATTTCTCTTTCTTGTTTACGTTTACGGAAGTAGGCAACGACCAATATTGCAATGACAACGAGCAATGCTGCTCCTATCGCATATACCCACCACGGAATTACGCTAGCAGCCGATTGAGGAACTGTTGTCATTTTTCCGTTGAAAATTTGTGTTGAAATTGCTATTTTATCTTCCCAATACTCGTCCGTGACATTAACAGGCACGTAAGTTTTATCGATGGAAGTGCTAATAATCGCTTCCAATATCGTTCGAATATCCTCTTCCACACCAGGTGTCAATGAAGCGATATCATTTACGTCCGGCGGTTCCACCATCACTTGAATACCGATGTCACGAATTTTATAAGGACTTTCTACAATGTCTTTCCGGATCCGGTTCACTTCATTATTAATAGTCTCTTCCAACCGCTCGTAATCTCCATTAGCGTTGTTGCCTTCCACGTAGCTTGTTACGTTATCAGTGCCGTCCTCTGCCGCCGGTACGCCTCCTGCGGCAGCACCGTTGCCAGAAAATGATTCTGTTATCCGTTGCACGCTTATCGCTAAGCTATCAAGGTCCTCATCCACGCGGTCAACTAGATTCTCTTGTCTGTTTTCCTGTTTGAAGTCGATATCTGTTGTAACAGAGACGATGACTTTGTCTTGACCAACCATTGTTCCGAGCATCATTTGGACTTTTCTTTGCAAGTCGCGTTCTATCGTCTTCTTTAAATCCATTTGGTCGACAATATTAGTGCCAATAGATTGGCCGGGTGATTTCAAATCGAAGTATTCGGAGTACTGGTTCATAATAACGATATCGTCTGTAGATAAATTCGGTAAACTTTTTGAAACTAAATTATATAAGGCCGTTATTTGAGATTCTGTAAACTGATGTCCAGGTTCTGTCTTCAACATGATTGCCGCGCTTGCACTTTGGACAGTTTCATTTAAAAAGACACTTTGCGTCGGCAATGTAATCATTACATTAGCATCCTGCACGCCTTGAATACCTTTAATCAAATTCGCCAATTCGGTTTGCATCGAAGCAAGTTTGATCATATTGAATTCATTGTCGGTCGTTCCAAAACCAGCGTTCTGAGAGAAGAACGAATAATCGATTGTTCCCGTATTCGGGTACCCTTCCGCGGCAAGGGTGACAAGGAGATCATCAACTCGTTCTTTCGGAACGAGGATGGACGTGCCTCCCGGCGCAATTTGGCTAGGAATGCCTTGCGCATCCAGTTCTTCCTTGATCCGTCCTATTTCCGCACGCGAAACGTCACTGTATAGAGGGACAAATTCCGTCCTTGACAGAAAATACGTTAAAAATGCAGCAAAAATAATGACAGCAGCCGCGGAACCGATATATGTTGTTTTTTGTCGTTTTGTGCGAGTCGACCAGAACTGCCTCAAGTCAGTCCCAATTTTCGTCAATCTTTCTTTCATTCTGATCCCCCGGTCTGCTTACATAGTCAACGCCGTTACGAAGAACGGCGTTTGCGAGTAAAAGAGAAACGTTACGAGCACATCTTTGCCCTGCCGTTTCGAAGAACGGCGTTTGCGAGTAAAAGTGAACGCCTTCGCTTTTAAACTGGCATTCTAATAATCTCTTGGTATGCTTCGATAACCTTATTCCGCACTTCCATTGTTGCGTTTAATGCGATTGAAGCTTTTTGTGCGGTGATCATGACGTTATGCAAATCAACATTTTCACCTAAGATTAGTTTTTGGGTCATTGTATCTGACTCGATCTGTTTGACATTCACTTCTTGGATAGCATCCTTCAAAAATGTACCGAAGCTTTTTTGCGATTCAAATGGCGTTGGTTGAATACCTTGATTGATTTTCATCAAACCTGTAGGATTCCCTGCACCTTGTATGGATTGTATCGGCATCAGTCATCAATCCCCTTCCCGTTCATCATTTCCCTATTTCAAGGGCTTTCATAAGCATCGCTTTGTTAGCGTTCAGCACTGTGACATTCGCTTCATAAGACCTAGTCGCCGACATAAGGTCGATCATTTCTCGTAATGGATCCACATTCGGCATTTGGACATACCCTTCCTCATTTGCATCTGGATGGGTTGGATCAAAGACAAGCTTGAATGGAGTTTCGACATCTTCCTGAATGCGTGAGACTGTTACCCCGTAACCCGCAGCCCCTCTATCCCGGCTCCCCATCGCCGCTTGAAGCATAGATGAAAAACGCCCTTCTGCCGGCTGTAAGCTGACTGTCTTTCGACGATACGGCTGCCACTCACCATCTACCATCTTTCCACGGCTGGTTTCGATATTAGCCATATTGGATGAAATGACGTCCATTCTTAGTCGCTGAGCTGTTAGTGCCGAGGCTGAAGTATTAAGGCTATGGAAAATAGACATGAATTATCGGCCTCCTTTTATGACGTTTTGTAACGAGTTGAATTTACTGCTGAGACGGTCGACCAAAGCATTATAATAAATTTGATTTGCTGCAAGATCTGCCTGCTCCTTATCCATATCAACACCATTGCCATCTTGCCTATATCGAAAGTCGGCATATTTGGCTATACCCGGTTGAGAAGCTTTGGAAGCAAAGTCGAAATGCAGTTCATTCGTCCGATACGCATTGATTGGCTTACTTTGGGCTTCATGCATCATTTCCTTGAAACTGACATGTTTCGCCTTGTAATTTGGCGTGTCGATATTTGCTATATTTTGCGAAATAACTTTTCCCTTTGCAGAAGAAAAGTCCAAACCCTTCTCAAGTAGCGAAATCGTTGAACCATAAATGTTCATAACTATATTTCACCTCAAATGTTTACTAGATTCTATTAGGTAGATAATCATTTCTATAAAACTTTCAATGAAAACACATATCTTATTGTATCGGATTTTGGCGAACTTTGTCCATCATATTAATTAAAATAGAATTAGTTCAAAACAACCCTTTTATCCACGCTAAATCGTTGCCTTTATAGTTCTTAGGACTAATTTCTCATCGTAGCAATTTAGTATTATTCACCAGTAGACCGATTACTCATTCCTTCCCATAAAAATAACACTTCGGCTGACTAACAACCGAAGTGTTTAGAATATTAATTCTTTTGGTTTTCAAGTTCTTCAAGGAATTTGCTGTTCAATACTTTAATGTATGTGCCTTTCATACCAAGTGAACGCGATTCAATTACACCAGCACTTTCTAGCCTACGCAAAGCATTGACGATAACGGAACGTGTAATCCCTACACGGTCTGCAATTTTCGAAGCGACAAGAAGGCCTTCATTGCCATCAAGCTCTTTAAAGATATGTTCAATCGCTTCATGTTCACTGTAGGACAATGAGTTGATAGCCATTTGTACTACAGCCTTGCTACGCGCTTCCACTTCAATTTCCTCAGCCTTTTCACGAAGAATTTCCATGCCGACAACTGTTGCACCGTACTCTGCAAGGATTAGGTCATCTTCAGTGAATTTTTCTTTAAGTCGTGCAAGGATAAGTGTACCAAGACGCTCACCGCCTCCGATGATCGGAACAACAGTCGTTAAACCGTCTTTGAACAGTTCACGTTCCTCTTCAGGAAATACTGAGTAGTCGCTGTATACGTCAATGTTTGAAGATGTTTCACTCACTTCGAAAAGTTTTTGTGTATACTCTTCAGGGAATTTTCGTTCTTGGAACATTTGTTTCATACGCTCATTGTCGATTTGATGATGGATCTCAAGGCCGAGCAACTTCCCTTTTCTGCTGACGATGAAAGCATTACATTCAATAACTAAGCTGAGTTTTTCAGCCATTTCTTTGAAGTTAACCGGTTTTCCTGCTGTTTCTTGTAACATTGCATTAATTTTTCTTGTTTTCGCTAATAAAGACATAAATATTTCCTCCTAAAGTTCCTTTTGTATTTAAGAATATTCTAAAGCTTTTCAATCGTTAAATAAACTAAAACGCCCTCATTATAATATAAAATGTGACAAATCTTTATTTTTAACGATATTTTTCAACTTTTCATCGACATAAGCAACTGTTATTTTAATCGATGACGGTCCAATCTCTGCAGCTTCATACGATAATTCTTCAAGCAATTTCTCCAGTATCGTATGCAATCTTCTTGCGCCGATGTTTTCGGTATTATCGTTCACATCGAATGCAATTTCAGCAACTCTTTCAATTGCATCATCCGAGAATTCAATTTCGACATTTTCCGTCGCCAACAATTTTTCATATTGCTTAATCAACGAAAAATCAGGCTCCTTTAAAATCCGGACGAAATCCTCTTTCGAGAGCTTCTCAAGCTCCACCCTGATTGGAAAGCGTCCTTGAAGTTCAGGAATGATATCTGACGGCTTCGACATGTGAAAAGCGCCTGCCGCAATGAATAGGATGAAATCAGTTTTCACAGGACCATACTTCGTTGTAACCGTTGAACCTTCAACGATTGGTAGTATATCCCTTTGAACCCCTTCCCTCGAAACGTCTGCAGATGAACCGCCGCCATTGCTACGACTCGCAATTTTATCCATCTCATCGATAAAGATGATGCCGGATTGCTCAGTCAATTCAACTGATTTTCTTGCGATTTCATCATGATCGATCAGCTTATCCGCTTCTTCGGCTTGAAGGACCTTTCTAGCATCTTTCACCTTCATTTTGCGTTTCGTCATCTTTTTCGGCATGAGCGAAGATAAAGCATCCTGCATACTTGCACCCATTTGTTCCATTCCCGAACCTTGCAGTGCATCAAACATCGATGGTTGTTGAGAAGAAACTTCCACCGTGATTGATTCTTCTTCCAGTTCACCTGCTGCTAAACGACGGGCAATTTCCGACCTTTTTCTACTGAGATCATTCGCTTCTTCAGGGTTTTTATCATCCTCTTCAGTCTTTTGCCCAAAAAGCATTTCAAAAGGATTTTGCATATTGGCTTTGCGCTTTTTCTCAGGAACGAGCAATTCGACAAGCCGCTCTTCTGCAAGCTTCTCTGCTTGGCCCTTGACGGATTCGCGCATTTCGTCTCGGACGATTCGGACTGCTGCTTCTGTCAAATCCCTAACCATCGATTCGACATCTCGGCCAACATATCCGACTTCGGTGAACTTAGTCGCTTCGACTTTTACGAAAGGAGCGTTGACTAGTCTTGCAATCCTTCTTGCTATTTCAGTCTTCCCTACACCTGTCGGTCCAATCATCAGAATGTTTTTAGGGATGATCTCTCTCTTTTCATCATCTGTCAAAAGGCTTCTTCTATACCTGTTCCGGATTGCAACGGAAACTGCCCGTTTTGCAGCATCCTGCCCTACAATATATCGATCCAAGTAAGCAGTAAGTTCGCGAGGGGTCAATTCCTGTTTTTTATTCATTCGAGTACCTCCACAATAATCCGGTCATTTGTGTAGACACATATTTCAGCTGCAGTTTCAAGCGCCGCCTTGGCAATCTGCTCGGCGGTAAGTGTGTCGCCGCTATATTTTTTCAGCGCGCGTCCTGCCGCCAATGCATAGTTGCCACCAGATCCGATCGCAAGAACGCCGTCATCCGGTTCGATTACTTCACCCGTTCCCGATACGAGCAGAAGCCGATCTTTGTCAGCAACAAGCAACATTGCCTCCAACTTTCTTAAAATACGGTCGCCCCGCCATTCTTTAGCTAACTCTACAGCGGCGCGTTCCAAATTCCCATTGAATTCACCGAGCTTGCCTTCGAAAAGTTCGAAAAGTGTAAAGGCATCGGCAACCGATCCCGCAAATCCAGCAATAATTTTCCCGCCAAATAGTCTTCTCACTTTTTTTGCAGTATGTTTCATGACGACGGATTCTCCCATCGTCACTTGTCCATCACCCGACATCGCACAGACACCTTTGTGCCGTATGGCGAAAATCGTTGTAGAATGAAATTCCATCAGTTCATCCTCCTAAGCTCGCGGATGTGTTTTCATATACGTTTTCCGTAAATGCTCTTTAGTGACATGTGTATACACCTGTGTCGATGATAAATGACTATGACCAAGCAATTCTTGCACTGTTCTAATGTCTGCTCCATTCGACAACAGATGTGTTGCAAAGGAATGGCGGATCATATGCGGATAAATCTTTCCATTGATAGCCGCTTCTTCCATCATTGCACTTAGCACATGACGGACACCCCTGTCCGTTATAGGATCGCCACGTAAATTGACAAACAGTGATTGATGACTTTTCTTCTTCATTAATACAGGACGACATTTTTCCATATAGGATTCAAGTGCATCCTGTGCGAAGCTTCCGAATGGGACGTAGCGCTCTTTCCTGCCTTTTCCCATTACCTTGACGATACCGAGAGAGTTATCGATATCACCCAATTCAATGGATGTCAGCTCACTTACCCGGATTCCAGTGGCGTACAGCAGTTCAAGAAGAGCGCTATTTCGCAATGATTTCAGATCATCTCCATTGCATGCTTCAAAGAGCGACGCCAATTCCTTTTCATAAAAAAAAGCCGGAAGCCGCTCTTCCTTCTTTGGATGATGCAATAATCGGAATGCATTATCATTTATCCCGAATCGAGCATTGCCAAACTTATAAAATGACCGAATCGATGAAATCTTTCTTGAGATTGTCTTCCTAGCTAAACCTTTATCGTACAGCGTTGTTATATACAATCTTGCTTCAGGATACTCGACATCATTCAGATCAGCAATTCCTTCTTGGGATAAAAAAGTGAAAAACTCTTGAATATCATTGCTGTATTCAGAAACCGTCCAAGATGAATAGTTCTTTTCCAGTCGTATGTAAGATATGTATTCGTCAAGAACAGTCTCTGGACCAATTCGTCGCAAGTGCTTCACCCCCATATGAATCACTCTGTCAATTATAGCAAAATTGGAACATGTTTGAATAGTGGTTATTTTTTCTTTTTTTGAACCCACTTGATACTGCCATTAATCGAATAGGAGGACTAATTCAGAAATTCAAAAGTCATCCACGATTCACTATAACGTAAAATATATTGCGACGGCAACTTAATCGTCTTGGGATGTCAGACATCTGCTATTTTTTAGACACAGTTTGTTCAATTTTTATATGTATCACATTAAAAAGCCGCACATGCGGAATAGTATCCGACATGTGCAGTCTTTAGTTTACATGTGCAATGAAGGTTGAAACTGCTCAAGTGCCTTGAATGCACGTTCAGCATGTTTCTCTGCGCGTTCGACTTTTGACTTGATATGCTCGCCTAAATCAGGGAATAATCCAAAATTGATATTCATTGGTTGGAAGTTCGTTGAATCGGCCTCCGTTATATATCTGGCCATACTCCCTAACGCAGTCTCTATCGGGAATTGGAGCGGCTCTTTACCCAACGCCAAGTTTGCGGCATTGATTCCGGCAATCAAACCGGAGCCTGCCGATTCGACATATCCTTCCACGCCCGTCATCTGGCCAGCAAAGAAAATTTTGCTGTTCTTTCTTAGTTGATAAGTAGAATTTAGAACGCGAGGGGAATTAATGAATGTATTCCGGTGCATAACACCATACCTGACGATTTCAACGTTTTCCAACCCAGGAATAAGTTGAAGCACCTCTTTTTGCGCTCCCCACTTCATATGCGTCTGGAACCCAACGATGTTATACAAAGTTCCCGCAGCATCGTCTTGACGCAATTGAACGACAGCTTTCGGTCGTTTTCCCGTTTTCGGGTCTTCCAGACCGACCGGTTTCATCGGTCCGAATAAAAGTGTTTTCTCTCCCCGTCGAGCCATTACTTCGACAGGCATACAAGCTTCGAAATACACTTCTTTCTCAAATTCCTTTAAAGGGGCGACTTCTGCATTAAGCAGCGCTTCATGGAATCGCTTGAATTCCTCTTCGTTCATTGGACAGTTCAAATAGGCGGCTTCACCTTTATCGTATCGTGACTTTAAATATACTTTATCCATATCGATAGACTCTTTTTCGACAATTGGAGCGGCAGCGTCATAGAAATAGAGATATTCCTCTCCCGTTAATTCCCGAATGCGCTCAGCCAATGCAGGTGAAGTTAAAGGACCTGTTGCAATGACTGTGATGCCTTCCATCATTTCATCCAATACCGTCACTTCTTCATTGATGACTTCAATTAACGGATGGTTTTTAATTTTTTCTGTCACATTCCCTGCAAACTCATGACGATCGACCGCAAGTGCTCCCCCAGCAGGAACCGCACATGCATCTGCTGCGTTGATGATGAGGGAATTGAGCTTGCGCATCTCTTCTTTGATAATTCCTACCGCATTCGTCAAATTGTTCGCTCTCAATGAATTACTGCAGACTAGTTCCGCAAATTTATCTGTATGATGGGCTGGCGTCTGCTTTACTGGTCTCATTTCATATAAACGGACTCGAACTCCCCGGGAGGCGATTTGCCAAGCCGCCTCACTCCCGGCCAGTCCTGCTCCGATGACATTTACGATTAGTGTCATTCAGCCATCCTCTTTTCAATCTTCTTATTCTTGCGCATCCTCTTTGTAGTCACATTCCGTACATTGGATTTGCACACCTTTTTTCAGTCTTTTTTCAACTAATGTACTTTGACATTTCGGACAAGGCCTTGCTATCGGTTTATCCCATGAGACATATTCACACTCAGGATACCTGTCGCATCCGTAAAAAATCCTTTTTGTCTTGCTCTTCCTCTCTACGACCTGCCCTTCTTTACAAGAAGGACAAGTAACTCCGATCGGCTTGATGATCGCTTTTGTATTTCTGCAGTCAGGGAAGTTTGAGCAAGCCATAAATTTTCCATACCGGCCCATTTTGAATACCATTGGTGATCCACATTTTTCACAATCTTCACCCGCAGGCTCGTCCTTGATTTCGATTTTTTCCATTTCCTCGTCAGCAACTTTGACATGCTTCTCGAATTCTTTATAAAATTCATCGATGACTTGCTTCCATTCAACCTCACCATCTTCAACTCCGTCGAGGTTCTTCTCCATTTCGGCTGTGAACTCGATATCTATGATATCTGGGAAGTATTGATTCACCGCTTGATGGACGATTTCCCCGAGCTCTGTCGGAACGAACCGTTTAGCGTCTAACGTGACATACCCTCGTTTCTGGATCGTGTCGAGTGTAGGAGCATAAGTTGACGGCCGTCCTATTCCAAGCTCCTCCAATGTTTTAACAAGTCGAGCTTCTGAATATCTTGGCGGCGGTTGAGTGAAATGCTGTTTCGGATCGATTTCGCTTCCTTTCACATGCTCCCCTTTATCGAGCGGCGGAAGAATGCGATCCTTCTCCTCTTCCTGATCGTCTTCTCCTTCGATATAGACTTTCATAAAACCAGGGAATTTCACTTCAGAACCTGTTGCCCTGAATTTGACATCGCCATTCATAAGATCCGCAGTGACCGTGTCAAGCACAGCAGGAGCCATCTGACTTGCAACAAAGCGTTCCCATATCAATTTATAGAGTCTATGCTGGTCCCGAGATAAAAACGCTTTCATCGCTTCAGGGGGCCTCATGACCGATGTTGGTCTTACTGCTTCATGCGCATCTTGCGTATTCGCCGATTCCTTCGTCTTCGCTTTCGATGTAGCAACGAACTCCTTGCCGTACATCGTTTCGATGAAGGAAACAGCTTCTCCTTTGGCACCTTCTGAAATACGTGTGGAATCCGTTCTCATATAAGTGATAAGACCGACGATGCCTTCTTTCCCGGTGTTTATCCCTTCATATAGCTGTTGGGCAAGCATCATCGTTTTCCGCGCTCTGAAATTCAATTTTCGAGCCGCTTCTTGTTGCAATGAAGATGTCGTGAATGGTGGGGCAGGATTTCTTTTCCTCTCCTTTTTGACGACATTGACGATTTCAAATTCATCGCCTGACATTTTGGATAGGATTTCGTCAACCTGCTGTTTATTTTCAAGCTTTATTTTCTTCGATGCATCCCCGTAAAATGATGCGTCAAATGTTTTCCCGTCTTTGGTGAATCGGCCAGAAATGCTCCAATACTCTTCAGGAACGAAAGCTTTGATCTCATTCTCCCGATCGATGATCAGTCGGAGCGCGACTGATTGTACACGCCCGGCAGACAATCCTTTCTTCACTTTCTTCCAAAGAATCGGACTAATATTATAGCCTACGAGTCTATCCAGTATCCTTCTTGCCTGTTGAGCATCTACCCGGTTCATATCGATCGGCCTCGGGTGTTTGAAAGATTCCTTAATAGCATCCTTTGTGATTTCATTGAAAACGACACGGCAATCCGAATCGATATCGATGCCTAATTGGTGCGCCAAATGCCAAGCAATCGCTTCCCCTTCTCTGTCGGGGTCAGCCGCGAGAAAGATTTTCTTCGCTTTTTTGGCATCTTTTTTCAATTCTTGGAGTATCGGTCCTTTTCCTCGTATCGTAATGTATTTCGGTTCATAATTATTTTCGGTATCTACACCCATCTGACTTCGCGGCAAATCCCGCAAGTGCCCGATGGAAGCACGCACCTTATACTTTTTTCCTAAATAACGCTCAATTGTTTTCGCCTTGGCTGGCGATTCTACAATTACTAAGTAATCTGCCATTTATCATGTTCCTCCTCATAGAGGTTCCCTTTTTACAATTCCGCAGGGCTGTCTATTTGTTCTTGCCCAATCCCCTTACCAGTGTATCCGGATGTAAAAGAATATCTGTTGCAAAATGTATAACAGATTTGATTTAAAATCAACCTTTTCAATAAAAGGCATGTTTTCCCCGTTAGAGAATAGAGTGGTTTTCAAGCGCCTGAAAGCCGTTCCAAATAGGTTTCGCACCTTGTTCGATCAATTTATTCGGCCCAAGCGATAGTGACGATGTAATCGGACCAGGAACTGCATAAACGGTCTTTCCGTGCTCGAGGGCATGATCCACAGTGCTCATCGTACCACTCTTTTCTTCAGATTCCGTAATGATGATCGATTCGGACAAGCCGCTGATAATTCGATTCCTCATTGGAAATGTCCATCTGGCAGGTCTCATATAAGGAGGATATTCCGTCAGCAATAAGTGTTGTTCAGCTAGTTTTTCTGCAAGCTTTTTGTTTTCATACGGATACAAATGGAATAGGCCATGGCCGAGGACTGCAATCGTTTTTCCGCCAAAATGGATTGTGGACTCGTGAGCCATCGTATCTGCCCCTTTCGCAAGACCAGAAACGATTACGGCTCCTTGATCGACTAACGGCGGAACGATGAATGAAAGCGCATTCTTTGTATAGTCGGTCGCTTTTCGAGAACCGATGATCGCGACTTTACAAGTTGTGTCCAATATCGTTGGATCGCCTTTCACATAGAGGACGGCAGGAGGGTCTACAAGCCATTTCAATGCCTTCGGATAGGCAGGGTTCGTAATTGGAATAGGGATGATTTTCTCATGATGATAAAGAAGAGTAAAAGGGGTTTGTTCGTGCCTTTTCAGCTGTTCATTCAGACGGACTGCTTTCTGTTTGGGGATATGTAGCAGCCTTGCCAATTCATCTGCATGATAATTGAATAGGTTATGAAGCTCGGGGTCCACCTTCAAAATTTCTGCATCTTTATTAAACGGTACTGGATAAACATAATGCAAAGCCAACAACCTTCGGTCTACATCAGACAGTTTCACATGATTTCTCCTCCAATTCGTGAATATGTAAAAGAACAGCATGCAGTTTTACCTGCATGCCGTACAGTTGATCAATGAGTTTTACATTTTTCGTAAAGTCCTTTATCTTTAAGGACTTTGATAAGCGTTTCGCCGATTACAGAAGGTGTGTCGGCTACTTCGATGCCTGCAGCATTCATTGCTTTGATTTTTTCAGCTGCTGTACCTTTACCTCCGGAAATGATTGCGCCAGCATGGCCCATGCGTTTTCCTGGAGGTGCAGTTTGACCGCCGATGAAGCCGACAACAGGTTTGTTCATGTTAGCTTTCACCCATTCAGCCGCTTCTTCTTCAGCTGTACCGCCGATTTCGCCGATCATGACAACCGCATAAGTTTCAGGATCTTCGTTGAATTCTTTTAGTACGTCAATGAAGTTTGTTCCGTTTACAGGGTCTCCACCGATACCAACAGCAGTCGTTTGACCGATGCCCGCTTGTGAAAGTTGGTGAACAGCCTCGTAAGTCAATGTTCCTGAACGCGATACAACGCCTACATGGCCTTTTGTATGGATATATCCAGGCATGATACCGATTTTACACTCATCAGATGTAATGACACCTGGGCAGTTCGGTCCAACAAGGCGTGTTTTTTTGCCTTCCATGTAACGCTTCACTTTAATCATGTCTATGACCGGAATATGTTCTGTAATACAGATTGTCATATCCAAGTCAGCATCAACCGCCTCCATGATTGCATCTGCTGCAAATGGAGCTGGAACGTAAATGACTGATACATTTGCACCTGTAGCTTTTACAGCCTCTTCAACTGTGTTGAAAACCGGAACTCCTTCAACTTCTGTTCCGCCTTTGCCCAGTGTAACGCCGCCGACGATTTTCGTACCATACTCAAGCATTTGCTTCGTATGGAAAAGCGCTGTTGAGCCTGTAATACCTTGAACAATCACTTTAGTGTCTTTATTAATATAAATTGCCATCGTTTGTCCCTGCCTTTCTTAGCCTACGAGTTCAACAATCTTTTGTGCACCGTCTGCCATTGTGTCAGCAGCGATGATATTTAACCCTGATTCGTTCAATAGTGCTTTACCTTTGTCAACATTCGTACCTTCCAAACGGACAACTAGCGGCACTTCAAGGCCTACTTCTTTCGCAGCAGCAATTACACCTTCCGCGATTACATCACACTTCATGATACCACCGAAAATATTGACGAAAATTCCTTTGACGGCATCGTCAGAGAGGATGATTTTGAATGCTTCTGTAACTTTTTCAGCAGTAGCGCCGCCCCCAACGTCAAGGAAGTTGGCCGGCGAGCCGCCGTAGTAATTGATTGTATCCATCGTAGCCATAGCAAGACCTGCACCGTTTACCATGCAGCCGATGTTGCCATCAAGAGATATGTAGCTAAGGTCGTATTTGGAAGCTTCGATTTCTTTTGGATCTTCTTCATCGAAATCGCGTAATTCCACGATATCTTTATGACGATATAGTGCGTTATCATCAAAGTTGAATTTTGCATCCAACGCTAAGACATTGTCATCACCTGTGACAACTAGTGGATTGATTTCTACGATTGATGCGTCTTTTTCAACAAACACTTGGTAGAGTCCTAACATGAATTTTGCAGCTTTATTCACAAGATGTGTAGGGATGTTCATGTTGAATGCCATCCGGCGCGCTTGGAAGCCTGTTAAGCCGACGACAGGATCGATAACTTCTTTGAAGATTTTTTCAGGTGTCTTTTCAGCGACTTCCTCGATATCCATTCCGCCTTCTTCAGATCCCATTAAAGTAACGCGATCTGTAGCGCGGTCAACGACTAGACCTAAATAATATTCTTTTTTGATATCAGATCCTTCTTCGACGAGAAGTCGTTTTACTTCTTTTCCTTCAGGGCCTGTTTGATGGGTCACAAGGGTTTTGCCAAGAAGCTCTTTTGCATACTCGCGTACCTCGTCAAGATTTTTAGCGATTTTAACACCACCGGCTTTACCACGTCCACCTGCATGGATTTGCGCTTTGACGACGATAACGTCCGTACCGAGTTCTTTTGCCGCTTTTACAGCTTCATCGGGTGAGAATGCTACCCGACCGTTTGAAACAGCAACGCCATAATCTCTGAGCAGCTGCTTTCCTTGATATTCATGGATATTCATCTTACATCCTCCATTCGAACTTGTAGCTCATAATTTACTGCCGTATCCATTGTAGTAAAGATGTAAAATAATGTCCACAATTGTTGTAGGCATATAAGCATTTTTTGATATTATTTGATACTTTTCGTCATTCTGCCCTATTATTCTTTCGAGATTCATGCTCCCTATCTACTTGATAGATGTATGCAAACACTTCTGCTACAGCCTGATACAATTGCTCTGGAATTGTTTCATTCACCTCAAGCTGCCCTAGCAATTCGATCAGTGTCGGATCCTCTTGTATTGGAACGTCATGCTCTTGCGCCTTGTTCAAAATGTTTTCCGCAATTTTTCCTTTTCCTTTTGCCACAACTTTCGGTGCATCGCCAGCATTCGGATTATAGGACAACGCAACTGCTTCTTTACGAGTGTGTTTTTGTTCTGTCATATTCGGAAGTCAACTCCACCTTGATCTGAAATCATTTCATTCCGCCTTTTTGACTCTCTTTTGCCTTCTTCCTCAAACTTTTTAAAGGTGACTCCAGACAGCCGATAGTCAATCGATTCGAGTCCCATACGTAATTTTTCATGTAAAAGATGACCGGTCTCCCTTAATTGTGGCGTTTCATTGAAAACCGTTAAAGTGACGACACGATTTTGAACTTGCATATCCACGACTGTCTTATGAATCGATTCCAATTCCAAATAAAATAGTATTCTTGCAAAATCCGAATCGATTTTACCATCGTCCTTTTTCCTTCCATTCCATTGGAGCGTTGCGTCAATCCGTTTACCGAGGAACTCGAGGGGCAGCTGCATAATAATTTGCTGGTTCACACCTGTATCGCCAGAATGTAAGAGCGTACCATTCATTCTCGTAATTACCATCTCTGCAGCTTCACGAGATATAGGAGAAACCATGCTGTCATGCAACAGAGCGACCAATTGAGGTTTGAGCGTTTCCATTATCCTGCTAACGTCTGCATTTCGATGAAGCAACTCCGCTTCATAATTAAGTCCGAGTGATTTGAAAACGGTTTGCATCGATTCTTTTATCACTTTGCCGTCAATCACAAGCTCTACAGCTGCTTGAGCAGTCCGAATCAATTCCTTTGTTACAGGCAAAGACGATTGCTCCATTGCCCGAAAAAGCTCTTGAAGCTTGACATCAACGTTTTCAGAGTTCAATAGTTTCGCAAAACCGGTTGTCATCTCAGTCTGAAACGGCATAGCTTGGTTTTGTTCTAATATCATGCTGACCATCATCCTACTGATCTGCTCACCGACTAGGGAGCTTCTAATTCCGACAGAAGGATTGCTTTCCAATTCTTCTATAAGAGCTGTCAGCTGAAGCCTAATGGGCTGTTGCAGGACAGAATCGTTTTTGAGTAAATTTTTCAGTTGGCTTAACTCGACTTCTACTCCTGCAGAGGTACCGGAAGAGTCTGCTCGTAAGATAGATTTCCAAGCTTCCAATAATGAGGAAGCCGTTATTTGAGTCGGGTTCGACGAGCTGATGGCGCGCGACTCCATGGTCTGACTTCCTGATTCCATCTTCGGCACCGTTGCAGTACTTTCAATCAAATCTGAATGGAGTATCGACTGCAAATTGGCAAGCGTTGCATTCGGAGGCATAACCCCTGCGCTCTTCAGTATCTGCAAAACTTGGAATCGTTCTTCTCGAGGAGCAGCTTCGTTTAACATTTGCAGCATCGCAGTACTCAACAACGCTCTTTCCATGGCAGAAGCTATCAGCTTGCCTCCAGCTCCTAACGTTGAAAGGATTGTTTCCTTCAACTGCGTTTGTATGCCTGTATCTTCGGCTAATGCATTCCTTAATGCATTCAAGCTCTGGTGGAGTCCCTCTTTAATCTCTACTCCTAGTAGTGACTGTAAATTGACTTCGGTAAGTGGTAATTTCAAATCGACTAATTTCTGAATGGAGTTGAGCGCGTCATTATAAATAGATGGTTGAACTGTTTTCAACAGCTGAACCGCTTCCAGCAAGACTTCTTTGGAAATGGGAAGTTTTTGATTCAAAAAATGATTTAATACGTTTTGCATCTCCGGAGATTTTGGGAGTTGCATTGAATCCATTAAGTTTGACAATTGCCTCGCTTGTCCTTCAGTTGCTTGTAAAGGTCCTGAAATTACTTTGATTTGTAGTTCAGGAGTGACTGATTTCACTTGAAAATAATAAGCGTCGCCCGCTTTCATGGGCACTTCAAGTCTTGCCATCAATTTTTGTCCACCGATTTGCACTTCAGCCATCTGGCCAGGATAAAGCTGTTTAATTTGCCCATGAAACATTTGGCCTTCCCGAATCGTCAAAGGCTGTTGTGATACAGATATGGACTGACTGCTAAAACGGGGAATCGATGGATAATTCATATTGGAGCTCACCTTCCTTCTAAAATCGATTTTACAGGTTCAAACGTCTTTCTATGGTGTTTACACGGTCCATGCAGGTGCAGCGCCTCCACATGCTCTCCAGTGCCGTATCCAACGTTTTTCTTAAAATTGTATATCGGAAATTCTTCATGAAGTTCGTCCATCAATTGATCTCTCGTTGTCTTTGCAAGAATGGAAGCGGCCGCTATGGCAAGACTTTGAGCGTCCCCTTTAATGATCGAAACTGTCTTGCAGCTAAGCTGTAGTTTCATGGCGTCCGCCAAGACGATATCCGGTTGAATGTGTAGATTCGTTACAGCTATTTCCATTGATTCTCGAGTAGCTGCATAGATGTTTATTTGATCGATTCTTTCTGCTGATTGAATATGTATTGAATAACTGATCGCGATGTCTTTAATAATAGAAGCTAATCGATTTCTTTCTTGGGCAGATATTTTTTTAGAATCATTAAGGCCAAGCAGTTGCGGAGCTTCATTTGGCAATATGACAGTAGCACAAACGACTGGTCCTGCAAGTGGCCCTCTGCCGGCCTCGTCGACACCTGCGACAAGTGTGTCTTCGGCTGTTTTAAATGCAGCATCGAAATCGATTTTTTCTTGCAGCATTTCTTCCAACTGTTGTTTTTTCGCATAATTGCGATACCATTTTTTCAATTCGGTTTTGACGCCTGCGCGGTAGTCGTCTTCCAATTCTTTCATCCATGGCTCTGGGTTCGTGGTTTGATTCAGTATGTCGGAAATTTCTTTAATCGTTTTCATTTTCTTCACCTTCTATTTATATATCGGACAAAAATCCGGATTGTGACTCCCTCAATAAGAAAAGGTCGATAAGTCACGGGTTTATTCCGTGACGTCATCGACCTGTACTAAATCAGACGTAAAATCGAAAGTCAGTTTGCCAAGCAACTCATTGCGGATATCTTGGATAATCAACTCAGCCACTTTGTCGTAATCGATTTCGCCGCCTTGTGTATATGCTTTTCGGGACTCGCCGATCACATCGAATACTTTTTGGATATCCTCGCCTACAGTCGGGATCCCGTAACGTTGCTCGAGTCGGTCGGGGTAATGCTCCTCCAAAAAGCGAAGCCCATATACCGCCAAGCTTTCCATATTAACGATCGTATCCTTGATTGCGCCTGTAAGGGCAAGCTTATAACCGACAGCCTGGTCTTCAAATTTCGGCCAAAGAATTCCGGGAGTGTCGAGCAATTCAAGTTCCTTTTCGAATTTGATCCATTGCTGTGCTTTTGTGACGCCTGGCTTGTTTCCTGTCTTCGCTATATTTTTCTTTGCCAAGCGGTTGATCAAAGTCGACTTCCCGACATTAGGGATTCCGACAATCATGGCGCGAATTGCTCCTGGTCGTATGCCTCTCTTTTTCAGACGCTCGATTTTCGGAGCAAGTATTTCCTTCGCCGCCTTCGTCACTGTTTGCAATCCTTTACCTTCGAAGGAATTGATGGCAACAGCACGGATTCCTTTCGAATCGAAGTGTTTGATCCAACGTTCCGTTTCCTTCTCGTCTGCAAGGTCCATTTTATTTAAAATGAGCAATCGCGGTTTTTGCTGGATGACTTCATCGATCATCGGGTTTCTAGAAGAGAGAGGCAATCGAGCATCAATCAATTCGAATACGATGTCGACAAGCTTCAATTGCTCCGTCACTTCACGTCTTGCTTTGGCCATATGGCCTGGAAACCATTGAATGGTCATTGATTTCATCCTTTCTTTCAGTCCACCATGCCGAAGTCATTGATCGGCCAGAATATAAATTTTGTGCTTCCTATAATTTCATCAATCGGTACTGCTCCTATGTGTCTGGAATCTTTACTTTTCCGGCGGTTATCACCCATTACGAAGACATGGCCTTCGGGAACTGTCTGCATACCGATTTTCTCTTCCAGTGTGAAATCTTCGGTTAGAGTGCCTTCTGTTACTTCGGCTTTATATTGATCAAGGTATGGTTCGTCATAAGGTTGATCGTTAATGTAGAGAACATCATCTTTATATTCCACTTTATCCCCTGGAAGGCCGATGACCCTTTTAATGTAATCCTTCTTTTCAGGTGCATGAAATACGACGATGTCAAAACGGTCGGGTTTGCCGAGTGTGTAGCCGATTTTGTTGACGATCATTTTGTCGCCGTGTTCAAGCGTCGGCATCATTGAAATACCATCCACAACTATCGGTGTGAATAGGAAGATCCGGATGATTGCCGCCAATCCAAACGCAATTAATAGCGCTTTTATCCATTCCCAAGTTTCATTTTTTTTCTTCTCATCATTCATCACAAAGCCTCCTGCCAAGTCACTACCTTCATTGTACATTCTATTTAGTATGGAGGCAAAAAGAAAGGAGACCATTTTTTTGGTCTCCTTCTGTTGAATAGGAAACAGCGGAGATGTAATCCCCGCTGTTTGAATTTTATCGAATTTCTTTGATACGTGCAGCTTTTCCGCGAAGGCTGCGAAGGTAGTACAATTTCGCACGACGTACTTTACCGCGACGAGTAACTTCAAGTTTAGCGATTTTCGGTGTGTGTACAGGGAATGTACGTTCAACACCTACACCGTTGGAGATTTTACGGACAGTAAATGTTTCACTGATCCCGCCACCACGACGCTTGATAACGACACCTTCGAACAATTGGATACGCTCGCGCGTGCCCTCAACGATTTTCACGTGCAAGCGGACAGTGTCCCCAGGACGGAAATCAGGATGGTCTGTACGAAGTTGGTCTTTTGTTACTTCTGCAATAATGTTTTGCATGTTTTTCTCTCCTTATCCACAGATGCTCTTGCACTTTTTGCCTTTGCAGCGGAACACCAGTCAGTATGTACTCCCCATAGAAGTACATAGTAGATATTATCATAAAGGGCTAACTGATGCAAGCCCAAAAAGTTGATTTTCGCTACAGGCGGTCGCTTTCCGGGGGGCGGGCGGTGAGCCTCCTCACTTCGTTGCGGGGTCTCACCTGTCCCGCTTATCCCCCAAGAGTCGCCGCCTTTCGCTTCAATCAACGAAACGCCTATCAATCAGTCTCTTTTTCAATTAACTGTTTCAATACCTTTTGTTGATGGTCTGTTAATGGGGCATCTACCAACAGGTCTCTTCTGCGTTCGAATGTGCGTCTTAGAGATTGTTCTTGGCGCCATTTTTCGATTTCGGCATGGTTTCCTGAAAGCAATATATCAGGCACTTTCATTCCTCTGAAATCAGCTGGTCTTGTATATTGGGGGTGTTCGAGGAGCCCTGTCGAGAATGAATCATGGACAGGGGAATCCGTGTTTCCTAATACATTGGGCAATAGTCTAACGACACTGTCGATGATTGCCATGGATGCGATCTCCCCGCCTGTCAGCACGAAGTCTCCGAGCGATATTTCATCTGTGACAAGATGCTCGCGTATACGCTCGTCATAGCCTTCATAATGGCCACAAAGGAAGACTAGATGTTCTTCCTTGGAAAGCTCCTCGGCCTTTTGCTGATTGAATCTAGCGCCTTGAGGGCACATAAGGATGACACGCGGCTTCTTTGATTCTTCAAGGGCGAGTGATTCGACTGCAGCGAAGAGCGGCTCGGGTTTCAAAACCATCCCTGCACCGCCTCCATATGGGTAGTCATCCACTTTATGGTGCTTGTTGCCGGAGAAATCTCTGAAATCGGTAACTTTAAAGGAAACAGCTTCGTTTTCTTGTGCCTTTTTCATAATGGAAGAATGCAGGACGCCTTCGAACATTTCAGGAAACAGCGAAAGGACATCTATTTTCATCATGAAAGAAGTCCTTCCATCGGCTCAATGATAATTTGTTTCTTTTCAATATCAACTTCTTTGACAACATCTTCGATATATGGAATATAATGTGGTTTCCCATTTTTAGGAGTTACAGTCCACACATCATTGGCCCCAGTTTCGATTATTTCGGTCACTTCGCCTAGCTCTTCACCAGCATCCGTATAAACAATGCAACCGATGATTTCATGATAATAGAATTCGTTCTCACCAAGATCGCCCAGCTGCTTTTCAGATACTTTCAATAAGCCGTCTCTGTACTTTTCAACATCGTTGATATTGTAATGCCCTTCAAATGTGAGAAGATCGAAGTTCTTATGGCGGCGATGACTTGCTACAATCAACTTAATCGGCTTTTTTTCATTCGGCATGAACAAAGAGAGTTCATTTCCAACCGAATATCTTTCATCCGGGAAATCGGTGCGTGAGATGACGCGTACTTCACCTTGTATTCCATGTGTGTTGACAATTTTTCCAACGTTGAACCATTGCATACAATACACCTTCCTTTTCAATCGGGACTTGGATGCATTTCATAAGTAGACAAAAAAGGAAGGAACATGAGCTCCCTCCTTTTTTGTGATAGTTTCTTTTGCAAACATTAAGTCTGCTCTCGGAAACCAGTTGTTCATGACGAATGTCAATCAACAATATCAAGGTAAACTTTCTTACCGTGGCGACTTCCCGCTGCTGAATAAACAATAGTTCGTATCGCTTTTGCGACACGCCCCTGCTTTCCGATCACTTTCCCCATATCCTCGGGGTTTACGGAAAGTTTGTAAGTGACACGATGATGTTGCTCATCTTTGTCGACCTGAACATCTCCGGGATGATCGACCAAAGGTTTGACAATCGTTTCAATCAGCTGCTTCATGTCCACCCCTCCTGATTATTTACCGTATTTAGCGTTGTGGAATTTCTCCATGATGCCTTGTTCTGAGAACAGATTACGAACTGTATCAGAAGGCTTAGCACCGTTTTGAAGCCATTTAAGAGCCAATTCTTCGTCGATTTTCACTTCAGCAGGTTTTGTAAGTGGGTTGTACGTACCTACTGTTTCGATTTGACGACCATCACGTGGTGAACGTGAATCTGCTACAACAATACGATAGAAAGGAGTTTTCTTTGCTCCCATACGTTTAAGACGAATTTTTACTGACATTTTTTCTTGCACCTCCGAATAGTTTCACACAAGATAGTATATTATCAAGGTTTTTCATGTTTGTAAAGTGTTTTTTCTTAACACCTTAAAATTACGTTGAAATTGCAAGTTTTCACCTGAATAAAGAGTCGAAACCAGGCATTTTCATTTTCTTTTTACCCTTTTGCTGCATGTTGGTCATTTGTTTGACCATCTTCTTCATGTCTTCGAATTGCTTCAATAGACGGTTTACTTCTTGAATGGAAGTTCCCGATCCTTTTGCAATCCGCTTACGTCTGTTTGCATTAATAATTTCAGGTGTTGTACGTTCCGCAATTGTCATCGAACGGATAACTGCTTCTACGCGTCCCATCTGGCTTTCATCAACTTGGGCATTTTCAAGCCCTTTGATTTTATTCATCCCAGGCATCATCTTCAATATTTCATCAAGAGGACCCATCTTTTTCACTTGCTGGAGCTGATCCAAGAAGTCATCGAGCGTAAATGTTTGCGTGCGGAACTTTTGTTCAAGCTCCTTCGCCTTCTCTTCGTCTACACTTTCCTGCGCCTTTTCGATCAAAGACATGACGTCTCCCATCCCTAAAATCCGGGATGCCATCCGCTCGGGATGGAACGGTTCCAAGGCGTCCATCTTTTCACCCATACCGACAAATTTAATCGGCTTTTGTGTAACAGAACGGATGGATAATGCAGCACCGCCACGAGTGTCTCCGTCGAGCTTCGTCAAGACGACTCCCGTTATTCCGATTGCTTCGTCAAATGATTTTGCTACATTTACAGCATCCTGCCCTGTCATCGCATCAACGACGAGGAATACTTCGTCGGGTTTGCTTAGTTCTCGGATATCCTTCAATTCCTGCATTAGATTTTCATCGACATGCAGGCGTCCCGCCGTATCGATGATGACGACGTCATGATGTTCCTTTTCGGCTTCTGCTAGCGCTTGGCGCGCAATTTCAACCGGAGAAACTTCCGTCCCTAATGAAAAGACAGGCAACGTCAATTGTTTACCGAGCGTTTCCAATTGCTGGATCGCTGCTGGACGATAAACGTCCGCCGCTACTAGGAGCGGTTTCTTATTATGTCGTTTACGGAGGACTGTTGCGAGCTTGCCTGTCGTCGTCGTTTTCCCCGCCCCTTGCAAACCAACCATCATAATAACTGTTGGTGCTTTTCTTGCAAATTGGATCGGGTTTTGTTCTCCGCCCATTAAGTTCGTCAATTCATCTTTTACGATTTTCACGACTTGCTGGCCGGGTGTCAGACTCTTCATGACGTCTTGACCGACAGCACGTTCACTTACTGTCTTAATGAATTCTTTTACGACTTTCAAGTTGACGTCGGCTTCAATAAGTGCAAATCGCACTTCACGCATCATTTCCTTGACGTCGGCTTCACTGATTTTACCTTTGCCCTTTATTTTCTGAAGCGTCCCTTGCAGGCGCTGGGCCAAACCTTCAAATGCCATGCATAGAACCCCCTATTCATGATCTTTCAATGAGTTCAATAAAATACGAACTTCATTGGATGCTTCATCATCTCCGAGCATAAGCTCTTCCAGCTTATCAATAATCTCCATCCGCTTTCGGAATTTGGAGAACAACTTCAGTTTTTCTTCATAATCTTCCAGCATAGCTTCCGTTCTTCGGACATTGTCATAGACAGCTTGCCTCGACACACCGTATTCTTCTGCGATTTCACCGAGAGATAGGTCGTCGAGATAATAGAGTTGCATGTAAACCCTTTGTTTTTCGGTCAACAGTGTCTGATAGAAATCATAGAGGAAGTTGACGCGAGTCGTTTTTTCAAGCATTGCGCTTCGCCCCCTCTGTTAATCTTAGTATGCCGGAAATGAACTGTCAAGTAAAAATACTTGTCTAGACGAGAAGAAAAGTATGAACAATCATTCTTCCGCTTCTTTTTCCAAGCCGTCTGCAAATAGACCGTACACATATTTTTCCGGATCAAACGGCTGCAAATCGTCCATTCCCTCGCCAAGGCCGACAAATTTAACAGGAATGTTGAGTTTGTTGCGGATCGCTAATACAATACCGCCTTTCGCCGTCCCGTCAAGCTTCGTGAGGACGATTCCGGTCACGTTCGTCGCCTCTTTGAACGTTTGGGCCTGAATCAATGCATTTTGCCCAGTCGTCGCATCAAGTGCGAGAAGGACTTCGTGTGGCGCCCCTTCGATTTCCTTGCCAATTACTCGGTGGACTTTCTCGAGTTCATTCATCAAGTTCACTTTGTTTTGCAATCTGCCGGCAGTATCACAAATTAACACGTCCACTTTACGGCTTTTTGCTGCACGAATGGCATCGTACATAACCGCCGCGGGGTCAGACCCTTCCGATTGCCTAATCACTTCAACACCGACGCGCTCGCCCCAGACGACTAGCTGATCGATCGCACCTGCCCGAAATGTATCCCCAGCCGCAAGCATGACAGTCTTTCCTTCATCTTTCAGGCGCGCCGCAAGCTTCCCGATCGTCGTCGTCTTTCCTACACCGTTGACACCTACCATGAGAATGACAGTCAATTCATCTTGCATATTCAAGTCGGTGTCAAGCTCTTCGCCAGCCTTATAAATTTCCACGAGCTTTTCAGATATGACAGATTGGATGCCTTCAGTATTTTTAATGTTTTTCCGTTGAACTTCCCAACGTAATTCATCAACTAGCTCCATGACCGTTTCAACGCCTACATCTGCCTGTAATAACAATTCCTCAAGCTCTTCGAAAAACTCCTCATCGACTTCACGGAAACGTGCCACGAGATCGTTCACCTTGGAGGTGAATGAATTTCTGGTTTTCGACAAACCTTCTTTAAATTTTTCAGTTACCGTTTCATTTGTGCCTGAGATTTTTTCTTTCAGTTTCTTAAAAAAAGCCAATCCGACTCTCTCCTTTTATCGTTTCTGTCAATACTTACCCTAACACTTCGGCAGGAACTTCGGAAAGCTTGACCGAAATCAACTTCGAGACTCCTGACTCCTGCATCGTAATTCCATAAAGGACATCAGCCCCTTCCATCGTCCCTTTTCGATGGGTGATAACGATGAATTGGGTATTGTCCGAGAACTTCTTCAAGTACTTACTGTACCGGATGACATTCGCTTCGTCGAGCGCAGCTTCAACTTCATCCAAAATGCAGAAAGGAACAGGACGCACTTCAATTATGGAGAACAGCAAAGTAATCGCAGTGAGCGCTCTTTCACCACCCGATAACAGACTCAAATTCTGCAACTTTTTACCAGGCGGCCTAGCGACGATTTCAACTCCCGTTTCCAATAAGTTGTCAGGTTGAGTAAGGATCAAATCTGCATCCCCGCCACCGAACATTTCCTTGAAAACAGTATGGAATCGACTCCGTACTGCATTGAACGTCGTACTGAATCGCATTTCCATTTCACGGTCCATTTCTGACATCGCTTCATTCAAAGTGTTTTTGGCTTCTAACAGGTCGTTACGTTGTTCTGTCAAAAATGCGTGACGCTCCGACACTTCCTTGAATTCTTGTATCGCACTAGGATTAACTGAGCCAAGAGACTCGATTTCGCTTTTTAATTCCTCGACACGTTTACGTGTGACATCCACATCAAAGTCACTTTCCGATTCAAAATCAGGATAAAGGCCATAATCGTCCAATAAGCGATTTGTGACGGATTCATATTTCACTTCCAGACGTGAAGCTGCAACATTTATTTCATTTAACGAAGAGACCGCCTTCCCTTCCTCGAGACGTAGACGTTTTAAAAGGTCTTCCTGCTCTTCGAGTACAGTGGCTAGTTGATTCCTATTGTCCCGTTCATCAGATAATGATTGTTCGATGGCCGACTTCTCTCTCGTCGACCGATCTATTTGTGCAGCTATTTCTTCTGGTGTGAGATCGATACCTAATTCACGCTCGGCGTATAATTCTTGGTCGGATACCAAATTGGCCATTTTTTGTTCCAGTTGGTTTAGCGATTGCTCCATCTCTGCGATCGTAGACTGTTGATGTCCTTTCTGTTCTCGAAGGATGGCAGCCTGCTCCCGGAGCTCGCTATTTTTAGTCATCAACGCAGTTTCTTCATTTCGACGATCCGCAGCCAAACGCTCGAGTGTTTCAACTTCCTTCTGGGTGGAATCCAACGATGACTTGATGAATTCATGCCGTTCAAGCAATTTCTTTTTCCTATTTTGGAGTTCTGCCCCAACGCTTTCCGAGCCTTCAATTCCTTTTTCAGCTAATGAGATTTCCGACTCGATTGCTCTAATTTCCATATCCAGTTCCCGAATGACGGATTCGATTGCAATCATTTCTTGTCGAGTTGCATCCCGCAGTTGCCGATACTTCTCCGTATCATGCATATGCTGTGCGACAGACATTTTTGAATTGCCTATTTTGCTAGTAGCCGCTTTAATGGAGGCGGACATTCTTGATAGTTGTGTACTTAGCGTTTCCAATTCCGCTTTACGTGAGAACACTGTCGACTGCCCTTTCGCTCCTCCGCCAGTAAGCGAACCGCCGGCATTCACGACATCTCCGTCAAGTGTAACAATCCGGAATTTATATCCTAACAATTTGGCGATAGCTGAAGCTCCAGCCAATGTTCTAGCAACAATTGTCATTCCAAGTAAGTTTTCCGTAATGACGGAAAACGCTTCATCCGTCTGCACGAGCTGATCAGCTGTGCCGACGAATTCGGGATGCTGCTCCACAATACGGAGGGATGCTATCGGAAGTTTCCTAGACTTTATGACATCACGCGGCAAAAATGTCGCACGACCAGCATTTTTCTGCTTCAGATAACCGATTGCATTCCGCGCCTCCGCCTCCGTCGACGTGACGATATGCTGCATCGCGCCGCCCAAAGCAGTTTCAATCGCTTTTATATGGGAATCTCCGACTGTGATCAGCTCTGCGACAGCTCCATCTACACCGCGCAATCTTCCTTCTTTAGCCGCAATCAGCACAGCTTTGACACCTGAATAGAAACCTGAAAAATCAGCTTCCAAGCTTTGGAGTACACGCAGCCTACCTTGCATTTCAGACTGCTTGTTCATCGCATTTTGCATAAATTGCTGTTGGGTTGTCAATTCCTCTTCAGCTTCACGATAAAGTGTTTCAGACTGCTTGAAAGCGGCCTCCGCCTCCTCCTTCTTCTCTTGCAAAGAGGAGAGTTCAACCGACTGGATAGATCTTTTTGCCTTCAACTCTTGAAGTCTGCTTTTCAATACGGAAGTTTGTTCTGAGATTCGGACAGAAGAAGTTTTTTCACCTTGCATCCGTTCCTCGATATGCTTTAAATCATTCCGAATCGTCGCTTCTTCGTTCAACATTTCGATATAGCTAGACTTCAATTCGTCGATTTCATTTTCAGTCTCTTTTGCCGACCTTTTCAGGATTTGAGTAATTTCGTTTATCTCCGAATTAATCTTTTCCAGTTCCGATCCTGTTATAGCTAATTTCTCTTTTGCAGCGGCCAATTTGACAACAAGGTCTTCTTTATTGCTTTCAGCTTCCGCTAATTCTTGTCGGATCCGCTTAAGTTGCTGCTCAGAATTTTTCTGTTTTTCAAGTGATAAGAGACGACGACCTTCCCATTTTTCGGACTCCGCACTGATTTCCACTAATTGCTTTTGAAGCGTTTCAATATTTCGGTCTGTTTGGGCCAGTCGCATCTTATGTGCATTGGACTCTTGTTCAGCCTTTGATATTTCCGATACTAATCGATCGCGCTCCAATCGCTTTTCTTCGATCCGGCCCGTTTTCGCAATGATTTCTTCACGCAATTTCGCACCATCATGATTTAGAAGGCGGACATCCGCTTCTCTAATTTCCGCGGACAGCAACTGATGTTTTTCGGCCGCTTCGGCATTCCTTTCAAGAGGGCCAATTCTTGTATCCAATTCCTTGAGAATATCAAGTACACGATCTAAATTGTCTTCCGTTTCGAAAAGCTTATGTTCAGCTTTCCTTTTGCGTGTTTTGTATTTCAACACGCCAGCTGCCTCATCAAATATACTTCGTCTATCTTCCGGCCGGCTGTTCAGTATCTCATCTACCCGTCCTTGGGAAATGATTGAAAAAGCTTCCTTACCTAAACCGGAATCCATGAAAACATCATTAATATCTTTCAATCGGCATTGTTGACCGTTCAATAAGTAATTACTTTCCCCCGAACGGAATACCCTGCGACTCACGCTAATTTCCGTGTAATCAAGCGGAAAAAGGCCATTCGTATTATCGAGGATGAGCGTCACTTCCGCATAATTAAGCGGCTTCCGGGAATCACTCCCTGCAAAAATGACATCTTCCATCTTCGCACCTCGGAGAGATTTGGCCGATTGTTCGCCGAGCACCCAACGGATCGCATCAGTTATATTGCTCTTTCCACTTCCATTCGGACCTACGATGGCTGTTACGCCAGGAACAAAATCGATGCCTATCCGTTCAGCAAATGATTTGAACCCAATAATTTCAACTCTCTTCAGAAACACAATCAGTTCTCCCCTTCGGCCTCATTACCTTTTAATACTTGGATGGCTTGACGGGCCGCTTCCTGCTCGGCTTCTTTTTTAGACCTACCGATTCCGGTCCCTAATTCACGATTTTCCAATCTAACGACAGTGACAAACTTTTTCGCATGCGCAGGACCTTTTTCTTCGACAATTTCATAGTTCAAGCTACCGCTGTTCGTCTGTTGTACGATTTCCTGCAAGCGGCTTTTATAATCCATCACATGCGAAAAAGCACCGTCCCCGATTTTCGGGAATACAACCTTTTCAAGGAAATGGGTGACTGGCTCCATTCCTTGATCCAAAAACAAAGCGCCAATATATGCTTCAAATACGTCCGCAAGCAGTGCTGGCCGTAATCTGCCGCCCGTCTGCTCTTCACCTTTGCCAAGTAAAATAAAATCACCAAAATGGAGTTCATTCGAAAACTTGACGAGAGAAGGTTCACAAACAATGGCAGCCCGTAATTTCGTCAACTCACCTTCACTCATATTTGGTTCAGTCGCATAAAGGAAACGTGACACACCGAGCTCGAGTACGGCATCCCCGAGGAATTCGAGCCTTTCGTTATCCGTGAAGTTTTTTCTGCGGTGCTCATTAACATAAGACGAATGAGTGAATGCGTTGTATAGAAGAGATACGTCTTTAAATTGGATGTCGAGACGCTGTTGTAGATCTTCGAATTTTTTACGCACCTCGCTTGGAAGAGGGACTATAGGGTATTTACTTTTTATATTCCGTTTATTTGTCATTAAGATTCTGCCTTTCAGTTCATAGTCCATTTAATTTTACATTGTTCGTGCCATACATGCAAAACCGAAAAGAGATACTTTCATTCCTTTCGTATCAAAAGAAAGGTTGAAAGCATCTCAAGGGAAATACGTCATATAATTACGCGCCCGTTTTTCGGAATACGACTAAAATTAATTAACTTTTTCTTCGATATATTTTACTGCATCACCGACAGTTCCGATCTTTTCAGCATCGTCATCGGAAATTTCCATATCGAACTCATCTTCTAGTTCCATAACTAGCTCAACGACATCCAAAGAGTCTGCGCCAAGATCATCACGGAAAGAAGCTTCAGGTTTCACTTCGCTTTCATCGACACCAAGACGGTCGACAACCACTTTCGTTACACGTTCTAGTACTGACAACATAGTCACCTCCCTTCAAATATGTATACAGGAAACTCGCTACAGGCGGACGCTTTCCGCGGGCGTCGCTTCAGCCTCCTCACTTCGCTACGCTTCGTTGCGGGGTCTTCTGCTGACGCTTTTCCCGCAGGAGTCGCCGCCTTTCGCTCCTTTCCAATATTAAAATTCTTACATCACCATTCCACCATCGACGTTTATAGTCTGGCCGGTAATATAGTTTGCATCATTCGATAATAGGAATGCTACTGCGCCTGCTACGTCTTCTGCGGATCCTAGTTTTCCTAAAGGAATCGTCGCTAGCATTTGCTCTTTCACGTCTTCAGGAAGAGCGTCAGTCATGTCGGTTGTAATGAAACCTGGAGCGACCGCGTTCACGGTAATATTCCTTGAAGCAAGCTCTCTTGCTGTCGTTTTCGTCAAGCCGATTACGCCGGCTTTTGCAGCGACGTAATTTGCTTGTCCCGGATTACCGATGACACCGACGATCGATGCAAGGTTGACAATCTTCCCAGCACGCTGCTTCATCATTTGGCGTGTCACAGCTTTTGTGCAGAGGAAGACACCTTTTAAGTTGATGTTGATGACATCATCCCATTCGTCTTCCTTCATGCGCATTAATAAGTTATCACGTGTGATTCCAGCATTATTTACGAGCATATCAATTGAACCGAATGTTTTCAATGTCTCGTCAATCATTTGTTTCACTTGTTCAGCATCTGAAACGTTTGCTTGAATAGCAAAAGCGTCTCCGCCGGATTGTTTGATCAATTCAACGACTTCTTCAGCTTTGTCTTGACTGCCACTGTAATTGACCGCTACACGGGCACCTTCTTTACCTAGCAGAATCGCAATCTCGCGCCCGATTCCTCTTGAAGCGCCAGTGACAATCGCAGTTTTTCCATCAAATCTACCCATTATTCCCACCCTTTCGATGCATCGATGACTGCTTGTAATGTCTCTTCGTCGTAGACAGGGAGCACAGTAACAGATCTATCAATTTTCTTTACAAGACCACTGAGCACTTTTCCAGGACCACATTCGATGAAATGTGTGACTCCAAGGTTGATCAACTCACGGACAGAATCTTCCCAACGGACCGGAGAGTATAATTGTTCCACGAGCAACTGTTTGATTTCTTCGCGGTCGGAAACTGTTTCTGCATTTACATTTGCTACGACAGGGATAGAGGTATCTTTCATTTCCACTTCATCCAAAGCTTTTTTCAGACGTTCTGCTGCAGGCTTCATGAGGGATGAATGGAAAGGTCCGCTCACATCGAGAGGAATCGCTCGTTTCGCCCCAGCTTCTTTAAGTTCCACGCAAGCTTTTTCGACTCCTGCTTTCGTGCCAGAAATAACAATTTGCCCTGGGCAATTCAAGTTTGCCGGTTGGACAGGGTCGCCTTTTTCCGTTATGGAATCCGTCACTTCTTGAAGCTTTTCGCCATCCAATCCAAGAATGGCTGCCATCGCTCCTTCACCCGCAGGTACTGCATCATTCATGAATAGACCGCGTTGATGAACGACCGATACGCCGTCTTCGAACGACAGTACTCCCGAAGCGACAAGTGCAGTATATTCACCTAGACTGTGACCAGCCGTATAGTCAGGCGTAATGCCTTCTTCCACAAGCTTTGAAGCGATCATAGCGCCGACTGTCAATAAGGCGGGTTGGGCATTATACGTCAATGTCAGCTCCTCTTGGGGGCCTTCTGTAAGTAAGCGGCTTAAGCCGAACTGCAACACTTCATCTGCTCGTTCAAGGAAATTACCCCCACTTTTGAAAAACTCCGCTCCCATTCCTACTGATTGCGAACCTTGACCCGGGAATATAAACGCTACTTTCGTCATTCCGCTTCCACCTTTCCAACTGTCCTTCTAATTGTTCCGCATACATCGAATTCGACCATAGTCCTTGCTTGTCTAATCGCGTTTAATATCGCATTGGCATTCGAGGAGCCGTGTGCTTTTATAACTGGAGAATTCAAACCGAACAAACCTGCTCCGCCATACTCCGTGTAGTCCATTTTCTTTTTCAAACCTTTGAGGCCATCTTTCACCATTGCAGCAGACAGCTTCGACTTCAATGAGGCACCATATACTTCTTTCAGCATCGAAAAGAATCCGAGAGCTGTTCCTTCAATCGTTTTCAATACCATATTTCCTGTAAATCCGTCAGTTACAATAACATCTGCCGGCCCACTCAAAATATCCCTTGATTCGACATTTCCGACAAATTGAATAGGCGCTTCAGAAAGAAGATCGTATGCTGCTTTTGTCAGGTCATTTCCTTTGCCTACTTCAGTTCCGATATTCAATAGACCGACGCGTGGTGTTTGAATTCCACGGACTTTTTCTGCATAAATGCTGCCCATGATAGCATATTGCTGCAAATGAGCAGGCTTTGCGTCTGAATTTGCCCCGACATCCAAGAAAACGAACCCTTGTCCGTCAATCGTCGGCAACGTCGGCGCTAATGCCGGGCGATCGATGCCTTCAATGCGTCCGACGATGAAAAGACCGGCCGCCATTAGCGCACCCGTGTTCCCAGCAGAGACACAAGCATCAGCTGTGCCATCTTTTACAGCTTGCGCCATTCTGACCATCGAAGCATCTTTTTTCCGTCTGATTGCACGGACCGGTTCATCTTCTGCTTCGATTTTCTCTGTACAATGGATCACTTTTAAACGTGGATGCTCCTTCAAATACTGAGCCATCTTCTCTTCATTTCCATAAATATGTATATGTATATCTTCAAATTCCGATAAACTTAGAAGAGCACCTGCAATGATTTCACCTGGTGCGTTATCTCCGCCCATCCCATCTAAAGCAATGATCATTATAATTCCCTCCTACTGTGGTTCGTAGTCTGGTACATCTGGAATTCACCTGTAAAAACAGTCTCGTTTTCGACTGTAGAAATAACATCTACAAAGGTCCTCTTTTCATTTGAGCGCCCTTTATCCACAGTAGCGCGTGCAATGACGCGATCACCCGATCTAACAGGCTTCAAAAAATTGAGTGTCGATGTGACTGTCAGAGCAAGATCATCATCGAGAATTGCAACGGCCAAAGAGTTCGCTTGCGCAAATAAATGATGGCCACGAGCTATTCCACTTCTTCGAAAGACATGATCGTCAGTGACGTCGAATAAGGAAATTGCCCTCTTGTCCAACTCGATATCAACGATTTCACCGATCACTTCATCGGACTGAAGAGATTTCACCTCTGCATCCATTGTTCGTGCGGCTACTGTTTTCAATCGCTCACGTAATTCCGGAATACCACATTCCAATCGGTCTAATCGAATCGTCTGAACGCTTACTTTAAATTGTTTCGCTAACTCTTCGTCTGTCAGAAAAGGATTTTGTTCGAGGCTCATTTCAAGCTGGCGCTGCCTCTCCCTTTTTGGCACTCTCACTCGTTTCACCCTTCCGGATTAGCACTTGGTACTAATACCAGTATATTATCATAGTTCATCATTGATTTCTACAAAACATTGATTGATGCATTTAGTTTTTTACTATCCTACCTCTTCACCGACCTTTGAAAAGGCGAAAAGACCCACCGGCAACTATATACCAGCAGGTCTATCCTCGTAACCAATATTAATCCATGCGTTCCTGTGAAAGAGCGCCGGATTGTTCCAAGTCTTCTCTTAAGAATTTATATTCCGGAGAGGTCCAGAAGCTATCGGATGCTAGCATCTTCTCGGCATCTTGACGTGCTGTTTCCAATGCGCGGTAGTCATGCACGAGGTCGGCCATTTTGAATTCGGGCATTCCACTTTGCTTCTTGCCGAAGAAGTCTCCTGCTCCTCTGAGCTCAAGGTCCTTTTCCGCTAAGACGAAGCCGTCATTCGTCTCGGTCATCGATTGCATCCGCTCTTTCCCTTCCTCGTTTTTCGGATCGGCAAGAAGGACACAATAGGATTGATCCGCTCCCCTGCCGACCCTCCCCCGTAACTGATGGAGTTGGGCGAGCCCGAAACGGGTGGCGTCATAAATGAGCATGAATGTCGCATTTGGAACGTTCACACCAACTTCTACAACCGTCGTAGAAACAAGGCAATCGATTTTCCCTTCACTGAAGTCCCTCATGATTGCGTCTTTCTCATCGGGATGAAGTCTTCCGTGCATAAGACCGACCGTATACCGACCAGCGAAATGGTGGGTGAGCTGGGAGTGGACGTCGACCGCATTTTGCACATCGAGCTTATCCGACTCCTCGATCAATGGACAAATGACGTACGATTGCCTTCCTGCTTGCAATTCCTTCTCCATTTTCCGCAGTACCGGCAATAAGGATTCCTCTTTCAACCAATACGTCTCGACTTTTTTTCGTCCAGCAGGCATTTCATCAAGGATGGAAACATCCATTTCCCCAAATGCAGTGATCGCCAACGTACGAGGTATCGGAGTCGCCGTCATGAAAAGAACGTCGGGATTCAGCCCTTTTTCCCTGAGCACACGACGTTGTTCAACACCGAACCGGTGCTGTTCATCGGTGATTACGAGACCCAAATTAGAAAAACTGACATCTGGTTGAATCAATGCGTGCGTTCCGATCAGCAGATCGATTTCCCCGCTCTGCAATTTTTCGATAATGATCCTTCTCGCCTTGCCTTTCGTGGATCCTGAAAGAAAAGCGACTTTCACGGCGAACGGTTCAAGCCATGATGATAAGGAATTGGCATGCTGCTCTGCAAGAATTTCCGTAGGCGCCATAAGAGCCCCTTGAAATCCTCCTGTTATCGCCGCAAATAGAGCGATCGCTGCTACGACCGTCTTCCCTGAACCTACATCACCTTGCAAGAGACGGTTCATCCTCGTCGGACTTTTTAATTCAGCACAAAGTTCATTCACAACTTTTTTCTGCGCATTTGTCAGTTCAAAAGGCAAGGAAGAAATAAACTCTTTTAACCGGTCAAGATCATAGTGAATCGGAGTTCCTTTTTCGTTCTCTTTCCGGATTTTCTTCATTCCGACCATCTTCAACTGGAATTTCAACAGTTCCTCATATACGAAACGTCTACGCGCCTGTTTTACATCATTCGGGGACTTTGGAAAATGAACCATTTCTAGTGCTTCTCCAATGGAAGGCAGCATATATGCTTCCCGTAATGAAAGCGGAAGTATTTCTTCCATTTCGCCGCTATACAAATCTAGCGCCTGTCTCATGTATTTTCGGAATGTCTTTAAATACATGACGTTTTTCAAACTGTATACAGGTTCAAAATCTGCATGGTCCGTTTTCGGTCCTTCGCTAAAATTGCTGACATTGATCACTTGCCTGCCGCGATCCCATTTACCTGTCACCGTAACAATCATTCCGATTGAAAGTCGATCCTTCAAGTAATGTTGATTGAAGAAAATCGCTTTGACAAGATGATTTCCTGCAAGCAACCGAATTTGTAGACGGGATTTATTCCTTCCTAAAAAAAGAACGGAAGGCTCACTTTCGACCCTTCCTTCAATCGTAACCCGTTCATTATGCGGCGTTTCAGCCAAATTCTTTAGTCTAAAATCTTCATGGCGGTATGGAAATGTATTGATCAATTCTTCAATCGTTTCGATTCCCAATTTTTGAAATTGTTCAGCAGACGCCTTACCTACACCTTTCAGTGCTGTGACTGGATCAAGAATTGACAGTGTCACGCGCCGCTCTGTCCTTTCCGAAGATCTGGGCTTCCAGCGCCTTTCCGGTTGGTGTGGCCGCTAAGCCCCCTTTTGCGGTTTCTCTGAGTGCGGAAGGCATTGATTGGCCGATTCTATGCATCGCCTCAATCACTTCGTCCGTAGGAATCCTGCTGACAACTCCTGCTAAAGCCATATCCGCTCCGACAAGAGCTTTCGCGGCTCCCATCGCATTTCGTTTCACACAGGGTACTTCCACTAGACCCGCAACCGGATCACAGACGAGGCCGAGCATGTTTTTCATAACGATTGAAAAAGCCTCTGCGCTTTGTTGAGGCGTCCCTCCAGCCATTTCAACAATAGCGGCAGCAGCCATTGAAGCAGCCGATCCCGTTTCTGCCTGGCATCCTCCTGCAGCCCCTGAAATCGAAGCATTATTCGCTACGACAAACCCAAATGCACCGGAAGTGAATAAGTAATTCACCATCTGTTCGCGAGTCGGATTCAATTTCTCTTTAACTGCGAAAAGTGTTCCAGGCACGATTCCTGCTGCTCCTGCTGTAGGAGTGGCGCAAATCATACCCATTGCCGCGTTCACTTCGTTTGTCGCGACCGCTTTGCTAACAGCATCTAATAGAAGATCGCCTGACAGCGATTTGCCTGTCTTAATATAATTTTGAAGAAGAACAGCATCCCCGCCAGTCAAACCGGAAGTCGATTTCACGCCTTGCAAACCTTGTTCGACTGCGCTCTCCATGACCGCAAGATTATTTTCCATTTGCGCGACGATCTCTTCACGTGACCGTCTTGTAATGAGCATTTCTTGTTCGATCATAATTTCTGAAATCGGTTTATTTTGCTCTTCTGCGAGAGCTACTAGTTCCTTCACTGTACCGAATAGAACTTCCATTTCTTATTTCCCTCCTCAATTCGCCAATGTCGAAACTTGCGTGACATTCGGCAAAGATTTCAATTCATTTATTAGCGTTTCATCAAACATCTGGTCGACTTCGATAACCATTAGCGCCATTTTCCCTTTTTCTTTTCTTCCAACTTCCATATGGGCAATATTCATGCCTTGAGAAGCGATGGCATTAGAAACATTTGCGATGACACCCGCACGGTCATCATGTACGACAAGAAGCGCAGGGAAATGGCCCGATAGACGAAGCGGGAAACCATTTAATTCGGTAACTTCCATCGTTCCGCCACCGATTGAAATGCCTACAAGCTCCATTTCTCCCTGACTATCGCCAATAACAATTTTTGCTGTATTCGGATGATCAGCTTCCTCTTCCTCCGGAATGAACTCAAACGTCATGCCGGCTGCTGCAGCATCCTCAAAAGCTGTTTTTATTCTTTCATCAAACGTGTCATAATCCAATAATCCCCCGACAATTGCAACATCCGTGCCATGTCCTTTATACGTTTCAGCAAATGAACCATAAAGATGGATTCTTGCCCACTCAGGCTGGCGGCCGAATAAATCCCTGGCAACTCTGCCAATTCGGGCAGCTCCCGCGGTATGTGACGATGATGGTCCAATCATTACAGGACCGATAATTTCAAAAACCGATCTATACTTCATACAAACTACCCCCATTCATAAAAAAAGCAAACGCTTACTATCATTTTACAGTAAGTTACGTATAAAGACAAAATAGAAAAACGGCACCCTCTATGTAGAAAGGTACCGTCATCTTTCGTGTCATTCCACGGAAAGGATATATGGATAAAGCGGTTGCTTCCCGTTATACAATTCAACTTCCGTATGATCGTAAGTGGATTCCACGTACTCTGCAATTTCGGCAGCTTCTTGCTCTGTTACGTCCTCACCATAGATAATCGTTACAATCTCATCTTCTTCATCAATCAGTGATTCGAGCAATGTCTTCATCACTTCGTCCAGAGATGGATTCGAGATTACGATTTTACTACCTGCAAGCCCCATGAAGTCATCTTTTTTAATATCGATGCCGTCAATGGATGTATCTCTTATCGAATAAGTGACTTGGCCGGTTTTCACGCCTGCAGCCGCTTTTGACATAGCTTGTTCATTCTCTACGACACCAGCTTCGGGATTGAACGCGAGTATTGCAGCCAATCCTTCCGGAACAGATTTCGTTTCGACGACTGCCGCTTCGATACCGATCACTTCTGCTGCTTGTTTTGCCGCCATGATGATATTTTTATTGTTAGGTAAAATGATGACCCGCTCAGCGCTGACATCTTTAATCGCTTTTACAATATCTTCGGTCGATGGATTCATTGTCTGTCCGCCTTCAATGACAGCTGAGGCACCTATGCTTTTCAACAAGTCGGCAACTCCTGAACCCATTGCAACAGTCACAATTGCGTAAGGATATGAAACCGTTTCCGCTTTTTTAGTTGAATGGCTTTCTCCAACGATATCGATATGCTGTTGACGCATGTTCTCGATTTTAATATTGATGAGAGAACCGTATGTTTGTGCATAGTTCAATGCATTTCCAGGCTCCTCGGTGTGGATATGTACTTTCGCGATTTCCTCATCTGAAATGACAAGCAATGAATCTCCGAATTCGCTCAGATCTTGCCGGAATTCACTTTCGTCAAAAGGATGATTTTTCACTTTGTCATCCTCAAATTTCACCATGAACTCCGTACAGTAACCGTATACAATATCCGCAGTGTCCATGAACCCTTGAACTCCTCGATGATGCTCAGCGTTGACCAAATCATCCATTACGTCCATATTCGTCCGTTCAGGAAGCTCTTCGCCTTTCAGACATGCCAAAAAGCCTTCATATACATAGACAAGGCCCTGTCCACCACTATCAACGACACCGACTTCTTTCAAAACAGGAAGAAGATCTGGAGTTCTTTTCAATGATGCTTTCGACTCTTCAACAACAGCTTCCATCACTTTAATGATGTCTTCTGTAGATTTCGCCACTTCTACACCTTTGTTCGCTGCATCTTTAGCAACTGTGAGGATTGTTCCTTCTACAGGCTTCATGACAGCTTTGTACGCAGTTTGCACACCATATTCCAATGCATTGGCGAACTTCACGCTATCCAGCTTTCCTTCCTCTTCAACAGCTTTCCCGAAACCACGGAACAATTGTGATAAAATAACACCTGAATTCCCGCGAGCGCCCATCAACAGCCCTTTTGACAAAGCTTGAGCGGTCTTGCCCAAATGCGCAGACACATTCGCTTCAGTCTCCTTGGCACCAGAAGTCATGGATAAATTCATATTTGTCCCTGTATCCCCGTCAGGCACGGGAAACACGTTTAGTGAATCGACATAGTCTGCATTCAGATTTAGGTGATGAGCACCCATCTTCACCATGTCGGCAAATTTCACACCATCAATAAAATTCATTGAAATGTTTTCCTCCTTCTATCAGTTCGTCACCCGAACTCCTTGAACAAATATATTCACTGAATCCACTGTTAACGATAATGTCTTTTTCAATGTATAGATCACTTTGGATTGCACTTGGTATGCGACCTCAGAGATTTTTGTCCCATATCCGACGATGACATACATATCGATGTGCGTCTCGTCTCCGATATTCCTAACAATGACTCCTTTTGCATAATTCTCTTTCCCGAGGATATCCGTTAGTCCATCTCGGATCTGATGACGCGAAGCCATGCCGACAATTCCGTAGCATTCGATTGCCGCCTCTCCCACCACTTGGGCAATGACGTCATTCGTAATATCTATCGTACCATAATCGTTTTTCAACTCGATTGACATGAAAGCTTCCCCTCCTGCATCCTTTATAACTACCCTCATTGTACTATACACACAAACATTATTAAAGAACAACAACATAACAAACAATAAATGTGTAAAGGAGTTTCACTTGAAAGCATCGTGAAAAAAGGTTGCAAGCCATTATTTCCTGTGATAAAGTATTATGGTATGCGAATTAGATAGTGAATCGCTTAATCATTATTAGCGAGGAGGTCATAAAAATGGCTAAAGAATGTGTTATTACTGGACGCAAAGCTCGTTCTGGAAATGCTCGTTCACACGCAATGAACGCTAACAGACGTACTTGGGGAGCTAACCTTCAAAAAGTCCGTATTCTTGTTAACGGTAAACCAAAGCGTGTTTGGGTATCTGCAAGAGCACTTAAATCAGGTAAAGTACAAAGAGTATAAACGAAAAGCGGAAACGACCGCTTAGACTCGACAGGCATAAGACAGATTAGCGTAACGGCGCACTTTGCCGTGTAGCTAATATGGCTTATGACCCGAGAGACTGGTCGTTGGAGCTAGACAATTACTTACTCACTTTCCGACTATAAGACAAAGAAATAAAACGCCAGGCCGATTAGTTCAGCCTGACGTTTTTTCTTTTTTCCGTTTTCTGTTTCGTTGGCTTGCAGTAGCTTGGGTTTTCGCCTTATCTTCTTTTTGGAAGACTACCATGCATTTGCGAACAAAGCTACTTAGAAACTTCGGCATTGTAAATGTATAGACTCGCAATTCCCTTCTCCTTTCAGGAATCTGAACTTCTTACCATTAAGCATATGCCTTGCCTGAATGAGATAGTACAAACTTCTGAAATTGGTTCATTGCTCGTAAATTTTGTCATACCTATCGACATTTTTGCGTTTACCGTTTCGTATTTGAATCCGGTCAACGTCAAGCCCTCAACAGTACTGCCAAAAGGGAAAAATGATATATAAGGAAGCTGTGCATTTCTTTTAACTCGATGGACGCCCGGGTAAAATAAGGAAAGCTCATTTGTAGCATTGCGGATTAGAAACGATATTTCTTTATGCTCACTTTGCATCCGGTACAATAAATGCAATGCCGATTCGAAATGATCCAATCTTCCGCCCGTGACTCCGGTCAAAATCACTTCCTTCGGATGATAGGCAATAGCGCGAGCGATAGCCAATTCCGTGTCTGTTTCGTCTTTTTCAGACTGGAATGAATCGACACGTTCCACTAATTCTCTAATTCTTCTAAACTCCGTTTCACTCACAGAATCAAAATCTCCAACTGCCTCGGCAGGGACAATTCCTTTATCCAATAAATGAATTGCCCCGCGATCCACGCCGATAAAAATCGATTCATCCGACTCGTAAGCAGCTAAATCAGGCAATTCTTCGACTGGCCCACCGGCACAAATGATGATCCTCTTCATCAATTCAACACGCTTTCCCCTGCCGTTTTAATCCGCTGCAATGCTTCCGTTCGGTCTTCCTCGTTGTAAATGGCTGATCCAGCGACTAATACCGTAGCACCTGCCTTTACGCAAGGAATGATCGTCTCCTCATTGACACCTCCATCGATTTCAATTTCAATGGACAGTCCTTTTTCCTTAATCAGATCGGATAATTGTTTCACTTTCGGAAGTACGGAGTGGATGAACTTCTGTCCCCCGAATCCTGGGTTGACCGTCATGAATAAAACCATGTCGATATCTTCAAGGATGTGGAAGATTTGTTCAACCGGTGTATGCGGATTGAGCACAACCCCCGGCTTCACTCCAAAAGATCGGATTAACTGAATCGTGCGGTGCAAATGTCGGCACGCTTCTACATGGACAGTAATATAATCCGCTCCCGCTTTCGCGAACTGTTCAATATATGCATCGGGATTCTCAATCATGAGATGAACATCCAATGGAAGATCCGTTACAGGACGCAACGCCTCCACAACGATAGGTCCCATTGTAATATTTGGAACGAAATGGCCATCCATTACATCGATATGAATCAGTTCCGCTCCGGCTTGTTCCACTTCCTTCACTTCATCTGCCAATTTTGAAAAGTTCGCGGCTAATATGGACGGTGCTATTTTAATCATTAGTTATACCTCGGCTTTCGGTCAGTAATCTCTTGTAGAAATTGCAAATAATTATTATAACGGGACTGCAGTATTTCCCCCGTCTCCACTTTTTCTTTTACGGCACATCCTGGCTCCTTCAGATGTAAACACCCTCTGAATTTACATTCATGGGCCGCGGTTTCCATTTCAATAAAATAATCTCGTAATTCCTCTTTTTCGATATGATCGAAGTCAAGCGAGCTAAAACCCGGTGTATCGGCGACTAGACCCCCCGCCACTTCTAAAAGTTCTACATGTCGGGTCGTATGTTTCCCCCTACCAAGCGCTTCCGAAATCTCGCCGGTCTTCAAGGAAAGCTCGGGAATCAACGTATTAAGCAATGTCGATTTCCCAACACCCGACTGACCGGCTAGAACCGTCGTCTTTCCATTCAAATAAGGATGAAGAAGAGGGAAAAGGGACGTGTCCCCGATAAAAGTTTCAATCACATCGTATCCGATCCCTTTATAGTATGCGATTGCGGATTCGGCTTGTTGAAGTTCCTTTTCATTAGCCACATCTTTCTTTGTAAGACAGATGACTGGCTTGACGCCGACTGATTCGATAACGACAAGGAAACGATCTAATAAGTGAAGACTGAAATCCGGTTCCACGATTGAAAACACTAGTAACGCCTGGTCAATATTGGCGATTGGCGGTCTGACTAGTTCATTTTTCCTTTCATGTACTTCAGTGATTGTCGCATCATTATCACCATCACGGACAATCGTGACAAAATCGCCCACAAGAGGCGAAATGCCCCTAATTTTAAAAACCCCACGACCTTTGCACTGGACAAGTTCCCCGTTCTCATCTTTCACATAATAAAATCCGCTGATCGCTTTTCTAATTTGTCCTTCCGGCATCCAATCCCTCTTTCTTATTCGTCATCATAATTGATTGTTTTTTCTGCAATAATTTCTGAACCTCTACGGACTTGGAATTGGCCACGTTGGCCTTCTTCCAAAGCGACAATAATCTCTCTTTGCGTATCTTCAGTTATCGTAAATTCAACGACAGGTTCCGCCATTGAATATTTACTATCTTGAATATAGACACTGATCGTTTGCGGCTCTGGATCAGTTGATTCATCATCTTCCTCATCATTGTTCGAAGGTTTATATGGAATATCAACAATGTTCTTGAAGTACTTTATTGGCTTCTGTTCCTTGCCTTTTGAAATGACGACATCAACTCTAGACCCTATTTCAAGTTCCGTATTTGCAGGTATATCTTGTGAAATGACATGGCCTTCCTTAACCGTATCGGATTCTTCCCTTTTTATGATCCGAATATTGAAGCCTGACTTATCGGCATAATCCTTTAATTCATTCTCTGTATAATTGGACAGATCTGCAAGGGTCTTCAATTGTTTCCCCAAACTGACCGTAAATTCAATTTCGGTATCTTCAGGGACGACATCTTCTCCAGGTTCTGGCGTTTGTTTCAAGATTTGCCCTTTCGGTGCATCGTCGTATACCCATTCCGGTTCAGCAATTTTAAATCCTCGGCCTTCTAGGAATGTCACAACGTCCTCATAATCTCTGCTGACGTAGTTGGCTAGCTCCGCCGTTTCCTTTCCAAGGCTGACGTAAATCGTTACCGACGATCCAATCTCATGTTTTTTCCCTTCCTCCGGATTTACGCTATAAACTTGTCCAGCCGGGTATTCTTCCGAATAATCCTCCACTTTTTCTTCAACAACAAATCCATTCTCTTCTAACAACGAAGTCGCTTCTGCTTCCTCTAAACCGACAACTTCCGGAATCAAGGCTGTTTTAGGACCGAATAAAGTCGGCCAAAATATAATTAAAAGCGCTGCAATTGCTACTAGAAATGCCGTTAAACCAACGAATAGCGGCCATTTTTTCCTTTTTTTCTTCTGTTGTGGAACCGGATGGGGAACAACTGGCTCGATAATTTTTGTCGCATCTGAATCGTCAAAATTTGAAGTATCGGTAATCGCCGGAATGATTCGAGTACGGTCATCATCATGCGGAATCGTAAATTTATCTTCATGCTGCCTTTCGGGTGATAAAACAGTGAGCAAATCCTCATACATCTCATCAGCCGATTGGTATCTGTATGTAGCATCTTTCGCTGTCGCTTTTAAAATGACATTTTCGACACTTTGCGGAATATTTGGATACGCCAGTCTTACAGAAGGGGTCTCCTCCTGTAAATGTTTCAAAGCAATTGCAACCGCAGTCTCTGCAGAAAATGGTAATTCACCTGTCAACAATTCATACAAGACGATGCCTAATGAATATATATCTGACTTTTTCGTCGCCATACCGCCCCTTGCTTGTTCTGGGGATAAATAATGGACCGTTCCGATGACAGAATTCGTTTTCGTATGCGCTGTAGCACTTAAAGCCATCGCAATTCCAAAATCGGTAATTTTCACATTGCCTTCTGCATCCATTAAAATATTTTGCGGTTTAATATCTCGATGAACGATTCCATTATGATGGGCATTAGCAATCGCCGAAACGAGCTGCCTCATAATTTTAATCGCTTGCTGGACTGGCAATGGACCATTCGTTTGGATATACTTCTTCAACGTATGCCCTTCAATATATTCCATTACCAAATAATGAAGCTCTTCGTCCTCACCGACGTCAAATATATTGACGATATGTGGATGAGTCAAGCTTGTGGCAGATAAAGCTTCTCGCTGGAATCTCTTTTTCAAGTCCTGCTCATTTGCGAAATCGTAGTTCAGCACTTTAATGGCGACGTCTCGATCTAAGATGATGTCATGTGCCAAATAGACCTTCGACATGCCTCCTTCTCCAATACCTCTGAGCACTTCGTATCGGCCGCCAATTCGTTTACCAATCATTGTCGGCCACCTCCGCAGACGGTAGACTCGCCAAAATGACGGAAATATTATCTTCTCCGCCCAATTCATTGGCCAATTCAACCAATTTAACCGCCTTGTCATGCAAATTCCCATCTGAAGTGACAATGTCACGAATCCGTTCATTGTCAACTTTATTACTGAGGCCGTCCGTACATATCAATAAATATGACTGCGCGTCCATTTGGATTTGGTAAAAATCAGGCATGATCGACTTTTCGGAACCGATTGCTCTCATGATCCAATTTCTTTGAGGATGTGTCGCCGCTTCCTCTTCAGTAATTTCGCCGGAATCAAGCAATATATTGACGAAAGAATGGTCCTTCGTAATTTGAATAATTTCATTTCGCTTTATCATATAAACACGACTATCTCCAACATGCGTTACAAGTCCATTATTCCCGTAAATTAGGACCGCATCCAACGTAGTTCCCATTCCCTTATATTCTGTATCATTTTCCGCAATTTCATATAATGTACGATTGACATGCAAAATTGTTTCGAGAAGCCAATCTTTCCAGTCTTCCTCGTCCATACTTGCCGAATCCTCTACTTTCAAGAACTCTTCACCCAGTATCTTGACCGCTGTCGAGCTTGCATAGTCTCCGCCACGATGTCCACCCATGCCATCCGCGACAACTGCGAGCGTCGGTCCGTCTTGAATTGAAAAGACCGCCGCACTATCCTCATTTACTGTCCGTTTCTTTCCGATATCTGTCACTACTTCGAATCGCAACACTCGTCCCCCCTTTTCAATAAACGATTATCAATTTCCCCTTATCTTTTGCTATATGTCGTATACAGAACTTTAGTCTTTCTTTTTACGGAATGCAGCTACAAAAAAACCATCGCTCCCAAAGTGTTGCGGCAATACTTGCAGCATATGATCTTTGACTGTCAAAGAATCATTGTTGGCAAGCGCATCGAGCGGAGCCATTTCAACATCCGAATGTTTTTTCAGGAATCTGCGAACCATCCCTTCATTTTCATCGTACTCGATTGTACATGTACTATAAACAATAATGCCGTCATCTTTAATTAGACGATAAGCTGTATCTAGCAGTTGCTCCTGAATCTCAGTTAAACTCGCTAAATCCTGTTCCGTTTTATTGTATTTGATTTCAGGCTTGCGCCGGATGACGCCAAGACCGCTGCAAGGTGCATCGACAAGAATACGGTCAAATGATGCAGGCCCATAAACAGACTCCAAGTCTCTGCTATCTCCGCTCTTCGTCGTTATAGATTGAATGCCGAGGCGTTTTGCATTCGATTCAATGAGTGAAAGTTTATGCTCGTGTAAATCATGTGCATAAATTTCGCCTTGATCGTTCATCTTCTCGGCTATAAAAGTCGTCTTTCCGCCTGGAGCGGCACACATGTCCAAAACTTTCATATCGGGCTTCACATCGAGGGCAAGGACAGGCAGCATGGAGCTTTCATCTTGGATCGTCAAAGAACCTTCAACAAATGCATTCGTATTCGCTAAGCTTCCGCTAGACGTTTGGATGCTCCCGGGAATGACCTCGCCTTTTGATGCTTCAATCCCTTCCTTCGCCAAAGCTGTCATCACTTCATCGACTGTCGATTTCAATGAATTGACCCTTGCTGTCATGCGCGCGGGATGATTATTTTCGTGAGCCATTGCCAATGCTTCTTCCTTGCCGAATTGCTTTACCCAACGTTCGATCAACCATGCAGGATGACTCGTTTCAATGGACATTCTTTCAATATCGTCCTCAATATCATCGATTGGACGGACACCCTTTCGCAGCACAGAACGCAAAATGCCGTTCACAGTAGAGGCAATCCCTTTATGACCTCTTCTTTTCGCTATTTCTACAGCTTCATGGACGACAGCATGTGGGGGGATTTTCGTTAAGTAAACAATTTGATAAATGGATAATCGTAGCAATTCTCTTACCCACGGATCCAATTTTCCTTTTACGAATGGCTCCAAATAATAATCCAATGTTAAACGGTGTTGCAAAGTCCCATACGTCAATTCAGTCAGTAAACCTCTGTCCTTTGAATCAATGTCGTATTTTTTAATCGTTCGGTTTAGCAGCAGATTGCTGTAGGCTTGATTCTGATTGATTTCCATTAGTATTGATAATGCAGCATCACGGACATTGCCATTCCAAATTCTTTTTTTGGCGTTTGTCATTCGAATTGGTCCCCTTCATTCCATTTGGCTCCTACGCCATTCAAGAACTCTTCAGCAGATAGTCTCTTTTTTCCAGCAGGTTGTAATTCAGTAATGGCGACGGAAGTATCATCGCCTGTTTTAATGATTAATTTATCTTTTAGTAATTTTACTATTGTTCCAGGCGATGCTGTAGAAGTGACATCTGTCTTTTCTGCTTTCCAGATTTTCACGTTTTCCCCTTGGAAAACTGAATAGGCTCCCGGCCAAGGGAATAATCCACGAATTTGATTGAAAATATCATTGCCGCCTTTAGACCAGTCGATCTTCTCTTGTTCACGTGTTATATTGCCTGCGAATGAAACATATTTCTCATCCTGAGGAATTCGTTCATTCGTGCCTTCTATGATAGAAGGCAATGTCTCTTTCAATAACTCTGTGCCGGCAACAGATAATTTTTCAAAAAGGATGCCAGTATTATCTTCTTCAAGAATCGGTATCTTTATTTGTGAAATGATATCTCCCGCGTCGAGCTTTTCCACCATGTACATGATCGTGACACCTGTTTCCGCTTCACCATCGATGACCGCTTGGTGGATCGGTGCGCCACCTCGGTATTTCGGCAACAATGAAGCATGGACATTAATGCATCCGAGATGAGGAACTTCAAGCAAGTCTTTCGGTAAAATTTGCCCGTATGCCGCAGTGACGATCAAATCAGGCTTCATCTCGATAAGTGACGCAAGTTCCTCGGACGATCTCAGTCTTTCAGGCTGTAATACTGACAAACCGAGCCGGAGTGCCTCTTCCTTGACTGGCGGATGTGTTAGTACCCGCTTCCTGCCAACAGGACGATCAGGCTGAGTGACGACGGCAATGATGTCGTATCCTTCCTCATGTAGCATTCTCAAAACAGGGACAGAAAAGTCAGGAGTTCCCATGAATACGATTTTTGTCATTGCTCTTCATCCTCCTCATCAACCTGTTCAAATTCTTCGGGGTCTACGATTCTTGTTATTTTCGAATCGAATAGAATCCCATCCAAATGATCGATTTCATGTAGGATGGCACGTGCTTCATAGTCTTCGGCTTCCAGTTCGTACAAAGATCCGTCCCGTTCCTGCGCTTCTACCTTCACGTAAAATGGTCGTTCCACCTCTCCGTAAAGACCAGGGAAGCTTAAACAACCTTCAATTTCCACAACCGATCCTCCGATTGCAGTGACGACGGGATTGACCATTTCGATCACTTCGTCCCCTTCCCCCATATCCACAATGGCGACTCGGAGTAGCTCTCCGACTTGAGGAGCAGCAAGCCCTACTCCATCCGAAGCAATCATTGTGTCGTACATGTCATCGAGCAGCTTAGCCAATTTCTCGTCAAATTTTTCTACTTCCTTGCAACGCTGTGTCAATAATGTTGAAGGGCTTTTTACGATTTCAAGTATTGCCAATTCAATTCCTCTTTTCCAACTAGTTCATATCGGTTAAAAAATTGAAGTCGGATCCATATCCACTGTCATGAGCAGACCTTCCTTCATCCAGTTCGTCCGATACATTCTGATTAATTGCTGAAGCGTTTCAATCAGCTTCGGTTCTTTTTTGTATTTTATCAAACATTGGTAACGATATCTATTGTTCACACGACTGATCGCTGCCGCCGCCGGACCTATAATGACAGTCTCTGGTGACAGTGAACTTTTCAAATATCTTGTCCCTTTTTCCGCAAAATCGGCGACTTTCAATAAATCCTCATGCGAAAACTGTACGAGTGTTATATAGAAGAATGGAGGATAACCGTATTGTTTACGTGCAGACATCTCCAAGTTGTAAAATGTTTCGTAATGCTGGGTTTTTGAAAGTTCAATTGCATAATGGTCGGGCGAGTATGTCTGAATGAAAACTTCACCTGCCAAATCATGCCTGCCAGCTCGTCCACTTACTTGGGTCATTAGCTGAAACGTCTTTTCCGCAGCACGAAAATCCGCCAAATGCAAAGTCGTATCTGCAGCTAACACCCCAACTAACGTAATATTTGGGAAATCAAGCCCTTTTGCAATCATCTGTGTGCCAAGGAGAATATCTGCCTTCCCTTCGCTGAATTGTCTCAAAATGCGTTCGTGGGCACCTTTTTGGCGTGTTGTATCTACATCCATCCGGAGCACTCGTGCTTCAGGGAATAATTTTGTTATTTCTTCTTCAGCTTTTTGCGTACCTGTCCCGAAAAATCGGATATGTTCGCTTTCACATTCCGGACAAACGAGAGGCACCGGCTCTTCATGACCGCAATAATGACATTTCAAGCTTTCATTTGCCCGATGATACGTTAATGAAATATCGCAATTTGGACATTGGACGACTGTTCCGCAATCTCTACACAATACAAATGATGAGAAGCCTCTTTTATTGAGAAAAAGGACTGTCTGCTCTTTCTTCTCCAATCGAAGGCGGATTGCTTCTGCCAATTGAACGGAAAACATCGACCGATTCCCTTCCTTCAACTCATCCCTCATGTCAACTACCGTGACAGCCGGCAAAGATTGGCTTTTCGCCCTCTTTGATAGCTCTAATAGTGTATAGACGCCCTTCGTGGCCCTGGCATATGATTCAAGCGAAGGGGTAGCGCTTCCTAGAATGACAGGGCAGCCATAATACTCTGAACGCCAAATCGCAACATCTCTAGCATGGTAACGGGGGGTATCCTCCTGTTTATATGTCGATTCATGCTCTTCATCGAGGATAATGATCCCTATATTTTCAAATGGTGCAAAGATAGCGGACCTTGCACCGACGACGACCTTCACCTCACGTCGATGAATCTTTCGCCATTCGTCATATTTTTCTCCTGCAGACAAACCACTATGCATGACTGCGACTAGGCTGCCGAACCGTTCCTGGAAACGGGCGGTCATTTGAGGGGTTAATGAAATTTCTGGAACGAGGACGATCGCTTCTTTCCCTTGATCCAGAACATGATTGATCGCTCGAAGATAGACTTCTGTTTTTCCGCTTCCCGTGATGCCATGCAACAAGAATGTTTCGGTTTTACCGGAATCCGCTGCTGTTTTCACTTTGTCGAGAGCTGTTTGCTGTTCCATCGTCAGCTGAAGTGGGATTGGTGTATCTAAAAGCTTCGGGGCATCGGGTTCACGATACGTTTCAACGTATGCTTCTACCGCTCCGCCCTTTTCAATAATCGCTTTGAGGACCGGATTTTGAACGTCTGAATCATTCAGCAGTTTTGCTGCCTCCATCGACTCCCCTGCATGATCGATCATCCACCTGATCAATTCCGCTTGTTTCTTAGCATTCGGATGGATCTTTCCGAGGATTTCCATTAACTTGGCAATATCTCCGATTTGAATCATTCGTACTTTTTTCACTTTCGTCTGTTGGCTAATTGCCGTATCAACTGTAACTATCCCTTTTTCAGAATAATCCTTCACTAACTTCAAAATTGCGGAATCAGTGATCTGCTTCAATGGAATACGAGTACGTCCATTCAAAAACATTAAAAATTGTGCATCGGCTATTTCATCAGGTTTTTCAATACTGATGAATTTCTCGTATTTCGCTCGCATCGCTGCAGGCAACATCACTTGCAGTGCATCAATTTCATAGGATAGCGTCTCTTTAGCCATTTTTTTTGCCAAACTTAACAGCTCTGAAGAAAGAATTGGGTCCAAATCGATTAGTTCATCAATCTTTTTCAGCTTTTTTCCTTCGATATCACTTTCAGCTTTTAAACGAGTGACATAGCCAATCACTTTTCTCGGTCCGAAAGGGACTTTAACACGAGAGCCGCATTCAATCACTGTTTCCAGGCGGCCAGGCACAGCGTAATCAAAGGGACGGTCGATTGGATAAGCCGACACATCGACAATGACTTCAGCTATCATTTGTCACTCTCCAATTCTAGAATCGTCCGGAGCAGCACTTTGGCTAATTCCTTTTTATGCATTGCTTCGAAAGGATATGTTTTCCCCTTTCTTGATAATAATGTAACAACATTCGTATCGTTGCCGAAGCCGCCGCCTGGATCAGTTACGTCATTGACAATGATATAGTCCAAATTTTTATTGGAAAGCTTCTGCATGCCATAGTCGATTGCATCATTTGTCTCCGCCGCAAACCCGACTAGGATCTGCTCTTTTTTCATTTCACCAAGAGTTTTTAATATATCAGTCGTGCGCTCTAGCTCAATTGATGAATCTCCATCCTTTTTCTTCATCTTTTGTGTGTGCTGCTCTTTCGGTCTGTAATCCGCAACAGCTGCTGATTTAATAACTAGATCTGCATCAGCGAATGTACTGATTACAGCATCAAGCATCTGAGCTGCACTTTCCACGTTGATTAGCTGGACGCCATTCGGCTTCTGCATTTCAACCGGACCGGAAATCAAAATTGTTTCCGCTCCTAATGCGACTGCAGCTTCCGCAATTGCGTAACCCATCTTACCGCTTGAAAAGTTGGAAATATAACGTACAGGATCTATTCTTTCTCGGGTAGGACCTGCAGTAACAACGACCTTTTTCCCTGACAATGGAAGATTTTCAGGTTTGGAAAATCTTTGCTCAATAAGTTGAACTATCTTTTCAGGCTCTTCCAGTCTCCCTTTACCGACATAGCCGCAAGCCAAAAAGCCTTCTGAAGGTTCTATGAAGCGGTAGCCATCCTCATGAAGCTGCTGGATGTTCCGAATGACCGATTTATTCTCGTACATATGTACATTCATAGCTGGAGCAATCCACACTTCCGCCGTCGTCGCAAGCAGAGTTGTCGTGACCATATTATCCGCAATACCATTCGCAAGCTTTCCAATGACATTTGCAGTTGCTGGCGCTACAACGACAAGGTCAGCCCAGTCGGCGAGATCGATGTGGGCGATGACACTCGAATCTTTTTCGTCAAATGTATTGAAATACACATCATTCCGTGACAGTACCTGAAAAGAAAGCGGCGTCACGAATTCCATTGCCGAGGCAGTCATCATTACTTTCACTTCCGCTCCAGATTGCGCTAGTTTGCTTACTAGTGCAACTGCTTTATAGACAGCTATTCCGCCAGTTACACAGACAAGTATTTTTTTATTCAACAACAGTCCCACCCTTTCCGTAAATACGCTATATGTCAAGTTTGTCCAATGCCAGTTGATATGGACTTGCAGGAAAATGTTTTCAAAAAAGACAAACTCCCAAAGAAAATCTGTTTCTAAGGGAGTATGCAAACCTATTCAAATACTTCTACTTAACGAATGCTCATCATACTTCGTCTTCATATACGATCGAAGCATCTTGCACTTGTTTCGACAATGCGCCAGCTGCAACTTCTTCCAAAGCTTTCCCAACATTCTTATGTGACTTGTAGGAGTGAAGCAGCAAATTCTTGCTTTCCTGCATTTCACGCGCGCGCATAGCGGCAAGTGTTACTAATGTGTATTTTGAATCGATTTTGCCTTTTAAAGAGTCAACAGATGGATATAACATAATTTTATTCCCCTTCCAACATAAGTAAATATCTTTTTTCCACACGTTCTCGGCGGCAATGTTCTGCCGTCACGATGGCATTGATACGATCGCAAGCTTTTGAAACTTCATCATTTTCAACTACATAGTCATACAAGTTCATCATTTCCAGCTCATCACGCGCTTTCAACACTCTACTTGCAATAACATCGGCCTTCTCCGTTCCTCTGCCGACCAAACGATCTTCAAGGTCCGACAAACTCGGTGGAGCAAGGAAAATGAATAAACCATCAGGAACTAACTTGCGAACTTGTGCAGCGCCGACAACTTCAATTTCCAGAAATACGTCCCTTCCAGCATCAAGTGTTTCATTCACATAATCTAGAGGGGTGCCGTAATAATTTCCTACATATTCGGCGTACTCCAATAATTTTCCTTCTTTTATTAATTGCTCAAATTCATTTCGCGACTTGAAGAAATAATCGACACCGTCTTGTTCCCCCTCGCGAGGGCTTCTCGTCGTCATCGATATCGAATATTCGTAGTTCGTGTCAGGTTGTTGAAAAAGCTCTTTTCTGACTGTTCCTTTACCGACCCCGGATGGTCCGGACAGGACAATCAATAGTCCACGTTGTTTATACATGCAATCCCTCTTCTTATGTATTCTCAAGGTTCTATTGTTCCATTCATCATAGCAAACAATGTTCTCATATTATAACATATCGCACCCAGAGAGTGCTAAAATGGAACAAAACGTTTGAAAGAGGAATTATTATGGCATTTGACGGTTTATTCACCGCAGCGATCACGCAAGAGCTGCAACAAATAAAAGACGGCAGAATTTCAAAAATCCATCAGCCGAATGCGCAGGAAGTAGTTTTGATTGTAAGGGCGGGTAGAAGCAATTATAAGCTTCTTATTTCTGCTCACCCGTCATATTCCCGTGTTCAATTGACTGATGAAACGATTGCAAATCCAGCCGAGCCCCCAATGTTTTGCATGGTATTGCGAAAGCATCTTGAAGGCGGCATGATCGAGTCAATCCAACAATCGGGGAATGACAGGATCATCTCATTCGATATTCGGGCAAAAAATGAAATCGGCGATGATATGCACCGCCGACTGATTGTAGAAATTATGGGAAGGCATAGTAATTTGCTGCTGATTGACCCGGAGCGCAATATGATCATCGATAGCATGAAGCATCTGCCCCCTTCTGTTAACAGTTATCGGACGGTTTTACCCGGACAGCCGTATATTCCTGCACCACCTCAAGAGAAATTGGATCCTTTTGAGTTGGATGAAAAGGAATTCCTAGCATTATTGCCAGAATGGGAGAATGCCAAACAGGTCGTCGGCAAACTTTCAGGATTTTCCCCGATTCACGGAGAGGAACTTCTGCATCGGTTGGAAGGAACTTCAGAAGAGGACTCATATGACGTCTATAAAACTTTCCTTTCTTCATTTAAAGGCGGAACACAAACACCAACAATTGCGGAGGTCGGGACGAAAACTATATTTTCAGCGACAACGCTAACCTATGCGGACAAAGTGGTCGCGACGTTCGAAACTCTCGGAGAACTGCTCGATAAAGTGTATTTCGCAAGGGCAGAACGGGAGCGGGTGAAATCCCAAGCTGCGGACTTGGAGCGTTGGCTTGATAATGAGATTGCCAAATTGAAACTGAAAATGGATAAGTTGATCAAAGAGCAAAAAGCGGCTGAAAAACTTGATACATTCCAGTTGTATGGTGAGCTGCTGACCGCAAATATTTATGCACTCAACAAAGGGGATAAGGAAGCGGTCGTAGACAATTATTATGAGGAAGGGACGACTGTGACGATTCCACTTGATCCGAGGAAGACTCCGATTGAAAATGCACAACGTTATTATTCCCGCTATACGAAAGCTAAAAATGCATTGATCATGATTGCTGAACAGTTGGAGAAGGCGAAAGAAGACATTGATTATTTTGAGATGATTAAACAGCAAGTTATGCAAGCGTCTCCGGAAGATATCGATGAAATTCGTGAGGAACTGGCGGAGTTAGGGTTAATGCGGGCAAGACGAGGCAAGAAAAAACAGAAGCCGAAAAAGCCATCACCTGAGTCGTATATGTCATCTTCAGGCATTCCGATTTCTGTCGGGAAAAATAATAAACAGAATGATTATTTGACGTTCAAGATTGCGGCAAGGGATCATGTATGGCTGCATACGAAGGATATTCCAGGATCGCATGTCGTTATTCATGATACGAATCCGGATGAGCAGACAATAGAGGAAGCGGCGATTCTATCGGCTTATTTCAGCAAGGCGCGAGGTTCGTCGTCTGTTCCGGTAGATTTTACGGAAATACGCCATGTGAAGAAGCCGAACGGTGCAAAGCCTGGTTTTGTTATTTATTTCGAGCAGAAAACGTTGTTTGTGACGCCTGATGAGGATGTTGTTAGGAAATTGAGGAAGTAATAAAAGGATTGCCATCACACAATGGATGGCAATCTTTTTTACAATGCATCGGTCCGCTCTTCCCCTTCAGGCAAGTATTGAAGAAGACCGATTTCTTCTAGGCCTTTTTTAATTTTTGTTGTGTACCCTAGTTGTTCATCGGATAAATATGCCGCTTTTGATTCGATCATTTCTTCGAGCACTGGTAGATAGGTTGTATCGATGGTGGACCAAAGTTGATAGGAGTTGATTAGATCCTCTAAAGTGAGATGCTTATAATCGTCTCCTTTGAAGCTCATGTCTGGCGCGATGCGGTACCAAATGTCTCGATTGTCTCGGATCCACTCATCTTTTTGAAAAGCAATTGCCTTTTGAATGGACGTTGCCGTTTTTAAATACTTCTCATCGCCGAATTCGTTATAAGCCATAAGCAATATATTCATTCCGCCGAGCACATGGTTCATAGAAGAATGAGTCTGCACATCCTGAATAAGCGGGAAGTAATCAGAGACATAAAACGCATCTTTTGCAATCGGGATAATATGCCCTTCTTCTTTACGGGAGACCAATAAATCTGCATAATTCCTCAGCGGTTCTTTCGATTCTTCAATACCAAATTCATCACCACTTCGGTAATAGAATAAGGCGATTTGTTCGTTGAATCTCGTATCGATGAACGGAGCCGTAATTCCGTATAAATCCTTCAAATAGGTGCTAGTCACTTCGGTCTCCCAATAAGGCTTTTCGCCACGGAAGTTTTTCAGATTCACGAATGAGTTGAATATCAAGTTTTCAAAGTAACGGTCTTGCTGTTGATGGTACAGCGTCATCGCCCGGTCTTCTTTCAATAATAAAAGATTACGGCCGTAGCCTTGTCCGTTTTCAGGCAATGGCTCGGTCGTCGTCACCATTTTATTGAACGGACCAATTGCTGTGTACCAGCTGTTCCGCTTCTTGTAATATTGGGCGCTTTCCAACATCCAATCCTCACGGTGTTGATCATTTTCAAATAAGAGGTTTTGGGAATTCAAATACCATTGATCGACTATGTCCTTTCCAGTCGATTGCAGTGCATGGACAGACATGAAAGTAGAGCCGACCTTTGTAAACGAAAGGGCTTCCTCTTCCTTCAACAGCTCACGCATTTGGCTATGGCCGCCATGTGCGTACTCCATCGACAATTGTTGTGACCGATACGATTGGCCAACCATCCTTTCTTGTATAGTTCCATCTTCATTGATAAAGCGTAGAACCCCTGTCGGATAGGAGGTCATGTCGGCATTGAAGAAGTCTTCGTTGTTTCTTTTAATTTCATTTTTATCAAAACGATAAAGCTCATAGGAGGCAACAAAGTTTTCCTTTTGCAGCACATCTACTTGAACCGGTTTTGCCGAAGGATTTTCGAGTTTTGAGAATAGGAAATAATCCCCGTTGTCAAACGAACGTACCGTCAACTCTATTGATGCTCCTTGTTCCCCTACCGAATAGGTGTAAATATTGTCTCGCGAAAATCCATAGTCGATCCTTTCATGATTTTCAAAATGGATGGTGTCGGTCGATCTGAGGTAAATCGGATGTTCATCAAAAGATACTTTCATTAAATCGACTGAAGATTGGACTGGTTTAAACGACTCTGAAGCGATCGATTCGGATAATACATAATCCTTTTGGTTAGCAATGAAACCCTTTTCCTCTAAAGATTTGGACAAGATAACCGCAAAAGTTGCACGATCGACCGGCAATTTATCTTGTACGAACTCTTGCGCGGGTGTAGGCAGCTTGCTCAATCTCGCAGGACGTAAGAAATCCATGCGGGCTGGATTCATTTTCATAATATCTTCTTTCGTCACTTCAACATCAAATGCTTTTGTAAGCGCAGCTGCCAATTGTTCCACGGTCAAAGGATCGTCTACCCCAAATGTTGAACGAGAACGGGCGTGTAAAATGCCTGCTGCGACTGTTGCATGAACAGCATTTTTCAGTTGATGGTCTTTAACATCGATATCGTCATAAACTGAATCAATGTTAGTTATTGGCAGGTCCATTGCTTTGTAAAATGTTTGGGCAGCATCTCCAGCTGTAATTGGAGTTGCTGGTCTGAATTGCAAATCACGATAACCTTCCATCCAACCCTTGTCAACGAGCCGCAGGATTTCATTTTTCGCCCAACAATCGTTATTGATGTCTGTAAATATCGGTTCTATCTTCTTTTCAATCGTTTGATGATTGTCGTTTGCAGCAAAAGCGGCTGGAGAAAATGCAACAGATATTGCCATCACGATTGGAGCAGCATATGCAAATGCCCTATTCATATCGTTATCTTCCTCCATTTTAATTATTGTTCATACACAGTTTACCATATCGTAGTTATATTGCAGAACAATGACAAAACGTTATGCGTCGTTTACACTTCGCATAACGTTTTATTGTATTCATATGATTTTATAAAAGGCCAGCTTTCAATTTCGTATGCCACTCCAGTAAGCCGTCCATAGACTCTGCTGTAATGGCCCCGCTTGCCTTAGCCATCTCAGTAAGTGCTCCGAAATCCGTCAAACTCTTATAAGTTAAATCTGCTTCAGCAAATGCTTTATCTGCACTTTCAAGTTCATATGTAAAAATGGAGACGACGCCAGCAACTTCAATTCCTTCAGATTGCAACGCTTCGACAGCATTCAAACTGCTGCCTCCTGTGGAAATCAAGTCTTCAATAATGATCGCTTTATCCTCAGGCTTTACTTTCCCTTCGATTTGACGGCTACGACCATGCCCCTTCGCTTTTGAACGAATATAAACCATCGGCAAACCAAGGATATCTGCTACCCATGCCGCATGTGGAATGCCGGCAGTTGCCGTTCCCGCAATCAACGTCGTTTCAGGATAATGTGTTTTAATTAATTCCGCGAGCCCTTCCGCAATTTGTTTGCGCCCAACAGGATCAGACATCGTCAACCGGTTATCACAATAGATCGGCGACTTTATGCCCGATGCCCATGTAAATGGATCTTCAGGGCTTAGTTCCACAGCCCCGACGTTCAATAGAATTTCCGCGATTTCCTTTTTACCCAATTCGCTCTACCCCTCTCCATCTTCCATTAATTTGTTCATATGCTGCGCGTGGATCCGATGCGCCTGTAATGGCCCTGCCGACTACGATATGAGTCGACCCTTCTTGCCTTGCTTCCTCTGGAGTCGCAATTCTTTTTTGATCGTGCGTCCCGTTTTCAGGAAGACGGATGCCAGGGGTTACTTTCAGGAAATCCGCTCCGCATACTTCAGAAATGATTGCAGCCTCATGTACTGAACAAACAACGCCATCCAATCCAGCACTACTTGTGAGTTTTGTATAATGTAGGACCGACTCTTGCAGGGAGGCATGGATAAGCTGTTCTTCCCTAACTTGCCGTTCGTCAGTAGACGTCAATTGAGTTACACCGATAATTGAAGGACGCTTCATTCCAACAGGCGTTCCTTTATCTAGCCCTTCAAGCGCAGCTTCCATCATTGACCTTCCGCCAGCTGCATGGACATTGACCAAATCCACACCTAAGCTTGCCAATACTTCCATTGCCGATTTCACCGTATTCGGAATGTCATGGAGTTTCAAGTCCAAGAAAATATCGAAGCCACATTCTTTCAGTTTAGAAATGATTGCAGGTCCTTCCTTGTAATAAAGCTGCATGCCGACTTTCACATTAATGCCCGCTTCAAATGGTTGTAGAAAATCGAAAACCCTTTGTGATGAATCAAAGTCTAACGCTATGATCGGAGATGTTTTCATAACCGGTGGCTCCTTCCTACTAGTTCAGAAATATGTTCGATGCCGAGCTCATCTAATTTTGTCGGAAGTTCCTCGATTATTTTCGGACAAATGAACGGGTCTACAAAATTCGCTGTCCCGACAGCTACCGCGCTTGCGCCTGCAGAAAGAAAATCGATGACATCCACCGTTTCGGCAACTCCACCCATGCCGATGATTGGGATATGTACGACTTGGCTCACTTCATACACCATTTTGATCGCAACAGGTTTAACAGCCGGACCTGACAAACCACCTGTTATATTGGCAATGATCGGACGACCTGTCCGTTGATCAAGCCTCATGCCGACAAGCGTATTGATCATCGTAATTCCATCTGCTCCGCCGGCTTCGACCGCTTTGGCAATTTCTTTTATATCCGTAACATTAGGTGACAGCTTTACATAAACCGGAACTTCTGAAACTTCTTTTACAGCGGCAGTCAAATCATGCGCTTGTTGCGGATCTGTGCCGAACGTAATGCCACCGCATTTCACATTAGGGCACGATATGTTTAGTTCCAGTGCTTTTACATTCGGAGCAGTCGAAATTGTTTTTGCCACTTCAACATAATCTGCTGTTTCTGTTCCAGCTACATTTGCAATGATCGGAACATCGTATTGTTCCAGCCACGGAAGTTCGTTTTCCATGACGCTTTGTAATCCAGGATTTTGCAAACCGATTGCATTCAACATGCCTGACGCTGTTTCTGCAACGCGTGGAGTCGGATTACCGAAGCGAGTCTCCAAAGTAGTTGCTTTGATCATAATGGCTCCTAACAGTGACAAGTCATACAAATTCCCATATTCTTTGCCGAAACCGAAACAGCCGGATGCGGGCATAATTGGGTTTTTCAATTGCAATCCAGGCAATTCCACTGCCAATCTATTCATATCGACACCACCCCTGCTGGAAATACTGGTCCATCCGAACAAACTTTTACGTATTCTTGATCTGCTTTCTCCGTCGTCTTGCAAACACATGCGAAGCAAGCTCCTATTCCACAACCCATCCGCTGTTCGAATGAAAGGAAGCCTTTTTTATCAGTGTAAGCTGTTTGCACAGCATTCAGCATCGGCATCGGACCGCAGCAGTAGTAAGTCGCAAAATTATTTCCGATCGTTTCCATCACATTTGTCACAAACCCCGGCGTCCCTTTCGATCCATCTACAGTTGCGATAAACGTTTCTCCCAATCGCATGAACTCCTCTTCATAAAACGACACGTCTGCTGTTTGGAAGCCTAGTATATGAATGCACGTAACTCCTTTGGCGGTCAGTTGTTTCGATAATTCATATAGTGGCGGAACCCCTATCCCCCCGCCAATGAGTAGCGCAGTTTCACCAGGCGATGTTTCTTCTACTGGGAAACCGTTGCCTAATGGTCCGAGCACGTCTACTTCATCGCCTTCTTTTTTCAATGACAGCAATGTAGTACCGCGCCCTTCCGCTCGATAAATGATTGTCATTTCGTTTGCTTCATTGTCAATTGAAGCGATGGAAATCGGTCTTCTTAATAATGGTTCGAACGAGTCTGACACTCGAATATGGACAAACTGACCAGGGCAAGCAATTTCACCTACCAGCTTGCCTGAGAGCTTCATTTCAAATATATTGTTAGCAATTTCCCGTTGTCCTGTCACTTTCATCCTGTCTTGAGTTATCATACGATCACCTGCTGTTTTGGCATATTTTCTGTTTGGAATATCATTGATTCGACAACGCGTAGCATTGCATTAGCTGTATCGATTGACGTTAAGCACGGGATACCATTCTCCACTGCTTCACGTCTGATTCGGAATCCGTCACGTTCTGGACGTTTCCCTTTCGTCAATGTGTTAATGACAAGTTGCACTTCGCCTTTTTGAATGACATCGATTAATGTCGTTCCGGCTGAGTCGATTTTACTGACAGTTTCTACTTCTATACCGGATGTCTTCAATGCTTTCGCCGTTCCTTCGGTTGCAAGGATCTTGTAGCCGATTTTTGCAAATCGTTTTGCAAGGTCTACTATCTCTTTTTTGTCTTTATCGGCAACAGTCATGAGAACGGCTCCGTACTCTTTACATTGAATTCCTGCAGCAACGAGCCCTTTATATAACGCTTTTTCGATTGTTATATCTTTGCCCATGACCTCGCCTGTCGATTTCATTTCTGGTCCGAGTGTAGTATCTACCCTTCTCAGCTTCGCAAATGAGAACACCGGAACTTTTACATAGACGCCAGTAGACAGAGTCGCAAGACCGCCTTTATATCCTTGATCCACTATGGACTGGCCAAGGATTGCCTTTGTTGCGATATTAGCCATCGGAATATTCGATATCTTACTTAGGAACGGCACTGTTCTACTAGAACGCGGATTCACTTCAATAACATTCACTTGACCATCTGAAATGACAAATTGAATATTGAGCAGTCCTTGTATGCTTAAGCCGAGCGCTAATCGTTCCGTGTAATCCACAATCGTTTCCATCATAGTCGTCGATAGATTCTGAGGAGGGTAAACCGCAATCGAATCACCGGAATGGACTCCCGCCCTTTCGATATGCTCCATAATTCCTGGAATCAATACGGTATTGCCGTCACAAATTGCATCCACTTCAATTTCCGTCCCAGTCAAGTAGCGATCGATTAGTACAGGATGTTCCGGGCTCGCTTCGACTGCATGATCCATGTATTGAAGAAGCTCCATCTCTTCATAGACGATTTCCATCGCGCGTCCACCTAATACATATGATGGTCTCACGAGAACTGGATAACCGATCTCCTTCGCAATGGCTGCTGCTTCAGTGGTGGAAACTGCGGTTTTTCCGAGTGGTTGCGGGATGCCCAATTCACGGAGAGCACGTTCGAATTGATCCCTGTTTTCCGCTCGATCGATATTTTCAAGAGATGTGCCTACTATTTTCACTCCGCGATTTTCAAGCCCTTCCGCCAAATTAATCGCTGTTTGTCCACCGAATTGGACAATGACGCCTTCAGGCTCCTCCAAATCGATGATATGCATGACGTCCTCGATAGTGAGCGGCTCAAAATATAACTTATCTGAAACTGAGTAATCTGTAGACACTGTTTCAGGGTTATTGTTGATGACGATCGCTTCATAACCAGCTTGCTGAATCGCCCATATTGAATGGACCGTTGCATAGTCGAATTCTACTCCCTGCCCGATCCGAATCGGACCTGACCCGAGAACGACGACACTTTTCTTTTCGGTTTTACAATTTTCATTTACATCTCCATAAGTCCCGTAAAAGTAAGGAGTTTCGGATTCATTCTCAGCTGTTTCTATGTTCACTTTCCTGTAAACTGGAATGATCCCATATGCCTTCCTGCAATTATAGATGGACGTTTCATGGGCGTTCCAAAGACGGGCAATCGTCACATCTGAAAAGCCCATTTGTTTTGCTGCGCGCAGCGTCTCTGCATTGAAAGGATTCGCTTCTATCTTCTTCTCGAACTGGACTATTTTTTCGAATTTGCGCAGGAAAAACAAATCGATGTGACTCCATTCTTTCAATGTCTCAATCGAAGTACCTCTTCGCAACGCTTCTCCGATGAAAAATAACCTTTCGTCTCCTGCATTTCGGATTCGTTTTTCAATCCATTCGTCCGTCAGATCCTCAGCATTCTTTAATGTCAAATCAAATCGACCGGTTTCAAGGGAGCGTACCGCTTTTAAGATCGATTCCTCAAATGTTTTGCCAATCGCCATTACTTCCCCGGTCGCTTTCATTTGTGTTCCGAGATTCCGTTTTGCGGATTCGAATTTATCGAAAGGCCATCGGGGAATTTTCGTGACGATATAATCGATTGTCGGTTCGAATGATGCATACGCTGTACCCGTTACAGGATTTATCATTTCATCAAGTGTAAGACCGACTGCAATTTTTGCCGCCAATTTTGCTATCGGGCAGCCCGTCGCTTTTGATGCTAATGCAGATGAGCGGCTTACCCGTGGATTCACTTCGATAATGTAGTAGTTGCAGCTGTGAGAGTCTAATGCAAGCTGGACATTGCATCCGCCTTCGATTTGCAAAGCTCGGATAATTTTCAATGAAACATCTTGAAGCATTTGATTTTCATGTTCCGTCAACGTTTGACAAGGGGCTGTGACGATGGAATCACCCGTATGGATGCCAACTGCATCGACATTTTCCATGCCGCAGACGACGATAACATTGTCAGCCGAATCGCGCATTACTTCATACTCGATTTCTTTCAAACCAGCAATCGATTTTTCGAGAAGACATTGCGTAGCAGGACTGTACTTTAAACCGCTTGTTACAATTTCCTTAAGATCTTGCTCGTTATAGCAAATGCCGCCTCCAGTGCCGCCAAGCGTAAAGGCAGGACGGACGATGACAGGGTAGCCGATTTGTTCTACAAATGCTTGCGCTTCCTCTAAATTGTGGATAATAGCACTATCAGGGACCGGCTCCCCTAATTCGTTCATTAAGGAGCGAAACAGATCGCGGTCTTCCGCTTTATGGATCGCATCGAGTTTCGTCCCAAGAATTTCGATTCCTAATTCATCCAAGATACCTGATTGTTGAAGTTCAATCGCCATATTCAATCCAGTTTGCCCGCCCAAAGTCGGAAGAAGGGCATCCGGTCGTTCCTTACGAATAATTCGGCTGACGAAATCAAGCGTCAGCGGCTCGATGTATACTTTGTCTGCAATTTCCGTATCGGTCATGATTGTTGCGGGATTCGAGTTGATAAGAATGACGCGGTATCCTTCTTCCTTCAATGCTAGGCATGCTTGTGTTCCAGCATAATCAAATTCTGCAGCTTGCCCGATGACAATCGGTCCGGATCCGATCACTAGGATTGTTTCAATATCTTGGCGTTTAGGCATCGTATTTCCCCTTTCGGTTGCTAGCTTTTAATTAAACGGCGAAGCTTTCCATTTAAATCGTACGATCTACTACTGCATAATTGTCCTGCCAGACGACGTTTCCACCGAAGATTGTTTTTACTGGCCAGCCGACACACGTCCAACCATCGAATGGTGTGTTTTTTCCTTTCGACACAAATGTGTTCCGGTCGATTGTCTGTTCTTTATTCAAGTCAATGAGGACAAGATCAGCCTGTGCCCCAACTTCAATCTTTCCATAAGGCAACCCGAACACATCAGCAGGTTTTTGAGCCATCCAATCGATCAATTGCTTCAATGTCCAATTTCCTTCTTTCACGAAGTGGGTATAAAGAAGTGGGAAGGCCGTTTCCAAACCTGTTATTCCAAAAGGTGCTTTTTGGAACCCTGCATTCTTTTCTTCCGCCGTATGAGGTGCATGATCTGTTGCGATAAAATCTAATGTGCCATCGAGCAAGCCTTCACGCAATGCGTGTAGATCCTCCATCCCGCGTAAAGGCGGATTCATCTTCCAATCTGCATCATCACTAGGAATGTCATTTTCAGAAAGCAAAAGATGATGCGGACTCACTTCTGCCGTTACATGAACTCCAGCTTTCTTTGCGTCACGAATGACTCTGACCGACTCTTTTGTGCTTACGTGGCAAACATGATAATGTGCGCCGGCAGCTTCAGCAAGTAGGATATCACGAGCGATATGAACCGATTCGGCGATGGACGGAATGCCCGGAAGTCCAAGCTCCTTATTCCGTTTTCCTTCATGCATCGCTCCGCCGTAGATCAACGTATTATCTTCACAATGGGCGACGATCGGCATTCCGATTTCTGCAGCATCTTGCATCGCTTCGTACATCATTCCAGCCTGTTGGATTCCGACACCGTCATCTGTAAATGCGAAAGCTCCATTCTCCTTCAGTTCTTTCAAATTCGTCCGTTCTTTCCCTGCTTCCCTAATTGTGATAGATGCGTATGGAAGAACACGGATATGAGCGTTTTCGGCAATCAATTTATTAACATGCGACAAGTTTTCCTTCGTATCAGGCACCGGTCTCGTATTCGGCATTGCACAAATTGTCGTGTAACCGCCTTTTGCAGCGGCAAGTGTACCCGTTTCGATCGTTTCTTTATGCTCGCCGCCAGGTTCGCGCAAATGGACATGCACATCGATGAATCCAGGTGCCAACAACAAGCCGCTTCCGTCAATCACTTCGGAATCTCCTACATTCAAATCAGTACCAATTTCAGTTATCCGGTCTCCATCAATTTGGACATCTACTAAAACCTTTTCACTTTCCTCGTTTAAAACATATGCACTCTTGATGATCTTTCCCATGCCAATTCCTCCTTTTGTAAAATCGTTTCTAATATGGCCGCACGTATATATACACCATTTTCAACTTGCTTGTAAATCATGGATCGATTGCATTCGACGAGACTTCCGGCTATTTCAACATCCCGGTTTACCGGGGCCGGATGCATGATGATCGATCCAGGCTTCATTTCCCTCTCCCGTTCAACTGTCAATCCATATTTTTCGTGGTATTCTTCTTTTGTAAATCTCATTTTGCCATCATGTCTTTCATGCTGGACTCTGAGAAGCATGACGACATCGCTTGTGTAGATTACTTCGTCCCAGTTACTCACGTATGGAAAATCACCTGCCCACTCTGGAGGACATAGGAATTTTACATTTGCACCAAGCTTTGTAAGGGCGTCTGCATTTGACTTTGCAACTCTACTATGAGAAATGTCACCGGCAATGAGCACATTCAGTCCTTTAAAACCGCCGAGTGTTTCTTTTATCGTGAACAAATCTAACAAGGATTGTGTTGGATGTTGACCTGAACCGTCTCCTCCGTTGATAATTGCCATCCTCATTTTTCCGACGAGGTCCTCATAATACCGCTCTTCAGGGTGTCTAATGACAACTGCATCCAAACCGATTTCCTCAAGTGTCCGAAGCGTGTCGTATAATGTCTCCCCTTTGACCGCACTGGAAGAACCGGCTTCAAACGGGATCGTTTCAAGACCCAACTTCTTTTCCGCCACTTCAAAACTCATTTTTGTTCGTGTGCTCGGCTCAAAGAAAAGATTGCTAACCATATATTTTTGAGGTAATGCACGGATTCCATACCTTTTTAGCATTGCAGCGCGATCTAAAATTGCTGAAATTTCATCAATTGTTAGGTCCTTCATTGATAATAGGTTTTTCATGTTGAAATTCCCCTTTCGATTGGATAAAAAATAGCCTTTCCACTTCATGGAAAGGCCAGTTGGGCATGACTGAACTACCGTCATTCATTCTTGAATGACTGTTCGTCAACTGAACCTTTCCTTGTCTCTCAGTACAATGTTAAAAGGTCTTCCTATTCAATTGGACTATCTGCCAAGCTATCATTCGATCTACCCGGCAAGATGAGGTTCAGTAGTACACCGACGATTGCAGCGAGCGCCATTCCTTCAACTTGGAACGTTTCGCTTATATGGATGGAAGCGCCGCCGATTCCGATGACGAGAATGACTGAAGCGATGACGAGATTCCGTTGCTGTCCAAAATCTACTTTGTGATCGACAAGCATTCTTAATCCGGATGAAGCGATGATTCCAAACAGCAATATTGATATTCCGCCAAGCACTGCTTGGGGAATCGTCGCGATAATCGCCATCAGTTTCCCGATGAAGGAAAACAATATCGCGAATACCGCTGCACCAATAATGACGTAAACACTATAGACTCGTGTAATCGCCATGACTCCAATGTTTTCACCATACGTCGTTTTCGGTGGACCTCCGATGAATCCACTAAGAAGTGTTCCAAGCCCATCTCCTAACAATGATCTGTTCAAGCCAGGGTCTCTAATGAAATCTTTATCGACTACGCGGCCAAGAACGAGTTGGTGACCGATATGCTCTGAAATCGTAACGATCGATATTGGAACCATGATTGCTAGCAATGCAGGTGTTACAACAAACTCATAATCTATTCCAGGAATGAGGAATTTCGGTATTTCAAACCAGTCAGCTTCGTGAACTTTTGTAAAATCCAATATTCCGATTGCCGCAGAATATATGTACCCGACGACGATTCCGATCAGGACAGGCATCAAACTGATAACCCCCCTAAAGAACATGAGGCAGATGATCGCTGCTGCTAATGTGACAATTGCAGCAGAGAAATGAAGTAGATTATATTGAGATTCGCCATTCACTTGAATCGTACTTGCCATGCTCACAGCCGTCGGTGCCAACGCTAATCCGATAACCATAATTACTGGTCCGACTACGACTGGCGGAAGGAATTTCATAATCCAACCTGAGCCCGTCGTCCAAATCAACAACGATACGAGCGCGTACACGAGCGCGACAAACATACTGCCAATCATTGCGCTCCCTATGCCGCCTGTGCTTGTCGCCACTTGAATCGGCGCAATGAAAGCGAATGATGAACCTAAGTAAGCGGGAACTTTGAATCGCGTGACAAGGATGAAAATGATCGTCGCAAGTCCGCTTGTGAGTAAAGCGATTGCCGGGCTCAAACCGACCAATTGTGGTACAAGGATCGTCGAACCAAACATTGCAAACATATGCTGCAAACTGAGGGCTAGCCATCTTCCCGGAGCCGGCTTATCGAGTACGTCTAACACTTTGTTATCATTCATCAATTCTCACCTGTCTCCAGTTTTATTTTGAATGGATTGCTACGCCATCCGATCCATCTTCTTCTATAAGATTGACGACTACGCGCTCTTCACTTGATGTCGGAATGTTTTTTCCGATAAAATCAGGCCGAATCGGCAATTCGCGGTGCCCACGGTCGACGAGTACAGCAAGCTGGATTGCAGCAGGTCTTCCCAGATCGATGACCGCATCCATCGCTGCTCTCACAGTTCTTCCAGTGTAAAGCACATCATCAACGAGGATCACTTTCTTTTCCGTTACATCGTGTTCGATATCAACTTGGTGGACGTAAGGTTCCTTATTCTCATGTTTCAATTGAAGGTCATCTCTGTATAACGTAATATCCAACTCACCAGTCAGTATCGGTTTTCCTTCAATTTGCTTAATTCGATCTGCAAGTCTTTTCGCAAGTACGGCCCCTCTTGTTTTAATGCCGACCAGGATGCATTCATCGATTCCTTTGTTCTTTTCGATAATTTCATATGCGATTCTTGTCACCGCACGGGAAATTGCCTGTTCGTCAAGAATGATTGCCTTTTCTGTCATGATAATTCCTCCTTAGTAAAAATAAAAACCCCCTGCCAAGATGGCAGGGGGTATACGTGCAGAAAAAACGTACTGGAGAATAGCGCGCAGCTATCCCACTGTACTTCCGTGCAACCTTCCCAGCCTCTCTGGACTGACTTTAAAGGTGTCGCTATTCAATTTCTTAGTTAAGTATAGTTGCCCATTTTCGCTTTGTCAACGATTTTATGATCGTAATTTTTTTAATAATGATTCAAACTCTTCCGGCAACGGTTCTGTGAACTCCAAATATTCTCCAGTGCGCGGGTGCTTGAAGCCGATTGTGCCGGCATGCAGTGCTTGACCGTTGAAGTCAATTGTCTTCTTCGGTCCATATTTCGGATCTCCCGCTAGCGGGTAGCCGATATACTTCATATGCACCCTTATTTGGTGTGTCCTGCCTGTTTCAAGACGGCATTCGACTAATGTGAAATCACCAAAACGATCTAAGACTTTGAAGTGCGTAATAGCGTGCTTCCCTTTATCTGTAACGGTCATACTTTGCCGATCTTTCGAATCTCTGCCGATAGGTGCGTCAATTGTGCCTTGATCATGAGGGATATGGCCGTGAACGAGCGCTGTATAAACGCGCGTTACCGATTTCTCAACGAGTTGGTCGACGAGTGATACGTGAGCCTGATCATTTTTCGCAACCATGAGCAAACCTGAAGTGTCTTTGTCAATTCGATGAACAATTCCGGGACGCATGACGCCATTTATACCTGAAAGATCCTTCACTTGATGCATCAAGCCATTTACAAGAGTGCCTGACGCATGCCCTGGCGCAGGATGGACTACCATTCCACGTGGTTTATTCACAACGAGCACGTCTGAATCCTCATAAACGATATCCAAGTTTAAATCTTCCGCTACAATGTCAAGCTCCTCAAGTTCAGGCACCACCACTTGGATGACGTCCCCAACTTTCACTTTATAATTCGATTTTACAGTTCCTTCGTTTACGAGAACTGCCCCGTCTTTCAACCATTGCTGGATTTGTGTACGGGACCAATCGGCATTCGCATCCGACAGAACTTTATCGATTCTGCCGCTTCCATACTCTTCTGTAATAATTATTTCAAATGGTTCCATTATGCCACCTTTTTCTTATTCTTTTTTTCATCCACAAAAACATGAAGGATCATGAGGACGACTCCCACAGTCAATGCAGCATCTGCTACGTTGAAGATAGGGAATTCATAATTGATGATCGGAATGAGTACATCCACAAAATCCACCACTTCTTTCCGAAAGACACGATCGATGAAGTTTCCGAGTGCTCCGCCTAATAAAAACATGAGGCTGATACTTAAAAGCTTGCTGCCTTTCGCTTCCTTATGGAAAAAGTAAATGATGCCGCCTACAACTAGTAACGTAACGATATAAAACAGCCACATTTGCCCTTCTAGCATGCCCCATGCCGCCCCTTTATTACGATGCGAGAGGAGTGCCAAATAAGGTTCTGCGATTGGGATTCGTTCCCCAAGATTCATGTTTTGTACAACAAGCCATTTTGTCAGTTGATCAAACAAAATTAAAACGATAGCCAATCCATAGTAAAGTACCAATCCAAAAACCCCCGTCCGACAGTTTCTGCTCCATTTTACCACAAAATGATATCAATCATGAAATCAGCGTGCATCTAACAAGAAAAGACTGTTGCAACCGGGACTCAGCCACAGTTGCAAACAGCCTTTACCAAAATGCTTATGAATAATATTTTTTAACAACATCCGCACAGCGTGCACAGAGTGCAGGATGATCAGCATCGTCGCCAACGGTTTCAGAAATTGTCCAGCAGCGATCACATTTTTCACCATCTGCTTTTTCAACAAGGACAGTTGCATGATCGAGCTGCAACGCATCTGAGCCCACTTTTTCTACTTCACTTTCCTCGAACTGGGAAACGATGAAGAATTGAGCATAATCGATATCGTCTGCCGCCAAAATGCCAGCCATCTTTTCTGGCAATGCGACAGTCACTTTTGCCTCAAGCGATTTACCGATCACTTTAGCATTCCGAGCTTCTTCAAGCGCCTTCAATACATCATCACGGACGAGCATCAAACGGCTGAAACGCTCGCGAAGTGCATTAGCAGCCTCTCCAAGATCTTCCGCTTGCGGCATATCTGTCAATTGGACGCTCTCCTCTTCGACATGCTCAAGATAAGCCCATAATTCATCGGTCGTATGAGGGATGACTGGTGTCAATAGTTTTAAGAGCGCAAGTAGCGAATCGTACATAACAGTCTGCATCGCACGGCGGTGTGGGTGATCGACGCCTTCAATATAAACGACATCTTTTGCAATATCTAAATAGAAGGAGCTCAATTCACCTGTACAGAAGTTGTTCACTGCGTGATAAACACCAGCAAACTCATACTTCTCATAGGCCTCAAGCACATCTTTGATTAAATCTTGCAACTTCACATAAACGTATTGGTCGATCGGGCGCATATCTTCGAACGCAACCCGGTCGGCAGCAGGATTGAAATCTGCTACGTTACCGTGCAAGAAGCGCAGAGTATTACGGATTTTACGATACACTTCCGACACTTGCTTGAAGTTTGAATCAGAAACACGCACATCTGCTGTATAATCGACGGATGATACCCAAAGACGGAGAATATCAGCACCTAGCTGATTCATCACTTTCGAAGGCACGATAACGTTGCCCAGCGACTTACTCATTTTACGCCCTTCACCATCCAACGTGAAGCCGTGGCTTAATAGACCTTTATAGGGTGCAATGCCATTGATGGCGACACTTGTCGTCAAGGACGAGTTGAACCAACCACGATATTGGTCGGAGCCTTCCAAGTACAAATCTGCCGGGTAGACTAGATCGTCTCTTTCCACTAACACACCTTGATGTGTTGAGCCGGAATCGAACCAAACGTCCATAATATCCGTTTCTTTTGTAAATTGGCCGTTCGGGCTGCCTTCATGCTCGAAGCCTTCTGGAAGCAATTCTCTCGCTTCCCGTTCAAACCAAACATTTGAACCGTGTTTACGGAACAATTCTGCAACATGTGCGATTGTTTCATCTGTAAGGATCGCTTCGCCGTTTTCAGCATAAAATACCGGAATTGGAACACCCCACACACGTTGACGTGAAATACACCAGTCACCGCGGTCGCGAACCATGTTATACAACCGTGTCTCACCCCATGATGGAGTGAATTTCGTATTGCGAATCGCTTCAAGCAATTCACCACGGAATGATTCAATGGAAGCGAACCATTGAGCTGTGGCGCGGAAAATGACAGGCTTCTTCGTACGCCAGTCATGCGGATACGAGTGGGTGATGAATGAAAGCTTCAAAAGAGCGCCTTCTTCATCCAATTTTTTCGTCACTTCTTTATTTGCATCTTCATAAAAGAGTCCTTCAAAGCCTGGAGCCTCGTCTGTCATAACACCACGGTCATTGATTGGAGACAAAGCGTCGATTCCATATTGTTTCGAAACGTAGAAATCGTCTTCACCATGGCCAGGTGCAGTATGAACGCATCCTGTACCAGCTTCTGCTGTTACATGCTCTCCTAGCATAACGAGAGAATCGCGGTCATAAAGAGGGTGCTTTGCAATTACTCTATCCAGATCCGAACCTTTTAGTTCTTTAATAACTTCATACGTTTCCCATCCGATTTCTTTTGCAACAAACTCAACGAGATCTTTGGCCAAGAGGAACTTGTTACCGTCCACATTGACAATAACGTAAGTGAATTCAGGATGGACCGAAATCCCGAGGTTCGCAGGAATCGTCCAAGGCGTCGTCGTCCAGATAACAATTCGTACATCCTCGTCAATTACACCGAGACCATCTTTGACCGGAAACGCAACGTAGATGGATGGTGATTTTTTATCTTTGTATTCGATTTCCGCTTCAGCTAGCGCTGATTCACTTGAAGGTGACCAGTAAACTGGTTTCAGACCTTTGTAAATATAGCCTTTCTTTGCCATTTCTCCAAACACTTGAATTTGTCTCGATTCAAATTCAGGTTTCAACGTGATATACGGATTTTCCCAATTTCCGCGTACGCCAATCCGTTTAAATTGTGAACGTTGGCTATCGATTTGGCTATAAGCATATTCCTCACACATTTTCCGGAATTCGGCGACGGTAAGCTCTTTGCGATTGACGCCTTTGTTGACGAGAGCTTGCTCGATCGGTAGACCATGCGTATCCCAACCTGGTACGTAAGGTGCATGGAAGCCTGTCATCGATTTATGGCGGACGATCATATCTTTCAGCACTTTATTAAGTGCATGGCCCATATGAAGGTCGCCGTTCGCATATGGAGGTCCGTCGTGTAGGACGAAGAAAGGGCGTCCTTCTGTGCGTTTTTGTACTTTTTCATAGATGTTCATTTCTTCCCATTTCGCTTGCATATCGGGTTCTTTGTTCGGCAAGTTGCCACGCATCGGGAATTCCGTTTTCGGCATGAGCAATGTGTCTTTGTAATCCATACTATTTCCTCCTTGGTAAATGGCTTTGAACTGTTGATTTTCGCTCCAGGCGGACGCGTTTCGCGGGCGAGCGGTGAGCCTCCTCAGACGCTTCGCTCCCTGCGGGGTCTCCCCTGTCTCGCTTTCCCGCTGGAGTCGCCGCCTTCCACTTCAATCAACAAAGTCCGTAATAATCAATCAGTATATTAGTTAGGGGTCAGAAAATAAAAAATCCCCATCCCTATAAAAGGGACGAGGATTTGTTCTCGCGTTACCACCCTAGTTGCAGCATGAAAAATCACACTGCCTCTCAGAACACCATAACGGGGTGCATCCGGGATTGATTTTCGTCAATCCGGCTCTAGAGTGATTTTCGTTTTCGATTCAGACCGGGCTTCCACCGCCCCCGGCTCGCTTTGCATGAATTTCGAAAAGTACTCTCTCTTTCAACGCCTGTTTCCTGCTTATATGGTCATTATTATATGTTTGTATATGACAAAATGTCAAGCTTTCGAATCATTCTACATCCGCTGCTGATTCCAGTAGTTCCGCATCCGGCTCATATTCAAGAAGTTTTTCCCAATCGTCCGTTTTAATCATATCGAGTTGGGCTTCAATGAGCATGCGGAATCGGTTTCTGAACACTTTCGATTGTTTTTTCAAGTCTTCGATGTCCATCGCTATCTTACGGGCACGCGACAATGCTTCATTCACAATACGATCAGCATTCTTCTCCGCTTCTTTCACGATCAGTTTCGATTCCTGGATCGAATTCCGTCTTACATCTTCAGCTGCTTCTTGGGCGATCAAAATCGATTTCTGCAAAGTCTCTTCAATAGAATTGAAATGGGAAACTTTGTCTTTCGTCTCCTTCAAACTGTTCTTCAATGCTTTGTTCTCTTCCAGCACGTTTTCATAATCCTTCATGATCTGCTCAAGAAACTCATTCACTTCATCTTCATCATAACCCCGGAAGCCGCGGCTGAATTCTTTATTATGTATATCGAGTGGTGACAATGCCATCTTCTGTTCCTCCCTTTCGAGTAAATCTTCTATCCCCTATTATACATACCATCAACAGATAAGACAGCAGTTTTTAAGTCGGTTGTCTGAAAAATCATTCTAACCTACCAATCAACAACCGTATTTTGTCTTTCCGGGTCCTTCCTTCTATCGATAAGATTTTGAAGCGGCCGGATCCCCTGACTGAAAGAATGTCTGATTCGTTCACTTCGAATGCTTGCTGGTCTCGGACGACATGATTCACTTTCACTTTATCATTCTGAATGAGCGCAACAGCTTTTTGTCGCGGACAGTTCACTAATGAAGCGACAATCGTGTCAAGACGCAGTGATCTAATCGTGTGGTTCTCTTCCTTCCACGTTTCTGCCGATACAATCAGTTTATCAGTGGAACCGAGTTCTACAACTCGTACTTTTGATTTGCCGATCGATGTCAGATTGGCGATCAGATAATCTTTCATTTCCTCTGCGGCGGAGAATTGGGCGACATCTCCATCCAAGCGGATATCTCCAAATTTCGAACGGTCGATTCCAAGCGCCATGAGAGAACCTAAAATATCTCTGTGCTCCAGTGTCATAAATTTCGCAGGATATCTAACTGCAAAAACAGATACTTGGAAATCCTCATCTACCGGTTCAAAATAGTCCGGATAAATCAATGCTCGTTGGCGTTCGGGCTCAAGGAACGCGCCATGGACTCCGAATTGGAGACCGGAACTCTTTACGATGGATTCTAAAATAAAAATCTGTCTCGGGTCAAGAAAACCGGTGAGCTTCGGAGAATATGTATCCTCAACTTCACGCGTCCAGCCAATTACCGTTTCGATGAATGGCTGCTCATCTTTTCTAAAATGTTGTATGATCGAATCCATAGTTAACGACTCCTTACAGAACCCTTTTCATACACGGGTCCCTTATAGAAAAAACCTCACATGAGTGAGGTAACGATCAATCGATAAACTTCATATACACCTCTAGAAATCAAGTAATTCAATACAAAGATAGCTACAATCGGTGAAATATCGATCATTCCAAGGGGTGGGATGAATTTACGGAAAAACCCTAAATAAGGCTCCGTAATTTTCCCTAAAAGGATGCCGAACTTCGTTTCCCTTGTAGAAGGTACCCATGACATTAAAATGTAAATAATGAGGAGTATTAAGTATATATCTATTGCTCTAATAATGAGCGAAAAAATCAAGTTAATTATATCTATTAATCCCATCTGTACACCTCATCTAATTCTATCTTTCAAAAAAATCCGAAATGGTTCCTGCCACTTCCACATTTTCTGGCACGCAAAGGAAAATATCTGTGCCAATCCGTTGAATATCTCCGCCAAGTGCATAGACGGTGCCACTTAGGAAATCGACGATGCGGATTCCTTGATCACGCTCAATCCTTTGCAAATTGACTACAACGGCTCTTTTATTCTTTAAATGCTCCGAAATGTCCTGCGCTTCCGCATAGACACGAGGTTCAAAAAGAACAACTTTTGAAGATTTCTGGATGCTTTGCAAGCTGACAACAGTTCCCTGCTGTTGCTGTTGCGTTTCCGCCACTTGCGGTTTCCGTGAAACCACTCTTCTCGGCTGCTGCTCTTGTACGGGCTGTTGCTCTCGGACAGGCTGTTGCTCTTGTTGGAATTCCTCTTCCTCATCAAGATAGAACCATTTTTCAAATCGTCTTTTTATGCTCATTCGTCTCCCTCGCTCTCCGTTCCGACTAATGCGGTTCCGATTCTAACGTGAGTTGCGCCTTCTTCGATTGCGATACTATAGTCATTCGACATTCCCATTGATAATAGTGTGCACGGCGCGTGTTCTACTTCTTTTGCAGCGATTTGATCACGAAGGCTGCGCAATGAACGGAATACAGTTCGAATCCATTCTTCGTCCTCAGTGAATGGAGCCATCGTCATTAAACCTACAACTCGGATTTTATTATAATTGGCCAATTGAAGGATGAAATCCTCTAATTCCTCGGGATTTATCCCTGATTTAGATTCTTCCCCTGACACATTCACTTGTACGAAGCAATTGACCGTAGATGACGCACGCTTTTGAATTTCTTTGGCGAGACTAAGACGGTCCAGTGAATGAAGAAAATCGACTTTGTTAATAATATCTTTCACTTTTCTACTTTGCACATTTCCGATGAAATGCCAGTTTAGTTTTTCTGATTGGATGTCTTCCTGCTTTGCAAGCAGTCCCTCCGGCCGGTTTTCTCCGAGATTTGTAATTCCTAATTCGATAACTTCTTTGGCTCTATTGGTAGATACTTGCTTTGTCACTGCAACGATTGTTACGTCTTGACGTTTCCGATTTGAACGATCACATGCTGCTTGTATTGCTTTTTCTATTTTTTGCATACGTTGTTGAAGTGTGTCCATTGAAATCACTACTTTTCTGCTTACTTTGCTTTATTGTATCAATTGGAAGGACACATATCAATGATTAGTCTTTATTTATCAACCCTTTTGCCCACTAAAACGATGTCTTTTCCGATGGTGAGGACATCATCATACTTGATTTGCTTCAAATCCTTCATCTTTGATTCTAAAAATAGCGACCTTTCAGCTCCGCCAATTTGAAGAACGTCAATTTTACCGTTTTTCATATCAATTGTCGCGTCCTGCACAAATCCTAAAAAAGAGCCCTTTTTCACTTCGATCACTTCTTTCTTCTGCAAATCCGAGAAACGCATTCTTATCCCTCCAATGTTAATTTTGATCTTGGTCTTAACAGGGGCTGTTGCTTTCCGTTCCGGCACTCGCTTTCCGGGGGCGTTGCCTCAGTCAATCGAACCACGAAGAGTATTTCTACGCTTTTTGCAAAAGCCGTTCTACGTAACGGCTTTCTCAGGAGTTTCGCGCCTGCAATCCAAGCAACAGCTTTAATGTTATTGATAATCCTTACACAATGGATATCAGTAATAAATTTTGTGTTTATACAGCTTATGCTCAACAACCTAAAAAAACGCAATGCCGGAGCATTGCGTTTTTAAGTCAACTATTTATTCTCCATGCCATCTCGAATTATTTGAATGGCATTTTTCTCCAATCTTGAAATTTGGGCTTGTGAAATGCCTAGTTCTTTTGCAATTTCAGTTTGGGTTTGGCCTAAATAGAAACGTTTAGAAAGAATCAGCTGCTGTCTTTCCGTCATGCCCGAAACCGTTTCCTTTACCGACACATACGTCAACCAACGCTCTTCAGACACCTTTTTATCCTGTAATTGATCCATTATATAAACAGGATCGCCGCCGTCGCCGTTCATCGGTTCATGAAGGGACATTGGATCTTGGATTGCATCTAACGCGAATAAAATATCATCTTCTGGAATGCCCGTCGCTTCCGCAAGATCAGAGATTTTAGGTTCTTTTTGATGCTCGTTAACAAATTGTTCCTTTGCTCTGATTGCTTTGTAAGCTATATCCCGAAGTGATCTGGATACCCTAATGGCATGATGGTCTCTCAAATGTCTTTTGATTTCACCAATGATCATTGGAACGGCATATGTTGAAAATCGGACATTATGTTTCAAATCAAAATTGTCGATGGACTTCAATAAACCAATACAGCCAACTTGAAAAAGGTCGTCTGCCTGCTCCCCCCTATAAGCAAACCTTTGGACAAGACTTAATACTAACCGCAAATTTCCAATTACGAGCTCTTCCCTTGCCGATTCGTCACCATTTTGAAGCCGGATAAACGTTTCTTTCATCACTTCATTCGTCAGTAATGGCAAATTGGACGTATCGATACCACAGATTTCAACTCTTGTACGCATCATTCGCTTTTCCTCCGCATTCTGTAGATGACTGTACAAAATAGTTTGTCCTCACACTTGCGGAATATGCGAAATCCAATTCTCCAATTTCAACCATCAAGCGATAGGATGGTTTAATCTGTCACGCAGTTCGGAGATTATTTTCTTTTCAAGACGTGAAATATAAGATTGTGAAATACCGAGTAATTCTGCGACTTCCTTCTGTGTCATTTCAAGACGGCCTGTGAGTCCGAAGCGGCATTCCATTATATATTTCTCCCGTTCATCCAACGTGCTGATCGCTTCAATCATATGTTGCCTTTCTAATTTTTTTTCAACATCATCAATAATAATATGTTCATCCGTGCCTAATATATCAGATAGCAACAGCTCATTCCCATCCGCATCAGAATTTAACGGTTCGTCGAACGAAATTTCCGAGCGAGTCCGGTTCGTTTTCCTTAAATGCATAAGGATTTCATTTTCAATGCATCTTGAAGCATATGTCGCTAATTTAATATTGCGATCGCTTTTAAATGTTTCGATCGCCTTTATAAGTCCGATAGTTCCAATGCTGATCAAATCTTCAATATGCGTATTCGTATTATCAAAACGACGGGCAATATAAACGACTAGCCTTAAATTTTTTTCAATGAGCGTATCTCTGGCATCCATGTCTCCTTCCATGAAAGCCCTGATCGCAATCGCTTCTTCCTCCCTGGACAACGGTTTTGGCAGTGATTCATGTCCACCGATATAATAAGTCCCACTTTTTTTTCTAGTGAAGAAGCTTTTAACGATCGATAACCATTTCTTAAGTCCCTGCAACATGATTTGCTCCCCTTTCATTCATAATGGATTCCAATGCCGAGACATGCAAAATAGCACCTGCACCTTCCGGATAACGGTTATCTTGTTTTGTAAACACGATATAGCCCGCTGGCAGCTCACTTCCTTCCCCGATGACCCATTGGTCGAATTTAAAACCAACAGCCCACGAAGCCCCTTGGACTGTTTGCAGCCGGATGAGTCTTAAACTTTTTTGGTAGCGCTTTGGGAATGTTGAAAGTTGTGGCATGTTTTCTGCATTCCATGAAACTAACGGCCCTCTCAACTCTTCAGGAATCAAGCGCTCCACAAACTTAAATGAAACAAAATGTACTGGTTCGCCAGTTAGCGGCTCCGTACAGCGGTTTCCTGTATCGATAAAACTTGGGATGGAAACTGTTTCATTCCAAATGGATAAAACCGTTGCTACGGAATAGGAAGACAATTGGCGAGCTGTTCTTACATCGAGCCACTTAGTCTTTAGTAAATAGAGGATAATATAAGCAAGTAGTGCGCTGATAAAGACTGTGAATTTGGCATCCGAAAACAAGAACTTTTCTGTGATGACCGTCAGTGCTCCTCCGGCAAAAAGCGCACCGATCAATACGATGAAAGCTGGGCTTCCTAGTGAGGCAATTGTTAACCCGAATGCACAGACAATCATTACACCGAAAGCGATGAAGATGGCGAGACGGGAATCAGGGAAAAATGTAACCGGCAACGCGCCGACGAATGCAGCCAGGAATAAACGGCGCCTAGTAGCTTGTGCCTTGACCATCCGGTTGGCAAAGGACAAAATTGCATAGTTGAATACCATGTTAATAGCAACAATGAGTTCCCCATACATCTGCCCGCCCTCCTTGTACGTAAGGATAACACTCCGTGAATGCAATGTTTGTCGGAACGAAGGAGAAAATAAAGTAAATATTCGACATGAATAGCGGAGACCCAAGAAGTTGTGCTAGGAGCTGAGATCGTCGTGTTGCATTCTTAATTGATTGTGTTGCGGCCAGATTTTGTTGTGTTGCGCGCCCCGTTTATTTCGTTGCGGGAGTTTGATTGTGTAGCGCCCGATTTCTTTGCGTTGCGCGCCACGTTGATTGCGTTGTTGGAGTTTGATTGTGTTGCGGCCCGAATTTGTTGCGTTGCGCGCCCCGTTTATTTGTTGCGGAACAACGGTCATAAAAAAACTCTCCAGCTTGTCCAATTGGACTGCTGGAGAGTTTCCTTCAATTTTTTTATTATCTTCTTTGGCGATTGCGCAAGAATGTCGGAATATCCAATGCATCATCTTGCTGATGGCTTTGCTGTTGTTGTCGAGTCGGCTCAGGCTGTTGGAATTGTTGCTGAGGCTCTTCTCGACGAGTATAAGACGGTTGCGGCGCTGATTGCGATTGTGATTCACGTTGACGCGTAGCACCAAACCCTGGATTCCTCGAAGGCTTCGGTTGATTCAATTGTTCTTCACTGAACCCTGTCGCAATGACTGTAACGAGGATTTCATCTTTCAAGTCATCATTAATGACAGAACCGAAGATCATATTGACGTCTTCATCGGAAGCGGAAGCTACGATATCTGCTGCTTCTTGAACTTCAAACAAGCTTAAATTGGAACCGCCCGTAATATTCATCAGAACACCTTTTGCTCCGTCAATTGATGTTTCAAGTAGCGGGCTCGAGATAGCTTTCTTCGCAGCTTCGGCAGCCCGGTTTTCACCTGTAGACATACCGATACCCATCAATGCAGATCCCTTATTGGACATGATCGTTTTCACGTCGGCAAAGTCAAGGTTAATAAGTCCAGGGACAGCGATCAAGTCTGAAATACCTTGAACCCCTTGGCGCAATACATTGTCGGCTTCACGGAACGCCTCAAGCATCGACGTGTTTTTGTCGACAATCTCCAACAACTTATCATTTGGAATGACGATGAGCGTATCGACCGATTCCTTCATAGCTGCAATTCCACCGATTGCTTGTGTCTGACGCTTTCTTCCTTCGAAAGTGAATGGACGTGTGACAACACCTACTGTCAACGCTCCAAGATCTTTTGCCACTTGTGCAATGACAGGCGCGGCACCAGTACCTGTTCCCCCACCCATTCCTGCAGTTACGAAAACCATATCCGCACCGCGGAGAGCTTCTTCTATTTGTTCACGACTTTCTTCAGCCGCTTTTTTTCCGACATCAGGATTTGCCCCTGCACCAAGTCCGCGAGTCAATTTAGCTCCGATTTGTAATTTCACTTCAGCTTCAGATAATTTAAGTGCTTGCGCATCCGTATTTACGGCGATGAATTCCACGCCTTGCACACCATGTTCAATCATGCGGTTAACCGCGTTATTTCCTCCGCCACCGACTCCAATCACTTTAATGACTGCGAGTGCATCGACATTCGTTTCAAAATCTAGCATGCTCTCTCCTCCTAATCCCTATATGACCATATTTAAACAGTCACTCAAAAAATCCATCGAAAAATTTCTTTGTTTTGCTCATGAAGCTTGTCTTTTTCTCTTTTGACTGGACAGCTACCTTCTTTTTACTAGGAGCTGGATAGTCCATCTCACTATTCGTAGCTACTGTTTGAGATTCAGCTGCAATCCCAAAATAGCTATCTTCCATACTAGCATAACGGATAAGACCCACAGCAGTCGAATACATCGGTTCACGCACACCGATATATTCTGGTGTGTGGATTCGGACTCTTGTTCTCAATACATGTCTTGCAAGTTGCAAAATCCCATCGAGTTTCGTCGTGCCGCCAGTTAAAACGACGCCACCCGGCAAATCATGGATACCCATGCGGTACAGCTCTTCAAGAACCAAGTCGAATAATTCTTCCAATCGGACACCTATAATTTCCGATATGTATCGTTGACTATATTGATCTTTCGAATCAGCACCAATGACAGGAACTTCAAAAAGCTCATCATCCGATGCATCATCATAAAAAGCATGTCCATATTGATGTTTAATTTTTCGTGCCTGCTCTGTAGGTGTCTTCAGAATGATCGACAAGTCTTTTGTAATATGGTCTCCGCCCACCGGAATGACAGCAGTTGAAATGAAGCGGTTATCGCCAAAAATGGCAATCGTCGTTGAACCTCCACCGATATCGATAAATGCAGTTCCATGATTCATTTCATCATCCGTCAGTGCAAATGTTCCCGCTGCGAGCGGTTGCAAATAAATTTCACGTATTACGAGACCCGCTCGTTCGACACATCGTAAAATATTGTGCACTAACGTTTTGGAAGTCGTTATAAGTGTACCGTCCATTTCTAATCGGACGCCGATCATTCCACGTGGGTCTTTTATTTCATCATAATCGTCCACGATAAATTGTTTCGGTATAATGTTTACGATTTCCCGTTCAGGTGGTACCGACATAACTTGTGCAGATTTCATAACCCGGTCCAGGTCATCATCGGTAATTTCCCTGTTCTCCGAATTGACGGCTACAACGCCTTTGACGTCTTGTAAAAGCACGCCGTTGGCCGGGATGCCTAAAATGACGTCTCGTATTTGCATGCCTGTCATCCGTTCAGCCTGTTCCACCGCTTTACGGATCGATTGGACAGTCGCATCAATGTCGATAATCGTCCCTTTTCTTATGCCTGCAGATTGAACGTTACCAACTCCGATTACGTGGAGGGATCCGCCATCCACTTCGCCGATCAGTACTTTGACTGACGAAGATCCTATATCTAGTGATACATATATTGTAGATTGACTCAAATTTCGGCACCTCCCATTACAGTCCTTATCTTACATTCTATTGTATTAGAGTCGTATTGTCTAAATATTTTCTCCATCCGATAATCAATTCCCTTCATTCCTGAACTTTCGTTTCAGAAACTTTACTTCGATCTGACCATTTCGTCAGCAAAATCCTTCTAATCACAGCAATATTTTGGAATAACCTTACTCCAAATGCGAAGACGGCTGCCAAATATAAATCCACTCCAAGGTGCACTCCTAAAAATGCTAATCCAGCCGCAAGAACAATATTGAAGAAGAAGCCGGAAATAAACACTTTATCATCATATATTTGTTGCAGGTGCGCCCGAATTCCCCCGAAAAGTGTATCCAATGCAGCTAACACGGCGATGGACAAATAGTTGCTGTAAATTTGTGGGATTTGTATGTCTGATAACAATCCCAGCGAAACCCCAAGTATTAAACCTAGCAGTGGCAACCACATTGTCATTCCCCTTTCGGAAGTTCTTGTAAATAAAGATTTTTAAATTTGTCGGGATATGCCCGAATCGTCACTTCCTTTTCCGGCTGGTTTATTTCAAGTACTAGATTATCAATATAAAAATCGTCATGTATGGACGATGCTAACAAATAATTATAAAGCTTCTCACTATCCGACATTGTAGGTGAAACAATTTTTATTGTAAATGGGGGAGTTGAGACGTTCAGTCCATTAACGGAAGTCGCTCCGTTGATGACACGAATCGAGCTCATCATCGTATACCGTTTTCCGTCAATCTCCATATGAATGCCTTTAAAACGATTTACTTCATTGACGAAACGGGTTAGTAAATCAGATGAAATACTCGTGATTGGTATTCCATACGCCATGCTTTCCACCGAAGGGCGGACTTCGATCGTAAAGCCAGGACCTGTAATATCTGTCGTACCTGCTTTTCTATGCAGCTTGTCCACTGTTTCCTTTAAGGCTTGTCCTGTGCTTGATTCGCTTAACGTTCTGTACGATGCGATCGTTCTATCTATATCGCGAATTTCAGTTAAAAGCTCTGAATGGAGCTTTTTCTCTTCTGCCAGCTCTTGGCGAATTGCCCAAATATCCCTCGTATCACGTTCCTTAGGATGTTCCAACGTATTATATTGGACAGCAATCATAAATCCGATTAGCAGGAGGACAATTGTAAACTTCCAATTGACAGCTTTCTTCAACGAACACCCTCCCTCTTAATGGCCACTCATGCCTCCTCCCTTAATGCGGGAAGCTTTATCTCTTTCAACTGCTCTAAAGTGACAACTATATTGTCATGCACTAATCCATCAATCACTCCGCCGCCTAAATTCAATGATGCTGACAAGACATCTGTATCGCCTACCGCCTCGATGACAAACGGAGCGGGAAGTGTTCTACCGTCGATTGTAATGACGGGGCCAGTACATTTAATATTTGAATTTGAAGAAATTCGCTGCCCATTTATCGCAATTCCTTGTGCACCGGAAATCTTCAATTCATTTACAACACGCAGCACATGGCTTTCATGAACGATATAATCATTAGGGTTTTGTTCTACAGGATCATAATCGCCATCCTTCAATGTGACACGTACTCCAGGTCCTTTAGCCGGAATAACCCCTAAAAGCAATCGAAGATCTTTTGCCTCTTCAACTAGCACGGTGTGATTGTCTTCATTCTCCGAAAAAGATTTTTCAAAGTCTCTAATTTCATCTTGTTTTGCCTGAATTTCATCAGCGAGCTCTTTATTTCTCTCTTTCTGAACAATCAATTCTTCCCGATATTGTTCTTCCTGTTGAAGCGCAGGAGATTGAGCTGATTCTCCATTGTCCTTCCCTAATGTTCGATAGGAGAATGCGAAGATGAAACCGAGGATGAGAAAGACAAAAGAGTATAAGATATATCTTCCTCTATTTTTGTAGTCCTCACTCATTTTCTTCGCCAACTTCATCACCTTCCCCTTCCTCCACGCTATCTTTTCCATAAACTTCGCTAAAAGGCGTGAAGAATATACCAACTTCCATATTGACAATTCCTTTTTCCATATCACCTAGCTGGGATATGATATCCGGGTAATATTCCATTTTTTCTGCAAAGGTTTGGAGGATTGCATGGACTTCATAACCATCATCCATATAAGCAACAATCGTATCAGGATTCTCCTCTGTCCCAGTATAGATGATTTCGGAAATCAATTGGAGAACATTTTTATCCATTTTTAACAATTGTTTCGTCAGTCTTTTCCGAAGGTCAGGGTTGTCCACATGATTTAAAATCGGTACGTTCGGATAGTTTCCGTCTTCCGGAAAAACTTCTCCGTTTTCGAGCAATAATCCATACTCTCCCCCGCTCTCCATATACGCGACCGTTTTCCATTCACTAATTGTAATATCGATATCTCTTATCCATTTCCTCGTAACAGCAACACTACTGACGCCATCGAGCTTCAAAAGTTCTTCTTCCACTTCTTTTGTTGTAAATCCCCAAAATGATGTTCCTTTTAAAACCCCACTTTTTTCATAGTAAAATTGGTCATCATGAAGTGCAGCCCCATGGATTTTCACTTCACCAACTTTGCTTAGAGGAGATTGGAAATACAAAAGTACAAGGAGGGCGATACAGAATATGGCGATGATGAATAAAAATTTTTTATTCGTCTTCCTTCTCCGTTTTTCCCTCATGGATGGAATTCGTTCTTCGATGTCTATTACTTTATCCATATGCTGCCCTCCCCTCAACTTCGTTCTCTATAAAAAGCAAAATGCAAAATAGTCCCCGCCGCCATCCAAGTTGTTAGCAACGATGAACCTCCATAGCTAATGAACGGCAATGTCACACCTGTAACCGGCAATAAACCAGAGACAACACCGACATTCAGGAATGTTTGAAAGATGATCATTGAAGCCATCCCTGCCGTCATTAAGAATGATTTATAATCATGCGTCCGAATGGCAATTCCGAATGCAGACAGAAGAAGAACAGAAAAGAGGACTAAAATGAATGTCGCCCCAATGAAACCTGTCTCTTCGGCTATGATCGAAAATATAAAGTCATTTTGCGGTTCCGGCAAATACAAATACTTTTGCCTACTATTGCCATAGCCGTGACCGAACAACCCTCCAGGCGCTATCGCGAATAAAGACTGAATCCCTTGAAAGCCTGCTCCAAGCGGATCATTCCACGGATCGATATACGATTTTATGCGTTCCAAACGATAAGGAGCTGCTGCGATAAGTGCAACAAATGCCCCAATTCCTGTGAGGCCCAGTATACCGAAGAACGATAGCGGATACCCCGCCAAAAACAAAATGACGAAAGCTGAAACAATCATAATTACTGCTGAACCTAAGTCTGGTTGGAGCATGATTAAGGCTGCAGGCAATAAAATTAAAACAAAATGGCTTAGCCTAAATGGATTCCTTCCAGAAGATTGCTTCATATTACAAGCGAGTTTACCAATGAGCGCCACTTTTACGAACTCAGCAGGCTGAATGCTAAAAGGACCAAGAGCTATCCAACTTTGGGAACCGTTCCTTACAGCGCCTATGCCTGGAATCATAACGGCAACTAACAATAAGATTGTTATGTAATAAAAGGCAGTCCAAAATGACTCACTGGAAGTCCACCGCCCTTTCATTAGCATAAAGGCAACAAATATTGAAACAGCCATGTAAATTCCTTGCTTCACGATAAATGGAGATGAATCCGCATAATGGACCTGCCCCCAGTAAGAGCCTGCCGAATGTACAAAAACTAATCCGATTAACGATAACGACACTGCCGAAATAATAAAGGCAGCTTTTAATTTTTGATCCAGTGAACGCATCCTTCCGTCTTATTGGTAAAGGAGTGAATGGTAGACTTAAAGTTTTATTACAGCCTCTATAAATGCATCGCCACGTTCTTCAAAATTCGGATATTGGTCCCAGCTGGCACAAGCCGGCGACAGCAAGATTTGATCCCCTTCAACTGAGACCCCATAGGCTTCCTGTACCGCCTCCTCCATTGACCTCACTTTTACCGCAAGCGGGACACCACATGTAGCAGCGAAATCGACGAGCCTTTCAGCAGTTTCTCCGAGTGCTAGGACAGCTTTCACTCTTCCCATATAAGGTCGCAATTCCTCGAATGAGTGCCCTCTATCCAATCCGCCAGCTATTAGTACGACAGGTGATTGAAAGGAGGAAAGAGCGCTTTTCGTTGCCAATGTATTTGTTGCCTTCGAATCATTGTAGAACGTCCTACCTTTCAATTCTTTGACAAACTGCATCCGATGACGTACCCCTGTAAATGAACTTAAAACATTTTCTATCGTTTCTTTGTCGCAATCCATAAGAATTGCAGAAGCTGTAGCAGCCAAAATATTTTCCAAATTATGCTGACCGAGCAATTTGATGATCGATCTTTTCACAAACGGTTCCCCTTGCCAATAGATCATCTCATCGTCTGCGGAAATTCCTTCCGCTTTTTTCCCTTGTAATGAAAAAGGGATCTTCATGGCAGCAGATCGTTCGATATATGGCAGCATTTCATGTTGATCGGCATTATAAATAAAGAAATCTTCCTCGGTCTGATTATCTGTCACTTTCGCTTTAGCTAATGCATATTCTTCAGACGTTCCGTGGTAATCAAGATGCGCGTCATATAAATTTGTCCATACGGCGATCTTTGGACGGAAGCTTTCCGTACCTGCCAATTGAAAAGAGGATACTTCCATGACGATCACTTCATCTGGTTTTGCATTTTGTGCGACTGTGCATGCAACAGTTCCTATATTTCCTGCGATTAACGGCTGTTTACCACCAATATTTAATATGTGATAAAGAAGTGTAGTCGTTGTTGTCTTACCGTTGGAACCAGTGATGGCGATGATTGGAGCTTCGCTAATTAAGTAAGAAAGCTCGACTTCAGTCCAAATCGGAATCCCTTTTTGCACAGCTTGTTTGAGAACCGGATTATGATACGGGATTCCCGGGTTTTTAACAATTGTATCGAAGCCTTTATCCAAAATATTTTCCGGATGTCCGCCACAAATTACTGTAATCCCTTTTTCCCGCAATGCTGTTACTTCTTTGCTGCCCGTCTCTGGAGATGAATCATTGACGACCACATCAGCCCCTAGCGAATGTAGTAGATCCGCTGCGGCATAGCCACTTTTAGCAAGACCAAGCACAAGAAATCTCTTGCCCTCGAATTCATATCGCTCTCGCATTTACATCACCTCCCACAGAATAGGGATCATTGCGGCCAAAAGGGCCACACCCCAAAAAACGATGACGATTTTCCACTCAGACCAGCCCGACAATTCAAAATGATGATGAATCGGGCTCATTCTAAATACCCGTTTTCCGGTTAACTTAAAGCTTGTCACTTGAATCATGACAGATAATGTTTCGATTACATATACAATCCCTATTACAACGAGGAGAAGTTCCTGTTTCACAAGGATCGAAAGCATTGCAATCGTACCGCCTAGCGCTAAAGAACCCGTATCTCCCATAAATACTTTAGCAGGCTTCATATTAAATAATAAAAAGCCAAGCATCGCCCCGGCTACAACAAATGCGAAAGTTGCAATGTCGTATTGCTCATAAACAAGTCCAAGCACACCGAATGCGGCAAAAGCAATTGTTGATGTACCTGCAACAAGCCCATCGAGACCATCCGACAAGTTGACTGCATTCGAGAAACCGACAAGCCAAAAAATGAGGAAAGCGACATAGAAAATGCCGAGATCTACTGTGAAATTCGTGAAAGGAATTACAACCGTCGTTTCAAATGGACCCATCTTTAATAAGAAAAACGCGATAACCGCAATAATGATTTGACCAATAAGTTTTTGGATGGAAGTCAATCCTAAATTCCGTTTCATGACGACTATGATGAAATCGTCAAAAAATCCGATCACACCGAAGCCGGCAAGCACAATCATCAATACGATGGATTGTGTAGTCAGTACGTCTTCATATATGTATGATAGGACAATCATCGTAATGATAATGGAGCCCAGGAAAATAAGGCCGCCCATTGTAGGCGTGCCCGCTTTCTTTTTATGGGCTTCAGGACCTTCTTCCCTAATGCTCTGACCGAATTTCAGTCTTCTAAGCAACGGAATGATAGCGGTCCCGATAATTGCTGTTATAACAAATGCTACGGCAATAACCGTAATTGTATTGACGAGTGTCATAGTATGTTCTCCTTACCTGTTTTGAAACTGTAGTTGTTTGTCTTAATTTTTATTGTCCAGCTTCAGGCGCTAGAAAGTTTTTTCATTTCTAACGCCTTCCGCTTTTCTACTCTTCGGTATAAACGTGGATGATATCGTCCACCGACATTAATGAGTCTGGGACTGGCATTTGGTATTTAATGACGTCGCCTTCACCATGCCATTCTATACGATACGTGTGTAATTGGCGGGCAACCATTCCTTTCGTCATGCCCGTCAAATCAGGAACTCGATGTGTAATAGGGTCGCCCCATCTATATTCTTTCTCAATTTGCCCTTCTCTCTTTTCAATACCGGCAATTGGCGCGATTTCTTCGATAATCCTGCCGACAATCGGTGCTGCAATGACTCCGCCGAATTGAATTGAATTTTTCGGGCTATCAACTGCTACATAGACAAGTAATTCGGGATCGTCTGCTGGAGCAAACCCCATGAATGAAACGATGTAATCGCCGTCGCTGTAAGTGCCATTCACGACTTTCTGTGCAGTCCCTGTTTTGCCGCCGACACGGAGACCATCGTTGAACGCGCCTCGGCCGGAGCCATTCGCGACAACAGATTCCAATGCTTCTCTTACTTGGGCAGAAGTTTCCTCGCTAATGACGCGGCGTTTCATTTCAGGTTCAAACGTTTGCAACGTCTCTCCCTTATCATTCTTAATTTCCTTTACAATATACGGACGATACAAATATCCGCCATTTATAGCAGCCGCCACAGCCTGCACTTGTTGAATCGGTGTTACGGAAATCCCTTGGCCAAAGGCAGTCGTTGCTTGTTCAACTGGGCCGAATGCATCTTTTGAGAAAAGAATCCCTTTTGCTTCGCCGGCTATACCAGAGCCTGTCGTTTCGCCAAAGCCAAAATCCCGTATATATTGATCAAGCTTTACACCGCCTAAACGCTGGCCGATTTCGATGAATCCTGGGTTGCAGGAGTTTTCTACAACTTCTAAGTATGACTGGTGACCATGCCCTTCCCGCTTCCAGCAACGCAGTCTAGCGTTGGCAACCATCGTGTAGCCAGGGTCATTAAAAAAATCATTATGAAGATCGATCACCTTTTCCTCAAGGCCAGCAGCGAGTGTAACGATTTTAAAAGTCGATCCCGGTTCGAATGTCATCCATACCGGCAAATTCCGGTTATAAATCGCCTGATCTGTATCTTGGTATTCCGCAGGATGGAAAGTAGGCATTGAAACTAACGAAAGAATTTCACCTGTTTTCGGATTCATAATAATTCCGATTGCCTGTGTCGCATCATATTTTTCCATCGCCTGAATAAGTTCCCGTTCCATAACTTTTTGCATATCGACATCAATTGTCAGTCCTAATGTAGCACCATTCTTACCTGTTTGGAAACCATCATCGACATGTGGCAACGGTATCGCCTTCGCATCAGTGTAAAGGCGAATTTTATCACCTGTGCCTTGCAAAATTTCATCGTACGCATATTCAATGCCCGCAAGGCCTGTTCCATCGAAACCCGTAAAACCGATCAGCCTCGAAAGCATTTCACCATACGGGTAGTTCCTAACAAAATCCACTCCCGTATACAAGCCATCGATTTGCAACTTGGAAATTTCTGTCGCCTGTTCCTGAGTGATATTTTTGCCTTCAGGAGCCAACTTGTTCATATAAGATTTCTTTGTCATCTTTTTCAACAATACTTCCTTGTCGACTTGCAATATATCCGCTAGCAGTGCTGCCGCCTTTTCCGGTTCTTTGTTTTGAGAAGGCATAAAATATAGCGTCGGAGCAAGTTGGTTTCCAACGATCAGCTGACCGTTTCGATCTTGGATTTCCCCCCTGATTGCGCCAAAAGGGATTTCCCGATCCCAGTTCTCTTCCGCACGCGCTTTCAACCATTCATGTTTAATGATTTGAACGTGGAAGAGCTTTGCTATAACCATGGAAATGGATATGAGAAAAATGATGAAAACTGCCCGCAATCGCTTCTTTGATTGCAAATCAGCATATTTACGCAGAGCCCCACACCTTTCGTTTTTCTATCAACCTATGAATGGGCGGGGACAGCTATACATCATCCACCAATTATCTCTTCTACTTCCTCATCTTCTTCCGCTTCATTTTGTTCAATTGGTGTATGCTGATCTTCGGGTGATTTTAGCTGAAGTACAACGGGATCATTTTTACTAATGACAGCTCCCGCAGAAAGACTTTGTTCGGTCACAAATCCATCGCCGTTCAATCGAATATCAAGTCCAGATAACATTTTAAATGATAGAGCCATTTTTTTCGACCACCCGGAAAAATTTGGAAGGGTTGTATCTCCCTCAGTTTCCAACAAGACTAGTGAGCCATCACTCAACTTTGTACCCTCTTCTGGGTATTGGCTTTTCACCTTGCCCCCCTCACCGATCAACACCGGAGAAAATCCTTGTTGTTCAAGTGTTGCCATCGAGGATGCTGCATCTTCTCCAATATGGTTTGAGAGTGATTTTGTCGATGATGTTTGACTATCCTCTGGAAGTATATTCATATACTTCAAGCTGCTTTCCATTATGGAAGTAAACAACTCGGCGACGGGATCCGATCCATATTGTCCTGGTTCAAGTTTTGGCTGTTGGACAATTACATATGTCAATAATTGCGGATCATCGATTGGAGCCATTCCGAGGAATGAATAAAGATAATTGCCGTCCCCGTACAGATAGCCCCCGCCTTCCGAAATTTCAGCAGTTCCCGTCTTTCCACCGACGGAATATCCAGAAAGCGCAAATTTCCGCCCTGTACCAACGTCAGAAGTGACTGTAGAAGCTAAAACCTCTCGGACCTGCTTCGCAGTTTCCGCTGAGATCGGGGATTTCCTCTCTTCCGCCTTATGATCCTCTACGACTTCACCAGTGTTCGGATCAACAATTTTATCGATGACATACGGCTTCATCATCTTGCCGTCATTCGCAATTGCATTCGCGGCTTGGATCATTTGGATAGGGGTGACAGTAGATCCTTGTCCATATGAAGTTGTTAATCTTTCACTTGGATTAATATCCAAAATTATGCCCGGTACTTCATTTGGTAAGTCGATTCCGACCTTTTCACCAAAGCCGAAACCATGTAAATATTCGATGAATGTCCGGTCGCCCATTCTTTCTAACAAATAGGCCATCGATACGTTCGATGATCTTTGGAACCCTTCTAAGAAAGTGATTCTACCCCAGCCGGTACGATTAACGTCCCTAATTGTTTTATCATAGATTGTATATTGTCCTGACTGATACTCGGCGTATGGATCCCATTTCTTCTCCTCGATTGCAGCGGCCAATGTAAACATTTTCATCGTAGAACCAGGCTCAATCGTATTCTGAACTGCTTCATTCAGCCAGTTTTCCGTCAATCCTTCACGAGTGGCAGGATGGAAAGAAGGACGTTGGCTCATCGCATAGATTTCCCCGGTCTTCGGATTGGTGACGACGACAAGCATTTTTTTAGGAGAATATTTCTGATTGACTTGATTCATTGCATCTTCGACAAAGTTCTGGATCGTTTTATCAATCGTCAATTGAATCGTCATTCCATCTTTTGCCGCAACAATTTTCTCCTCTGATTTTGGCAAGAGATATCCCCATATATCAGTTTTATAATCCACCTTACCGTCCGTTCCGGTTAACGCTTCGTTATATGTCTTTTCGAGACCCATTTTACCAACTGTAGACACATTCTTGTCCTTATCTTCTTCTCGCATCGCAAACCCAATCAAATAAGATGCGAAATCACCATTTGGATAAAAACGTTTTTTATCTTCAATGAATTGCAGACCCGTAACGCCTTCTTTTTCCGCAGCTTCTTTAATGGCTAGCATCGTTTCATGACTAATGTCGCGTCCTGCTTTTCCAAACTCGATTTGGTAGACTTCCGAATTTTTCTTTACAGCCGAATCCCTAATCTGGATCATTTTTTCTTTCTCCATCGGGATGAACCTGCTTAGCAAATCCGCAGCCTTATCAAAGTCAGTTACATGCCTTTTCTTTTTTGCGCCTTTTTCAGTCGCTTTTTCATTCAATATTGCGATCAATCGATAGCTCAAAGTATCGGAAGCAATTAATTCACCATTTCGATCGACGATTTTGCCTCTTTCGGCTTTAAGGATGGACTCCCTTGCATATTTCGCTTCAGCCATGGCAGCCATCTGTCTTCCTTCGGCCTGTCCCGTGATTTGAATGCTTAACAACCGCCCAAACAAAAGAAAAAAGAGCCCTCCGAAAACTACGAACATCAGAAAGGCTCCCCATTGAAATCGAAACTTCTTTTTCATCGTCCAGGCACGACCTTTACGTTTTTCTCGTTAAGATTCAAGCCGAGCTCCTTCGCTTTATTCCAAATTACTTCATATGTAGATTTTTCGCTCACTTGTATGGACAACTCTGTATTTTGTTTTGTAGTTTCTGCAATTTCTTTGTTGATTTCTTGTACTTCCTTGTTTGTATCATTAATTTGAGCTTGTGTATGCAAAACCATTGTAGAGAGGATAACGAGAACTGCCGCGAACAGCACGAACAGGAATTTTTCCCCTGTCGAGAATAGTTTTCGTGAACGCCTCGCAGGCTGTTGGGTCTCATGTGTCTTAGGTTGTTGAGGTGCATGTACTTCATGTATTGTATTCATTTGAAAGCTTCTCTGTTCCAATGCCATTTAACAAGTTCCCCCTTTATTTTTTCTCTATGACCCGCAATTTTGCAGATCTGGATCTTTTATTCACTTCGATTTCTTCCTCGCTTGGAAGGATCGGTTTCCTTGTGATTAATTTAAAATCGGGCTCCATACCTTCAGGAACAATTGGCAAATTAGGCGGCAGTTCCGGCATGGATGACGCTTCTTTAAAAATCGTCTTGCACAATCTGTCTTCAAGTGAATGGAAAGTGATGACACTAATGCGTCCACCCGGATTCATAACCGTCAATGCTTCGGTCAAGGAATCTTCCGCTGCTCCAAGTTCGTCGTTCACAGCTATTCTGATTGCTTGGAAAACCCTTTTCGCTGGATGTCCACCAGTTCTGCGTGCTGCGGCAGGAATCCCTTCTTTGATCAATTCGACAAGCTCGCCCGTTGTCTTGATGGGTGCGTTTTTCCGTGCCTCTTCGATCTTTCGGGCAATACTTTTGGAGAACTTCTCTTCCCCATATCTGAAAAAGATGCGAACCAAATCTTCATAAGACCATTCATTCACTACGTCAAATGCAGTCAAATCCGCCTCAGTGTTCATGCGCATATCAAGCAAAGCATCATGATTGTAACTGAATCCTCGTTCCGGAGTGTCGAGCTGGGGCGAGGAAACACCTAAATCATATAGAATGCCGTCCACCGAATGAACATTAATCTTCTCCAATTCATATTTCAAATTCCTGAAATTTGAATGGATAAATGTAACTTGCTCCAAATAATCCTTCAACTTCACTTCCGCAGCGTCAATAGCTGTCGTATCTTGATCGAAGCAAATCAATCTGCCGCCAGCTGTTAGCTTCTTCACAATTTCTAAGCTATGCCCTGCACCACCAAGCGTGCAATCGACATAAATGCCATCAGGTTTAATGTTGAGCCCATCGACGGCTTCGTGAAGTAATACTGTTGTGTGATCGAACATTGAAACCGCCTACTTTCCATTTTTTAATAAATCATCAAGTTAAAAATCAAAATCAATAATGTTTTCCGCGATTTCATTGAATGATTGCTCCGACTCGTCGTAATAAGAATCCCAAGACGATTTTGACCAAATTTCTATGCGGCTTGAAACACCGATAACGACACAATCTTTTTCAACTTTCGCGTAATCGAGTAATGAGGATGGAATATTGACACGGCCCTGCTTGTCAATTTCAACTTCTGTGGCACCTGAGAAAAAGAATCGGGCGAATGCGCGGGCATCCTTTTTCGTAACCGGCAACGCCTTCAATTTTTCCTCTAGTCGCTTCCATTCCTCCATAGGGTAACCGAAGAGGCAGTTATCCAATCCACGAGTCAGCACAAAACCATCCATTAGATATTCCCTGAATTTCGAAGGGACTATCAAACGGCCTTTTGCATCTACAGTGTGCTGATATTCGCCCATGAACATACTCTTCACCCCACTATATGTTTTTAATGTACCACATCCCTCCACATTCCTCCACTCAAATTCTATTTTCCTTGTAAAATGTGTATATAGTACTTGTTTCATTGAGATATCGATAAAATTCACGCTTAGATTACATAAATGCATTAACTCTCTAAATAGCTCATAATTGCTCAAAAAAAGTTTCGCATTCCCTGTCTTAAACAAACAAAAAAACGCCAAATGCAGACAACAAATGCCCGCATCGGCGTTCTTCATTATTTACAAATATACGATTTGGTGAGTTCCGTCCATTGTAATCGGCTGGCGAAGCAAGTCTTGTACTAATTCAGGTCCATATTGATTCATGAAAATGTATGGAGTAAAAATACGCTCTTGCAAAGATCCTTCCGGCAATAGCTCGTTTTCAAGGATGCTATATTTGCGAAGGGCCGTTTCGTGTTGAATCAACAACTCCTCCTCCGCCTTCTTCCTTATATAATCCAACTGCTTTTCATGGAACTTCAGATTTTTCTCTAGCAACTGCAACATTGCCGTGCTTGAGCCTTCTCTGAGCTTTTCGTATTTCCCTTTTAATAGCATTTCCGTTTCCGTAAGCAGCTTTTCAAATTGTTCGTTTTGTAACGAATCAATAAATTGCTCTCTGACTTCTAGAACTTTTCCAGAGAACACATCTTCCAGCGTCAAAGAAACTGACTCCATTGCCTGCTTTGCCCGTTTGGAAACCAATGTCATCGATACACGGGGAACGATGATCGGCATCTGAATTCCGAAAAGATGAAAAGCGTCTTTCAATAAAGCCCAGTATGCAATTTCACCAGGTCCTCCGACGAATGCAAGCACCGGAAACACAAGGTCCTGCATGATAGGACGTGTGGCAACATTATTGCTTAATAGCCAAGGCTTTTCGACAGCGATATTCAGCATTTCTTCGCGAGTGAAGCGGATGCCTGTACTGTCGTTCACAAAATGCCCATCCTCCCTGGACAGAAGGACTCGGCCAGTTTCATGTACATAAAACAGATGCGCCCCATCCTTTTCTGCTTCGATTGGCTTTCCAAATCCTAAACCGGAATATTGTTCTTCCTTTTCGACGACCAATCGGGCAATCTCATCAGATCCCGTTATCATTTTTTCAAAATGGCTTTTTTCGATTTCACGCAACGGCTTGTACGCTGAATCGATGAAGAGGAGTCCTTGCTCTTGGAAAAGACCATTCATTAATCGAACGAAAAAACTAGTGAAAGTTTCTTCTGCCTCGACTGCAGTCAACACTTCCACAAGCAATTCACGAGTATGCGCCGTTTCACCGAATTGGCGAAACACACCTTCTACGAATGAAGTCATTTCCTTGCGATTATATGTTGCATCGGACGCCATTAATTTCAGAATGAATTTCTCCGGGTACTTATGTTTTGTCGTTCCTTGGGAGGATTCTGTATAGACATGATTGATTTCATTCAAGTCATGATCTTCCCCCGCGACCCAAAACACAGGGATGACAGGAACCCCAAGCTCTTTCCTTTTCTCCTCTGCAAGTAGAATAACTGTAATCGCTTTGTGAACGGAATAGAGCGGTCCAGTCATGATGCCTGCTTGCTGCCCGCCAATAACGACAACTCCATTTCCAGTAAGTTCTTCAAGATGCATAGATGCCTTTTTTGAAATACCAAATGGCTCCATGAAGGAACGAATTACTGAAGAAAGCTCTTTCCTAAGAAACGGCCGATTGGATAATTCCTTCAACCTTTCTGGATAGGACCTGCTTTCATTTCTATAATCAAAAAAATTATGTATGAATTGTTCATCATGATTGTAAGCTTGCATTACTTTATTTCCATTATTCAATGTCATTGACTTGATTTCCATCATTGATGCCCCTTTTTTACTTGTATGAACAGAGTATATCATTCTCAATCATCGGAATGAAAAATATACGCTTACCATCTGAACTGAATTACGTCATTTTACATATTCCGATATTTTAAAGCTAAGACCGATAATGAGAAGTACGATATAAGTAAAGGACAATACGAGAAAGTACAATCTCCAGGTTTTCTGCATGACACGAGTTATTTGGAACTCCTTTTCCTTCAGCCTTTCAACAACCGTAAAGAGAATGGCGATCAAAATGGCGATAGCTGAAATATAAAAACCAGTTCCTTTACCAAAAATCGTCATAGATGTAATATACACCGATAAAAACAAAAAAGGGGTTGTAAAGTCTGCCGCTTTCCCGATAACTGCGGCAGGCGCTGTGCCCATTTTCCTCATTCCGATCAGGAATAGAATCGTTATGAGAAATGGAAATAAAACGATGATTCCTGTAAGTATAGACAAGAAGCCATTTATCATGCCGATCAACTCCTATCTATCGCAAGCAGCATTTTTTCGAGAGTTTGCAATAAACCCAAACGCGCCCCACGCCTCTCGCCCATTTGAATAACTGACGAAACAACCGTTTCAATCTCCATCGGATTCCCATTCATCCGATCGATCAACATGGATGATTTATTTTTTGCGGTTCTAATACAAACTTCTTCAACGACCGCTTTCGATAAATCTCCTTGCATTTCAGGAAAAGCAGCATTGATTTCCTCAAACAATTGATCAAAGAGTGTTTTAGCGTACCTATTCTCCACTAATTCCCCGTTCCTCACTTGCAAAATAGCTGTTAATGGATTGATCATGCAATTTATCAATACTTTGCGCAAAACAATTTGTTGTGCGTCATTTGTAAACGCCACTGGAAACAAAGATGAATTTGCATCCTTCATAAAATCAAAACTTGTCCCATCTCCTCTGTAAGGAGCAATCTTTATAGTACCTACTCCGTTATGTGATACAGTGCGATCATCCAAACGTCCCGCGCCATGTTCAACAGTCGCAAAAAACACATTGGGCATTGAAGTTTCGCTTACAAAATGGAAATGTTCATATCCATTTTGAACGAACATGACTGGACTCTTTATATTTCTTTCAAGAATGTCATCAACAATCGATGCGACTCCACCGTACTTCGTCGCGACGATCCACGGGGCATTTCCTGGCAATTTTTCAATATCGGTTTCTGCTTCCGCGTTCAAATCCACTTCTGAACCGTCGCTATTGATCCGCCTTATTCCATGCTCTCTAATAGTAGCCGCCTGTTTTTCGCGTCTTACATAAAACACAACTTTTGCCCCCGTCTCTATTAAATAGGAGCCTATGAGCAAACCAATAGAACCCGCACCTGCGATAACAACCTCCATCCATTTCTCCCCTTTTTTAAAAGGGCGACCTCTAGAAAGGCGCCCTTTATTTTTCCTTATATTCAATTATACAGGAAAGACAGAATGTTTTTTAGGTGGTAATGGAAGTTCTTTTGTTGAGTAAAAGCGGAAACGATCGGCAAGTACGCTTCTCAAATCCGAAGGCGAGACAATCTCGTCGATAATCAGCTCAGAAGCCATTTTATAAATATCGATTTCCTCTTTATATTCTTTGTGTTTCGCCTGAACGAAAGCTATTTTCTCTTTCGGATCCTCGATCGCTTCGATTTTATTTGAATAGACTGCATTGACCGCAGCCTCTGGACCCATCACTGCAATCTGCGCAGTCGGCAGCGCAATGCATACATCGGGCTCGAAAGCAGGTCCTGCCATTGCATAAAGTCCAGCACCATAAGCTTTCCGGACGACGACAGAAATTTTAGGAACAGTTGCCGAACTCATCGCCATAATCAATTTCGCACCATGCCGGATAATACCGTCACGCTCCACTTTTGTACCGATCATGAAGCCAGGGACATCCGCCAAGAACAATAGCGGGATAGAAAATGCATCGCATAAGTTAATGAATTTGGCCGCTTTATCCGCCGAATCGACGAAAAGGACGCCTCCTTTCACTTTTGGCTGATTTGCGATAATTCCTACTGACTGCCCTTCAATCCGAGCGAGTCCTGTAATAAGTTCCGGTGCGAATAATTTCTTAATATCAAAGAAACTACCTTCGTCAATCAAAGCACCAATTGCTTCATACATATCAAACGGTGCATTTTGGTTTTCAGGAATAATCTCTTCCAAAGACCTGCCCGCCTTAGCTGCAATTGCCTCTTTCATGGAAGGTTTTTCAGTGTAGTTAGCTGGAAAATAATTGAGATAGCGCCGCGCTTCGCTAATCGCTTGTTCTTCGCTTTCTACGAGCACATCGCCGCATCCGCTTACAGTGCAATGCATTCTAGCGCCGCCCATCTCTTCCAGTGACACTTTTTCGCCAATCACTTTTTCCGCCATCCGTGGAGACCCTAAATACATGGAAGCATTGCCTTCCACCATGATGACTATATCGCAAAACGCTGGAATATAAGCCCCTCCGGCAGCTGAAGGTCCGAATAACAGACAGATTTGCGGTATGAAACCCGATAATCTTACTTGATTGTGGAATATCCTTCCCGCACCACGGCGGTTTGGGAACATTTCAAGCTGATCTGTTATACGCGCTCCTGCGGAATCGACAAGGTATAACATCGGCACTCTGTTCTTCTCAGCAATTTCTTGGATGCGGATAATTTTCTCAACAGTTCTCGATCCCCAAGAACCCGCTTTTACCGTCGAGTCATTTGCCATAACGCAAACAGTTTGCCCATTCACTTTCCCAATAGCAGTAACAACGCCATCCGCCGGTAAATCTTCAGCTTCACAATTTGCGAACCGTCCATCCTCCATATACTTGCCATCATCGAATAGCAGCTTGAGGCGATCGCGTACAAACAGTTTACCCTGCTCTTTTAATTTTTCATGATATTTTGGATGTCCTCCTGAGAGCACCTTCTCAATTCTTTTTCCCAGCTTTTCGTTATAACTAGTCTGTTTTGTCATATTCGTCATCGTTATACCCCCTCCGATCACATTCCCATCAGTTCATTGCTTTACCAAAACAGTTTTTATCCCTCAATTACCGCCAATACATCCTCTTCATTTACAAAATCTCCAACTTGGACATTAATGGATGTCACTTTTCCAGAAACCTCCGTCTCGACAGGAATCTCCATCTTCATCGACTCCAGAACGATGACCACTTGGCCCGCTTGCACTTCTTCCCCTTCAAATACATTCACTGTAAATACCGTACCTGCCATTGCCGCTTTTATCTGTGTCATTTTTCCGCTTCCTCCTTTTCGGTTTTCAACCATTCTGTCAGTACATTCGTATTATAATTGCCTTCCTTAAATTCTACTGAACCTATGAAATGTTTAAAGAGTGGAATATTTGATTTCACTCCTTCAATCGTGAAAGTGTCAAAAAAATTAACCGCTTCGCTAATCGCTTCTTGTCGTCCTTCCGCATGTATGATCACCTTCGCTATCATTGGATCATAAAACGGTGTTATATTTCCGCCTTCTTCATAGCCCGAGTCAATGCGCACATTTGCATGATTATTCCAAGCCATTTTACGGATTGTCCCTGGGGAAGGCATGAACGTAACTGGATCCTCCGCATAAATACGGAATTCAATCGCATGCCCATGGCTTTTGATCTGTTGCTGATCCTTTACCGGCAATTCATTACCTTTGGCCACTTCAATCTGCCACTCGACTAAATCATATCCGGTTACTTCTTCCGTAACGGGATGCTCCACTTGAAGACGGGTATTCATTTCGAGGAAATAAAACTCATCATTTTCCGATAAAATAAATTCGACAGTACCAGCATTCCGGTACCCGACCGCTTCCCCCGCGGCAACAGCAGCCTTATATAGCCGCTCAGCCACTTCTCCCTTCAAGGAAGGCGATGGAGATTCTTCGATCACTTTCTGATTCCTTCTCTGTACGGAACAATTACGTTCGAATAGATGGACGATATTCCCTTTATCATCCCCGAAAATTTGCACTTCAATATGGCGTGCGTTTTCGACGAACTTTTCAAGAAAAACGATATCATCACCAAAATACGCTTTCGCTCGGCTTTTAACAGATTGAAAATGTTGACTGAGCGCTTGCTCATTTTCACATCGCACCATTCCGATGCCGCCACCACCCGCACTCGCTTTTAACATGATCGGATATCCAATCGTTTCTGCAGCCTGAATCGCTTCCTCAATAGAGGAGACTCCTTCATCTGTGCCAGGCACAACCGGTACACCCGCATTTTTCATTTTTATTCTCGAGGCAATTTTATCGCCCATCAATTCGATCGTTTCCGCATCCGGTCCAATAAATGTCAAACCTGCGTCCCGCACTTTACGTGCAAAGGATGCATTTTCGGATAACAGTCCGTAGCCAGGATGAACAGCGTCCGCCCCAACTTTCAAAGCTACGTCGATAATGTCTTCCGCTTTCAAATAGGATTGCACTACAGGACCAGGTCCGATACTAATTGCCTCATCCGCGTACTTGACAAACGGCATATGCACATCGGCTTCAGAATGGACAGCGACAGTCTTTATGCCAAGCCGTTTGCACGTCTTCATGATCCTTAATGCGATTTCCCCACGATTCGCAATAAGTATTTTATTCATATAGTAACCCCCCAAGCTGCATTGTTTAAACTTCTCCCCATTACTAGTTTATACGATGAATGAAACCGTTTTCAACTATTTGTCTGAATTCCTTTGAAAATCTGATCTTGCATATATTCTTACATAACGGATTTCATTTATTTTCTAGTTAAGAAATTTGCAACGGCTTCATGGTGGGCATCGCTTTCCCATAGTTTTGCGCATTGCGCTGATTCTTCGAGCATTCTTTCTTTAAGCCCTTTTTGCTCCCAATCCACTATCGCTATCTTTTTATACGCTTTATGAACGGATGGATGTATTTTCTTCATATCGCAAATGAATTCTTCTAAAGCATCTTGTGCATTTCCTTCGTAAATTCCTGTTGCCCAACCGATTGTTTGCAATTGTTCCGCTGTATGTACTTTTGCTTCTGATAATAATTTTAATGCTGTACCGTGATTGTTCATTTTAACGAATAGTTGAGAAGCTCCTCCCCATCCGCTCGTGATCGCTAATGTACCTTGGATGAATCCCGCTTTCGCTTTCGATGAGACAAGCCTATAATCGCATGCTGTGGCAATTTCGCATCCGCCACCGACTGCAGCTCCGTTGACGAGTGCTATGACAGGTACAGGCAATGACGCCAATCTGTACAATAGCCCTGCCATCTTGCTCAACATCGGGTAAGCTTCGTCCGCGGTACGGAATCCATGGAATTCAGATAGGTCACCGCCCGAACAAAATGCACGGTCGCCTTCACCTGTTACGACTGCATACGCTATGCTAGCATCCGATTCTACTTCTGATAGAAACATTTCAAGACCATCCATGACTGCGTGATTAATCGCATTCCTCATTTCTGGCCGATTGATCGTGAAAGTTGCGATTCCATTATTGATTTCGATTTTATAGGACATGCAAACCCCTCCTTAGGTAGTTGAATAAAAGTTATCGGTCATTTCCATAGAGTTATCGATCACTTCAGAGCACATATCGATCATTTTCCAGCCTTTATCGGTCATTTCCCAAGAGTTATTGTCATTTCGGGATCTTTGACTCATCTTTTTTAATTATTTTACTCTGTGCCGCCTCTGCTTTTCTGTCAATCCAGCTTCGAGTGGCAGTTAACCTCCAACCGAAGCTTTATAATATAAAAAAACCACCGGAGCCATGGCCTCACGGTGGTTTTTAAGCAGGTGAACTTATTCGCCTACTACGTCTTTTCCTTTGTAATGACCGCAAGATTTGCAAACGCGGTGCGCAAGTTTCATTTCGCCGCAATTTTCACAAGTTGTCATGCCTGGAACTTGTAGTTTGTAATGCGTACGACGAAGTCTTTTAGCTGTTTTTGAAGTTCTTCTTTTTGGTACTGCCATTTGAGGCACCTCCTTAGTATCGTATCGCCTATTCCTTGTCCGAATTAAAAAAGTCTGCTAATCCAGCCAATCGAGGATCAACTTTCTTTTCCTTTTCTTCACGGAGCCGCTCTTCGAATTCTTCGTCGGTTGTATAAGACCAGCCTTTCCCCTCTGCCCCTGTCATCTCTTCAGCTTTTTCACTGAAAACCTGCATAGGAACTTCGAGAAGAACTAATTCTTCAAAGATCGGGGTCGGATCAATGATTTCGCCGACAACCGGGTGGATCATGTCATCCGTTGCAAGTGTAGCCTCATCCCAACTGAACTGTTCGTCCGTTTCCACTGAAAAAGGATATTCGACATCTTCCCAAGTTCGTGAACAAGGCAATGTCATTACACCTTCAAGCTTGAAATGGCAAGTTAGTTTTTTCGAACCGATTATGCAGCTGCCCGTTACATGGACAGGCTTAATATCCCGGATTTCCGGATTCCGTTTTTTGACGGAGTCAAGGTTGACCGCTTCGTCAAGCGGCATTGCTCCTTGTCTGTATTTCTGTAATTGATGAATGGACCATTTCACGTCTATATCACCTCAAGACAACACTGTTGATTATATAATGGATAAAAAGGGATGTCAAGATATTTTCTTGTCACCTAAATCACATCAAAGTATAATGTAAATTAGATTATACCGAAGGGGTGGACAGATTGAAAGCTACAGGTATCGTCGTTGAATATAATCCATTGCATAATGGACATGTCTACCATGCTCAGCAGGCGAGGAACGCTACGAATGCTGATGTTATCATCGCAGTGATGAGCGGAAATTTCCTACAAAGGGGCGAGCCCTCTTTTGTCGATAAATGGACAAGGACGAAGATGGCGTTAGCATCCGGCGTGGACATTGTATTTGAACTTCCTTACCGTTTTGCAACATCCAACGCTCCTCTATTTGCGCAAGGTGCAGTCGAGCTGCTTGATGCTGTTGGATGTGAATCTTTTTGTTTCGGTAGCGAAGACGGCAATATCGAGCCTTTTCAAAATAGCTTACGGCTAATTGACCGCCATACCGTTCAATACGAATCAGCAGTGAAGAATGCAGTCGCAGAAGGAATAAGCTATCCAATGGCGCTGAATAAGGCGTATAAAATAATCCAAGCGGGACATCCAGAGATTCCTGTGGCCGATTTGTCCATGCCGAACAACATTTTAGGGTTTCATTATATGGCAGCCGTACAATCGATCGGTTCATCGATGGAAGCCGTAACGATCAAGCGAATGGGAGCCGGCTATCATGATGACACATTGGATAGCCAAAAAATTGCAAGTGCAACAGGAATCCGCAAATCGTTCTTTAGCACGGAAACACTTGACGAAGTTTCAGATTTTATTCCGCAAGCTACAAGACGTCTGCTCATAGAATGGGATGCGGAAAGGAAGGCCTTCGGCAACTGGGATACCTTTTACCCATACTTGCGATATATAATTTTGCGAGATGGTCCTTCCCGGCTTCGTTCGATTGCAGACGTTTCAGAAGGAATTGAAAATCTCATCTTTCGCGCAGCACAATCTCATGATTCATTCCAATCATTCATGGATGCCGTCAAATCTAAACGGTACACATGGACTAGGATTCAACGGATGCTGACGCATATACTAACTGGATTTACGAAAGAAATGCGCTCTAAAATGGAAAAACCGTCTTATTTGCGTTTACTCGGAATGACAAATGAAGGTCGTTCTTATTTAAGCGGCCGCAAAAAGAATCTTGGATTGCCACTCATTAGTAAAGTCGCTTCTTTTTCCGATCCTGCGTTGAAGATGGATATTTCCGCATCCGACATATATGCGCTAGCGCTTGGAAAAGGTAGCGACCATTCGAAAATCGGTTTGGATTACGTAACCTCACCAATTATGGAAAATCACTTCTCTTCCAAATCTTTCAAGTAATTTAGAGCATCATCGATTGTAGTCACGGGCACGATTTTCATTTTCGTGCCTATTTTTTCTGCTGTTTTTACCGCTTCCTCATAGTTCGTCAATATTCCTGGATTCTTTTCACGAACTTCATCCGGTAAATAATCGTTTGGCGCAAAAAAGATTTCAACGCCTTCCCGATCAGCCGCCATTATTTTGAAATCGGCTCCTCCAATCCTACCGACAGTTCCATCGGAAAGCATTTCTCCGGTTCCGGCGATGTTATACCCTTTTGTCAAATCCTCGTCAAGCAGCTGATTCATAATTTCCAAGGTGAACATAAGTCCTGCGGAAGGTCCGCCAATATCCGCCGTGTGGATATCCACTTTCGGATCCGTTGACAGTTCACGATCTTCCTGGAATTCTACACCTAAACCGATTCGTCCGTTCGATTTCGGTATTTCACTTAATGTGATGTCTACATCCACCATCTTTGAGTCCCGTTCCACAGTGACGGTGACTTTGTCGCCTTTTTCCTTGCCAGAAATAGATGATGCAAACTGTCCGCCTTCTTTTAACTGCACTCCATCGACATAGCGGATTTTATCACCCGTTTCGAGCTTACCATCAGATGCACTGTCTTGCAGGACAGATACGATGAAAACCCCATCATACGTAATATCGACTGGGATACCAGCTTTACTGAATGCTACGGTAATTGCATTGAATTGGGAATCTGACATAAGCTTTTTTTGACGAATATTATATTCTTTATCATCCTCCCCTTCTCTTCTCACCTTATTGATCGGCAACAATTTCATCCGATCAGAAAATTTTGAGGCAATATAGGAAAAAGGAGTAGCTTTTCCTATCGAAATAGTCATGAGATTGAAGGTTCCTACATCATCCTTATCTCCATCCTCGACCTCTACAATCGGTGCCAAATCATAAGCCCCGCCTGGTTTCGATATGTATGCCTCAAGAGGATAAACAAATAAAAACATTAATAAAAGCACTGCTACAGCTGTCAATCCAACCCTTTTCGCCTTCATACCTACACACCTCCATTAATAGCCTGTACAGATGGGACATATATATAACAAGAAAAGCGGAGGGCGCTTACTCAGCTTCGACAGGCATAAGGCGAAGATGCGAAGTGGCACTCTTTGCCACGCAGCAGCTTTGACTTATGACCCGAGAAGCTAGCGCCCGAAGCTAGACACAAGAAAAGCGGAGGGCGCTTGCTCAGCTTCGACAGGCATAAGGCGAAGATGCGAAGTGGCATTCTTTGCCACGCAGCAGCTTTGACTTATGACCCGAGAAGCTAGCGCCCGAAGCTAGACACAACAAAAGTACCCGTAGCCTAGACAGACAGTATTCGCTGATTGATAAGGCAGCTGGTAATTAGTGTACCACCGAAAATATCCATAATAAAGCATTAACAACAATCATTTGCAACACTCTTCATGGAAGGAGGAACACGAATGTTCACCACTTTAGATACTATGCAACGTCAAGCTCTATGATCAGCATCGCCATTATATGGGGATTGATCATCCTCTTCATCTTACAGCCCGGTATTGCCCATGACGGTGCAGAAGCCGGTGCTCAATTATTTGTACACGCCTTGCTCCCCTATTTGCTTCCATACATCATTTTGACCCAATGGCTATTGAAAGTGCCTGTGGAAAACCCGTCGGTGAGCAGTTGGAAACGATATTTGAAAGCGTATATCCTCGGTTCATTCGGAGGATTTCCTGTCGGAGCTGTTACAGTAACAGAAATGGTGAAAAACGGTGAGCTATCTAGAAGGGAAAGCGGATACTTGCTTGCTGCATGCCATGCACCAGGACCCATGTTCATATTAGGATTTGTAGGCACCGAACTGTTCGGTGACACGGCGTCCGGTTGGAAGCTTTTGGCGTCCATTCATATTGCAAATATCCTCTTTTTTCTTTTTGCTTTATTAGTCATGAGGAAGGGACGTAAAGAATTAAATAGCTCAAAGCTTCAATTGAAAGAAAAACAGTCGAGTTCACCTTTTTTAGAGTCGATAAAAGACAGTTCAACTGTCATCATTCTTGTTGCGACGACGGTCATTTTCTTCTCCTCCCTCGGCAACGTGTTGACAACCGCCATTTCGAAAGCATTCACAGTTGACCTAGGTATCACAAAAACAGTGCTTCTTGCTATATTCGAAATGACTTCTGGCGTACAATCAGCGACTGACCACTTTTTCACAAGCCCAGTATTCCCTTTTTTAATCGCTGCAATCATTTCTTTGAACGGTCTTAGCATCCATATGCAAGTATTCGTCATTGCGAAAACGGTAGATACACCCCTTTTCCCATACTTTCTCAGCAGAGTGTGGAGTGTGATCACCGTGCCGCTCATCTTGTATTTTTTATTATGAAAAATGGTTATGACAAATACCTTGTCATAACCATTTTCCACTACTTTATGAACCTATGTACTTTTCTCGCAACGCCTTTTCGACTACGGCAGGGACGAGGCCGGAAATGTCACCACCATACCGCGCAACCTCTTTGACAATACTGGAGCTTAAAAATGAATATTGATTTTTCGTCATGACGAAGAATGTCTCAATGCTTTCATCCAACATTCTGTTCATAGAAGTGATTTGCATTTCATATTCAAAATCGGAGATTGCCCGCAACCCCCTTACAATGACAGAAGCTTCAACGCTGCGTGCATAATCAATTAGAAGACCTGATGAAGAATCGATGATGACGTTCGGAAATTTCGATGTGACTGCACGTATTAAATCCATCCGTTCTTCCACAGAGAATAAAGGATTTTTAGACGAATTATTCATGACAGCGACTCTCACTTCGGGAAAGACTTTGGCTGCCCTTTCGATAATGTCAAGATGACCGTTTGTAATAGGATCGAAGCTGCCAGGCACAACTGCTATTCTCTTTTTTGTCATAGAAGCTACCTCATTTCATATAAATGGAAACCGCGCTGTTCCCATAGATCGGGTTTTTGGTCTTTTCAAAATCACTATAAGCATCAGGAAGTGTCAATTGCTTATCATGTTCACAAACGATGATTGCATCGTCGGATAACATGCCTGCTTGAGCAATCGTATCCGCTAAATCATAAAATTTCGTTTCGGCATATGGTGGGTCGATGAAAAGTAAATCGATTTTAATATCTGTTGGCAATGCCCGAATAGCATTCCTCGCATCATTTCTAACAATATGTACTTGATCAGTAAAGCGGCATTTTTCTACATTCTCACGAATGACGGAACATGCCTTTTGATTTTTCTCGAAAATATAAGCTTCGTCTACTCCCCTGGATAATGATTCAATGGAAAGTGAACCGCTGCCGCCAAACAGTTCGACAGCGATTCCCCCGTTAAAATAAGGACCAATCATATTGAATATCGATTCTTTTACCTTATCTGATGTAGGTCTTGTCAAATTGCCAGGCAATGATTTTAATGGTGTTCCTTTTCTGGATCCGGATACGACCCTCATTTTAATTCTCCTCCTAACAACGACTTCACTACAATCGTATCTTCATTTTTTTGAATGGATAAATGGAATATCCGCCTTAATGCATCTTCCGCAAAATAATACTCGTTTCCAATGAATGCATATGGCTTTTCGCGTAATTCATACCTCTTTTCATTTAATACATAAAAAGGGTCACGCAACGAGAATCTGAATTTCTCTTCTTCACTTTCAATATAAATAGAACTTTCATTTGCAGATACATCATAGCCGTTTCTGGATAACAATTTACTCGCCGGATAAAGTGTCTGCTTGTCCATAATAATAACTTGAACGTCTTCTTGAGCTTCACCGTTCATATAAACTGTTCGCGTGTCCTCAAGTACGAAAGGATAGCTTCCTTCAGTGTTCTTTTGAACAAAGGAAGTTTTCCACCCGGCAACTTCTCCTATCAGCTCATCCAGTATAGATGCATCAATATGCTCGCCGTATTTCTCAGTGAGACGGGACTGCAATATTTCGTACTGTTCTTCTGTCAATGAACCTTTCATTGATTCAAATACCGCTTTGGCTTCTTTAGTACCAGTTGGCGTATCAATGGAAATCGATGTGACTAAACTTGCTACAAGTTGCTCTCGCTCCGATATGGCATACATCGAGCGGACTCCTCTTTCCAAAACTAAGTCAGACAGCTCCGTTGCTTTCAGCTGGGTAATAATAAATCGGGAAGATTGAAGAGGTTTCCCTTCTGGATCCAATACGACAGAAATATGTCGGGTATTTAAGTCTTTCAAGTCGCCATTTAACTGCTCTGCGACATCAGCATCTATTGAATCCGCGAATATCGAAAGACGATCGCCTCGATATGCTTCCGGATAAACTTTGCGTTGCCAATAAAGATCCGAGACTGTACCGTTCCCTTTGAACATTGAATAATCGACCATGTCCATTTTTTTGGTTCCCACCAACGGGAGACCGCTGATCCACATTCCACCAATGCCGCTTTCATCCGTTACATGTAAAATCGTAGAATCCGGTTTCGCATTTCTCAGCTTGGCAAATGGTTCCTTAAAAAGCTTTCGGCTTTCTAACGTTCCGGATATCGGTATTTCGTACGAGATGGATTGCCTGCTATGCTCCCCTTCCAAAATTGCTGTGGCATTTTCATTCATTCTTATACATGAAGATTCAGTTTCCAGAAAACAAGCATGCTTTCTGCTCTCTGCAGGATAAATAATTTCGTATCGTCCCTCATCCAAGTTGTGAAAATGATGTGTAATAAAAATAGCGTCCGCTCTATTGATCACTTCAATTTCCTGGACATAGCGGGATAATTTTTCAGACGACCCACTTGCATCCGCCAATTGACTATAATGCATATAGAGTAAAACCGAATTCATGATAATTAATAGACCGACGATGCGGAATGTGATCTTCAATTGCTGCACCTCATTGCAAGGGATGTTTAATGTACTTGAAAAATGCTATGATGAACTATATTCCGAATGGAGAAAGGTAGTGTCATGTATGTTACAACAGTACTTTATCGAATTGGGTGAAGGTTATGGAGACATCTATGAGCTTTTAGAACTAATCGAAACGAATCAACATCGCCTCCATAGAACTTTCATCTTTTCTTCAAACACTAACAGCGGACAAGCGATCTCCGTAGCAGCTGCATTCCAACCTGCCCGAAACAGCAATTTCATGCCAATATACATTTGCAGGGAAGGAATCATACAACCTGGGGAATCTAAGTCAAAAAGAAGGCTCCTCTTTGAAGAAGTATCCTTGCAGAATGGCCAGGAACCGATTTTTATTGGGTTGAAGCATTCTTCTGAATTCGCCGATTCCAAACTGTTCTATCAGTATATAACAGGAATCCTTCGTCTTAATCATCTTGTTCCGCCATTGCGATAAATTAGAAAATTTTATAATCCGATTTTGTAGTCATATTCCTTTGCCTTATCAGGTTTGGCGTTCTCATATTCAGTTTTAACAAATGGACGATAAGACGGAAGTACTTTTTTAACAGACGGAAGTCGTTCAAGTTTTCGTATCGTATCGTCAACGTCCACTTGATCACAATAAAGGACGACGTATTTCATTTTTCTGGAAATATAATGGACGTGGCCGTATTTACGTAGAGATTTAGCCTGTTTCAAATGATGGAGATATACTATAATCCCTTGTCGATCAATCATGATTTTCCCCTCTTTTCCTACCCCATACAATACCATAGTAGAGAAATGACCTGCAACCGAACATTGCTGACATCTTCCGTTTTTTCCCCTATAATGAGGAAAGGACATGTTAACTTGCTATGTAAGTTTACGCAAAGGCGTAATTGATCGATAAATGAGGAGGATACGAAAATGGGAAGAAAAACGAAAGTGGCTCTTACGGTGGGAGCAGCCGGAGTTGCTGCTTGGGCCGCATCCAAAGTAGTTGCAAAGCCTCAACCCCGACCCACGAAGGAAGCGCTAGAATTCAAGGATCCGGTCGTCCTTTCGCATCGCGGAGGAATGAAATGCGCTCCGGAGCACACGTTGGCGGCGTTTTCAAATTCAGCAGAACTAGGAGTCCATGGTTTTGCTGTAGACATCCGATTGACAAAAGACGAAGAAATCGTTCTCTTTCACGACGAAACTGCGGACAGGACGACCGATTTCTCTGGCAGAATTTCAGACTATACAATAGATGAATTGAAAAAAGCGGATTCCGGATATATGTTCCAAGATGAGGAGGGGAACTTCCCTTTCCGAGATAAAGGCGAGAAAATTGTTAGTTTGCGTGAACTGTTATCCGCTTATCCACATATGCTAATTGCTATCAATCTAAAGGACTCGCCTGATACATATGAAGGCAGCCTAATGCCATCAAAACTCTGGCGACTTCTAGAAGAAACAGGATCAGAGGATCGTGTTATTGTCATGAGTGCCTTTGACGAGCAGACGGATCGGTTTAATCTATATGCTCAAAATAAAGTGGCCATCGGTGCTGGAAATGACGAAGTGAAAAAAGCATACGCGTCGTTTTCAAGTAAATTTGGTCATTTATACAATCCTCGTGCCGATTTGTTTTGCATCGCTGAAAAAATGGGTTTGTTTCCGATGAATACGGAAAGTTTCATAAGCTTCCTTTCCAATTTGAACGTTTCCGTTTACTATAATCATGTCAATGACAAAGAATCATTTGAAAAATTATTGAATGCTGGAGCTGCCGGTTTCATAACTGATAATCCTGTAGTGGCAATGGAAGTAATCCAGCAAAACACATAAAAAAAAGGCGGTTACCTGGTCAATTGCAGGCAACCGCTTTTAGTATATTGACGAAACGCATTTACAACGTCCTTAGGCGGAACAAGAACAGCTTCCACCAGTGCCGCATCCACCGCCGCAAGATGAATCTACAAAGAAATTATCTCCCGTAGGCACTTTGATAGAATCAGAAACAGATTTTGCAATGATTGAACTGATTTCATTCAACAGTCCTTGGACATCGTTTTCCGCAAGACGCAAAGCAGCGACATCCTCATTCATATCTAGTTCCCTCTTTTGTATTCGTATATCTTTCATGACTGTTTTATAGTCAGGATGGTATCTGCCGAAACGTTGCACTTCTTCGTAACGCTCCTTCATATTCGTAAAATCATAAATCGCTTCTGCCAACAATTTGTTGGAATACACGGCATGATTCGCTCTTCTGTACTCTTGGATGATTTCGGAAGAGAGCAACATATCGGAGAGTATTTCTGATTGCTCAATGATTGACATCCATTCATCTGTCATCATCATAGGGCTTTCCCTCCATTCCAACTTATCATAACAGAAAAAGCGTGCTTTGTGCATGTATTCTAACCTGATTTATTTTCTCTTTTCACGCAACGCCGCTTGTGCCACATCATAATCCGAAAATGTGAGAAGCTCTTGCCCGACTTGCTGTGTTTTCTCATGTCCTTTCCCTGCAATCAAAACGACATCCCCATCTTTTGCATAACAAACCGCTTTTTGTATCGCTGTTCTTCGATCAAGCTCCACGTCGATTTTCTCACTCTCACAATTTATTCCCATCAGGATTTCTTCAATGATGGAAGAAGGCTCTTCATTCCTCGGGTTATCAGACGTAATAAACACTTTTGAGGAATAAGTTGCAGCGACCATTCCCATTTGCGGACGCTTACCTTTGTCACGATTACCACCACAACCAAAAACTGTGATCAATTCGCCTGTAGACTCTTCTGTTAAAGAAGCTAACACTGTTTGAAGGGCATCGGGTGTATGGGCATAATCGATATAGACTGTCACATCGCCACCATCCAGACGTTGCAATCTCCCTTCTGGCAGTTCAAGCCGATTGCAAAGCGGTAAAACCTTATGCTGGTCAAAACCGAGTCGTTGCAAAACAGCGACAGCTGCAAGTGCATTTAGTCTATTATGCTTCCCTGGCAAATTGATTGGATATAAGTTGTATGGCACTACTCTTCCAGCAACCATCAGCTCATTGAAATAGTGAACCGGCCTATTAGCCCCATTTACAAGCTTCACGCATTGTCGATCATCCGCATTGACAACAAGTTCCCGCGCCATTGTTGTAAGCCTCTTTTTCGCTGCAATATACGCTTCCTTGCTGCCATGTTCTTCGTAATGATCAACTCCAATATTCAGAAATACTCCAATATCGATTTTGCAATGATCCAATCTTGATGTGGAAAGTCCAAGAGAAGAGGCTTCCATTACAATATATTGCATTCCTTCATCTACACATTTTCGAAGTAGTGGATGGAGAAACTCTGCAGGCAACGTAGTCATTTCGGGCATATCAATGATGACTTTCCTTCCGTTCATGAAAAGTCCTGTTGTCCCAATAACCGCTGCCTGTTCACCGAGCATCGCCATTAATTGGCCTATGAAATGCGTGACAGTCGTTTTTCCGTTCGTACCAGTCACAGCTATAATTGTCATTGATTCTGAAGGATTGCCCGCAAGCTTCGCGCTCGCATGCGAAATGAATCTTCTACCGTCCGGCACTGTAATAAGGGTAATTTCTGTACTTGTTTCGAAATTCACTTCCTCATTTCGATCGACGACGATGGCTATTGCCCCCCGTTCAATCGCCTCTTGCACATGCAAAATTCCATCATCGCTGCAACCTTTCCTCGCAACGAAAATATACCCTTCCTTCACATTTCCAGACCTCTCCGTAATACCGTTAATTGGTATGCCTACACTTCCCGAAACCGTACAGGGCCAGTCTTTCAAGATCTCAGATAATAACAGAAGCCCCCTCCCCTTCCCGAACAATTTTCATGAATACCGAATATATTGAGAGCGAACCATACTTTATCGTATGAAGGAAAAGGAAGGAACGACACGAAGAAAGTTGGGAGCTTGAATGATAGTTCAAAAATTTGGCGGAGTAGCCATGAAAGACAAACAATCTCGAAAAATATGCATCGCACACATCAAATCCGGATTGGAAAACCATCAAAATGTTGTCGTAGTCGTTTCAGCAATTGGAAGGGGAAAAGATCCATACTCCACGGATCAGTTATTGAAGTTGACAGACGCATTCAAACACGCTAAAGCTGCAAGTGACCTCGCTGCGTCATGTGGTGAGCTTATTGCATCAGCGGTTCTTTCTGCAGAACTGGAAGAGGCTGGAGTTCCAAATAGAATTCTTCATGGAATTCAAGCTGGCATCTGGACATCCGGCGATTTTGGTGATGGAACAATTAGTGATATCGACCCCACTATGATTGTCGACAGTTTACAAGAATCCGGATGTGTCATTGTTCCGGGCTTCCAAGGAATAAATGAATTTGGCCAAGTGATGACAATCGGAAGAGGCGGCAGTGATTTGACAGCCATTGCACTTGGGGCTGCTCTGAGAGCATCACATGTCGAATTTTTCAAGGACGTCCCAGGAGTCATGAGCAATGATCCGCGAATCGGTGTAAACACCAAAAAAATCGATAACATGACCATTGATCAGTTGCTGCCCCTTTTGGAAACAGATCGCCCTGTCATTCAGAAGCGTGCTGCAATTTACGCAATGAAAAAAGCGATACCTCTATATGTTAGAGGCATCACTTCCAGTGAGAAAGGGACTTGGATTTTACCATGAATCATTTTCGTAAAAAATTCGAGTTTGGGTTTTCTTTTTTGTCTGATTTTATGAGAACTTGTGTATAGTACTTTCCGTACGCTCCAGTACCAATATCAGTCGCATCCGAATCTAGCAAGACACTACGGTGCGCGGGGGAATTCAGCCAACCATGGACCGCTTCAATAGCATCCACGTAATTTGCGGCTATATTCTCCCCGGCTTTTTTATGTTCAATCCCGAAACTTTTCAACCGCTCTGATAAGTTGCCTGCCGATGGCGACTCATGTGAAAAATAATTTTCAATCGCCATATCCTTGCTATGGTTTTGGGCTAGCAATGATAACCAATAATCATTTTCAAGCGGCTTTACATCATGATGTTCCCGATAAATATTCGTGAGCTCAAGAATTTGCCGTTCCATCGAACGGTCAACTTCCATTTGAATTGTTGAAGATGGCTGAGGAATCGCTACCAATTCTCCTGCGAATTCCATGTCATAAGGTTGATGGATGACAAGCGTTTTCGGATCAATATATCGGACCCCCTCAATCACTTCGTCTTCGGCATCAACATACACTTGCGCATATAATTTATCATACTTAAGCAAGATTCTATCTTTCAAATCCTGGCTGTTCAAAGTAAATGTATACATATTATCATCCAAAATCACATTCACTTCAGATTCAATAATCGAAAAGCGGAACACTTCACTAATATTCTGACCGATTGAGATAGGCGTTAGGTCGGCATCTTTGTCAGCACTGAACACCTGGTTGACAGTTCCATCTTCCACACCAACCATCATTTGTGTCTCTTCAGTATACACCCACCACTCGTAACCGTATGCGGACGGTTCAATTCTGTCAGGTTCCCCCATCAATTCGACCAATACATCAGATGACTTTCCTACAAATGTGGAAAGTCCTTTTTCTGGTCGTTTTGGACCAGATGTCAATTCAACGACTTCCTTATTAGGGCTCGGTATTGCCGTTCCATGTTTGACTGGCGATTCGAGCGGTTCATTTTCCTGAATCCTGCTTCCCATAATATAAAACACTGCGAGAAGGACAAACAGTAATAATGCAATTTTCCACAATACTTTCAAGTCTTCTCGCCACCTTTTCATCAAGTTCTAATCAAAACTTTATTTAAGTACATAAAAACTGAACTGCTTCCATAAAAAAGATTACTTACAGAAAATCTTCAATTCTTGATATATAGCATTAATTTGAGTATAAGTTAACTTTAACGAATTTCAAGTGTGAAAGTCATCCTTTACGCATAAAATAATCTCACACTGTCGAAATAATGATGTACCTAACGACTTCATCGATTTCAAGACACAATGTTGTCATTGCAAGTAACACTAATTTGTTCTATGATAATTAAGTATAGGCATTCGACTGGTTGAATATGAAGGAGGACTTTGAACAATGTATATCGAAAATACAGGTATTGAAGGCATTGTTGCTGAATTGTCACTACTTGACGAAATCATGCTGAAACACGATCTTGTACGTGCTGGACAATGGGACTACGAGCGTGTTACATACGATAAGAAGTATGTAATTAAAGAAGGCACTTATTATTTGCGTGTCTTCGGTTTCACACCAGATGGTGACGTTGATACTCGCGATGCAATCATGCACCTTAAAAAGCCGGTTATCGGAAAGCATTATTATCCACATGGCGTCGAATATGGTGAGGGCGAGCACTTCCCTGAAGGACTTGTGAAAGATTGCGAAGCAACACTCAAAGCCGTCTTAGAAGATCTAAAACCATTTATTTTAACAAAATAATCATTTTATCATGAAAACCGAAGAACTTACTGTTCTTCGGTTTTTTTACCTATTCTTTCTCTGAAATTTGGTTATACTGTAACCAATTAACAATTTGGAGGAATGACTGTTGTCCCGATTGCTTACAAAGCGGAATATTTTACTTCTCTTTTTACTTATTGTCGTCATATTAGTTTTTATCTTTATTCTTCCTATATCCATTCCGATTATCTTAGCACTTTTAACGGCTCTACTTTTTGAGCCGCTCGTCAAATTGACTGAAACAAAATTTAAATGGAAGCGTCAAATTGCAGTCATATCGGTTTTCATTTTTATTTTAGTAATGCTTGCTATTATCATTTATTATACAATCACGTCATTGATAGGTAGATTAATCGAACTCTCAAAAACAGCTCCCGATTATTTAAACAAACTTTCTGGCGTCTGGATCGATTTTCAGAATAAACTTCTTGTATATACATCAGGATTGCCTGATGATGTCGTAAAATCGGCACAAGGCAGTTTCAATGAGATTTTGGAGTCATTCCGGAAATCGCTTTTGGAGTTGGTCAATTCCGATAAAATCGTTGCACTCGCTTCTGAAATCCCGAACTTCCTCGTAAGCCTTCTCGTTTATATGGTAGCTCTTTTCCTTTTCATGCTTGAATTGCCTGAATTGAAAAAGATGGTATTCAGGCATTTCACGGATGAAACTGCGAAAAAAGTCCGTTATATGACAGTTAAACTTAACTCGGTTATTTTCGGATTCATAAAAGCTCAAGTATTAATAAGCTTGATTATTCTAGCGGCATCTTTCGTAGGGTTGCTAATTATCGCTCCTAAATATGCTCTAGTCATGTCAATTGTTATTTGGATCATCGATATCATTCCAATTTTAGGCTCAATAGTCATTCTTGCTCCATGGTCTTTGTATCAATTCGTCAGCGGAGATATCGGCATGGGGACAAAATTGGCGGTTTTGGCAGCAATCCTGTTAATCATTCGAAGGATTGTTGAACCAAAAGTAATGGGCAACCAGATCGGCTTATCCCCGCTTCCAACGCTTATCGGTATGTTTATCGGGTTAAAGCTTTTCGGTATTATCGGCTTATTCATCGGTCCGATGATCGTCATCCTATTCAATACAGCACGCGAAGCAGGCATCATCAAGATGAACTTTAAAATTTAGTTATCAAAAAACCGGCATGGAAAAATTTCCTTTGCCGGTTTCTTTTATTAATTACCTAAAATGGCCTTTATCATCGAAGTCGTTTCTCCGCCTTCATACAAGATATAGAGCAACAAATAGACAGCCACACCTGTTATTGCAGTAAAAAACCATACAACGCTCGTAATAGGTCCTATTCTTCGATGCTTATCCAACTTATTTTTCAAGCCCCAATTGATTGTCAATATGCCCATGATAGCCCCAGACGTTGAGAGCATAATGTGAAAAATAAGAAAGACGGTATAATAGATCTTCAGATTTTCCGGACCGCCGAACGCCGTGTTGCCGATGAAAATCGTACGGGAGGCGTAAATGATAAAAAACAGAACCGCTGCTACGGCTGCTCCTAACATTGTCTTCTTATGGGCTTCAATTTTCCCATCACGCACTAGTTTCCATCCAATTGCGACAAGAATCGCCGATAGCACAATGAAAAAAGTACTTAACGTTGGTAAAAAAGGAACATTCATTAATAATACCCCTTCAGCAGTGAATTCGATCATCTATTCATTTCAAATTTTTGTCGTTCCAATAAATCTCTCTGTGTTATTTCATCAGCATTCAATTGTTCTTCGCGATACCACTTGATAAAGATTTTGCCGATTACGACAACATAAATCAATTCTTGGATAATTTTCATAATAATACCGCCCAATTGCTGATCATACACTGTAGGCATATTTGTAAATAATTCAGGACCTGAAATAGATAAACCAGAAAGCGTCCCTGCAGGCACGCATAATGCCATAGCCTGTAACCATGCCTCTCCGCTACTATAAGTTTCATACACAGGGACGTCGACAAAGATGATTAAAGCACAGGCAGGCGTCACTAGGAGAGCACTTAAAATAACATACCCAATTTTCTTCAAACCGTGCAATTGTGGATGATCTTCCAACGTATTCACAACCGGCCACCATAACACTAAGGCTGCCATAAATACCGTGATCGTGAAGATCGCATGCAAAACTGCACTCAATTTAATATAGTCCAAAATCAATGGATAATGATACAGTGAGAAAGCAAGTGTAAAGATCAATAAGCTAATAATAGGCCTCGTAAACAAACGTACAACTTTGTCGATGATTTTTACGCTGAAAACTTTTTTCCATATGAAATTTGGAATCCCAATGATCATTAATGGAGCAACACCTAATAAAAGAAGCGCCATTTGCGTCATATGAACGGAAAACAAAATATGTCCTATTAAGTCAACGGGTGAGCCTTTAACGATATACAAAAGCACCATCGAAGCTAAAAAATATCCGATTTCCCTTGTCGTTACAGGTTCCGTCCCCTCAAACCAATGTCTCCATTTTTTAGTCAAAAGGAAATAAAGTACGACGATCAATACTAATGTTAAGAAATAATAAGGACTCCATAATGCTCGAAACCCAAATATGCTGAAAGGCATCATTGCCATCGCTCCTTTAATATGTCTTTCTCTATTATAAAACGAACATGGCGCGAACACAATGAACGAACAATGAACAATACAAAAGCGAAGGTCGCACGAAGCTAGACGTTAACAAAAACAAATGCGAAAAGCCTGCGGAAGAGATCCACAGGCTTTTCTATATTGATTACCACCAAACGATTGTTACAAAAGTCAAAGGGATAAGGAAGCCCAACATAGCTCCTGTAAACATGAACATTTGAGGAATGCCATGCCCTTTTTCATTCATATGCATGAAATAATACAGTTGCAAACCGACTTGTACTGCTGCGAACAGCATTACCATCGGAATGATGAAGTACTTCGAGAACCCTGCAACATCAGCTTGATAAGCAACAACCATTGAAAATGAAACAAGTGTGAGAAAGATCATTAGCGAAAACATCATGACCTGATCACGCATTGACTTTTTTGCACGTCTCTGTGCAAGCTGCTGCTCCGCAGGTGTACGTTTGTAAACTTGGATGTCTGCCATCTTAACCTATCACTCCCATCAAGTAGACTACAGTGAAGATGAATACCCAAACAACGTCAATGAAGTGCCAATATAGTGAAAATGTATAGTACTTCGTTGCGTTATAAAGATTCAGACCGCGTTTCGCGTTACGGAAAATCAACAACGTGATCCATACAAGACCAACAGCTACGTGGAATCCGTGAGTTCCGACAAGCGTATAGAACGCAGAACTGAAAGCACTGTTATTAAACGTAAAGCCTAGATGTACATAATGTGAGAACTCATATACTTCAAGCATGAGGAAACCAAGTCCTAAAAACGCAGTGATGGCTAACCAAAGCTGCATTTTCTTAAAGTTATAGTTACGCAGATGGTACATAGCGAACACACTCGTCAATGAAGATGTCAATAGCAACATTGTCATTACAAAAACAAGTGGCAATTCATAAAGCTCTTGTGTCGAGAATCCAAAACCGCTCGGACCGGAGTTCTTCAATGCAACATATGTTGCGAACAACGTTGCGAAGAGAATTGTCTCTCCACCAAGGAACAACCAGAAGCCGACGAACTTATTTTTCGCTTCAAGTGTCGCTTTTTCAGGATGATCGGGCCAAGTTTCAGGGGTGAATTTTTTATTCAAGTCCATTAGTTTTGACCCCCTTTACGTTTCATATCACGGAGAATCTCATCTTTTTTAATGTAATACCCAGTGTCATCCTTCAATGAACGGGCAGCCATCGCTACGAAAGTCCAAAGTAGACCAAATATTAGGACTGGCAGACCCCATGACTCTTCAGTGCGGAACATAGCTCCGAATCCAGCAATGAAGAGACCAAGTGTCATAAGGAATGGAATGAAAGATCCATTCGGCATATGGATGTCTTTGATCGGTTCAGCAGGAGTCAATCCTGACTCATTGCCTTCCATTTTTTCGATCCACACAGTATCAAGCCCACGGACAAGTGGTGTCGCATGGAAATTGTAATATACCGGAGGAGATTCAATTGCCCATTCAAGCGTACGTCCGTCTCCCCATGGATCATTTGCAACTTTCACATTCTTAATAGATGTCACGATGATGTTGTAGACGAGTACAATGACACCGATTGCCATCATGAATGCACCAATTGTACTGATAAAGTTTGCCAAGTTCCAACCTTGTCCGTCCATGAATGTCCACACACGACGAGGCATTCCCCAGAATCCAAGCCAGTGCTGAATAAGGAACGTCAAATGGAAACCGATGAAAAAGAATACGAATGTAATTTTACCAAGTGTCTCATTTAGCATCGTACCGAACATTTTTGGCCACCAATAATGTGTTGCTGCCAAAATTGCAAGGACAACCCCACCAACGATTACATAGTGGAAGTGAGCAACGATGAAGTAAGAGTCATGCAATTGATAGTCGAGCGGTGCCGCACCTTGCATAACACCTGTCACCCCACCCATTACGAATGAAGGGATGAAACCGAGTGCATAAAGCATTGGCGTTGTAATCTTGATGCTGCCGCCCCACATAGTCAATAGCCAGTTGAAAATTTTAACCCCTGTTGGAACAGCAATCGCCATTGTTGCAACAGCGAAGATTGCGTTCGCAGTTGGCCCAAGCCCTACCGTAAACATATGGTGAGCCCAAACCATGAATCCTAGGAATCCAATTAACACAGTCGCAAAGACCATGGATGGATATCCGAAAAGACGCTTTCGAGAGAATGTCGAGAAAATCTCAGAGAAAATACCGAAAGCAGGCAAGATAAGAATATATACTTCAGGGTGACCGAAAATCCAGAAAATATGCTCCCAGATGATCGTGTTTCCGCCCATCGTATGATCAAAGAAGTTACCACCGAACATACGGTCAAATGTTAAGAAGAACAAACCGATTGTCAATGGAGGGAATGCAAAAAGAATCATCGCAGATGCTACAAATGTTGTCCATGTGAACAACGGCATACGCATATAAGTCATACCTGGAGCACGCATGTTGATGATTGTTACTAGGAAGTTGATCCCTGCCATCAACGTACCGCCCCCGGCAATCTGAAGACCGATTGCATAGAAGTCAATACCATGTCCTTCCGATGCAATGGAAAGTGACGCATATGATGTCCATCCCGCGTCAGGCACTTGACCGAAGAACCAAGAAATGTTCAGGAAAAGTCCTCCGAAGAAAAACATCCAGAACCCTAATGAGTTAACAAATGGGAATGCAACATCACGTGCACCAATTTGCAACGGCATGATAGCGTTCATAAATCCAAATAATAAAGGCATGGCAGCCAAGAAGATCATCGTCGTTCCGTGCATCGTGATCAAATCATTGAAAAGACCCGCACTGACGAAATCGTTGTTCGGCTTATGAAGCTGCCAACGAATTAACATCGCTTCAATACCGCCGAGTACGAAGAAGAATCCGCCACCAAGGAAGTAAAGGATTCCGATCTTCTTATGGTCGACTGTAGTCAGCCAGTCCCATAGCGTTGCGCCAAAACCCTTTTTTTGAGCAACTGAACTCACTTTGTTTACCTCCTCTTCAAAATCGCAAAAGATTATTTTTCAACAGATAATCCCATTAAGTATTCAGCCAATGCATCCAATTCCTGGTCGGAAAGTTGATCAGCGAATCCTGGCATCTTATTACCAGGTTTATGTTTCTGTGGATACTTGATCCAATCAATCAAATCTTCTTTTGTATGGTCCAAGATTCCTGCAACACGATTACGATCTCCGAAAGTTGCTAGGTTCGGTCCGGATGCCCCAGATTCTCCAACACCAGAAGTGGCGTGACATCCGATACAGCTTTGCTGGAATACATCCTCACCAGCTGGATTTGCAACGACTTGATTCTCTGCGGAAGCTTGCATTGCAGTTACCCATTGGTCAAATTCAGCACGTGGCATCGTCTTCACTTTGAAGTCCATTAACGCATGCGACGGACCGCAAAGCTCGGCACATTTCCCATAGAATACTCCGTCTTTCAAATCCTTGGAATCTTTCTCAAATACCAAATAGAATTTGTTGACGTTCTCTACGTTCGTATCAAGCTTTCCGCCGACTGCTGGAATCCAGAAGGAGTGTTTCACGTCAGCTGCAATCAAATTGAAGTAAACCTTTTCATCCATTGGAACTACTAATTCCTGTGCGGTAACGATACCAAGGTCAGGATATTCGAATTCCCACCAGTATAGTTTCGCTGTTACGTCAACGACTAGGTTTTCGGCATTTCCATCTTCATCCACTGCGCCCATAGCTGATACATCACCAAGCTTATACGTGTAGTAAACAGTTGGAACAGCTAGCAGCAAGATCAATAGAATTGGAATGATTGTCCACACAAGCTCAAGCTTATGGCTGCCTTCAACTTGTTCAGGAATATGATCTTCACCTAATTTGGAACGTCTGAAGCGTACTAACGCGATTAAGTAAATTGCTACTACAACGATAATGACGAGCAACATTATTCCTGACGACAATAATAGCAAGTTGAATTGATCTTGACCGACTTGTCCGGCAGGTAGAAGCGTTGAAATTTCTTCTTGTCCACAACCTGCAAGGAAAACTGTCAGTACAGCCAATAGAGAAAAGAGACGCCATTTTTTGAGTCCTTTCATCATCGCTAACTAATACCTCTCTTTCTAAAAAATGATTTTCTTCAAATGAGGACTGTTGACCTCTCTATAATGAATTCCTGTCAAAAAGAAAGAATTCCATCAGTTAGATGAATATCGAAAAAATGATCATTGCTACAAAAAGGATTGTCATGTAATTCAAGGAGAAGATGAACATGGATGTAGCCCACTTTAAATCTTCTTTTGCTTTGAATCCTTTTATCGACAAATATAGCCAACCGATATTCAAGGCTGTTGCCAGCACAATAAAAGCGCTTCCGAGCTCCGGTAGAAGGAATGGCAACGGGAATAATAGCAGAACCCATCCGAAAATAGACTTCTTTGTCCTTTCAAATCCTTTTACGACTGGAAGCATCGGAATGCCGGCTGCCCGGTATTCTTCAGTCCTACGCATCGCCAACGCATAGAAATGTGGCGGTTGCCATGCAAACATGATTAAGAACAGCGCCCATGCGCCCATACCGAGCGACGGTTCGACCGCAGCCCAACCGATTAATGGCGGGATGGCTCCTGAGATGCTGCCTACAACAGTATTACTAACATATTTTCTTTTAGACCACATTGAATAGAGTACAACATAGCTGAAGACGCCTGCAAGTCCCCATAGCCCTGCCGCCGGTGACGCAGCAAACAACATCACTTCGCCTAAGATAATGAAAGTGAACGCCAGTGCCAAGACAGCCGGCGCTTTAAATCTGCCAGTAACCGTTGGACGTGACTTTGTTCTGGACATGATCGGATCGATATCCCGATCAATAAGATTGTTCAAAGCCGCCGAGCCCGCGATGATTAACCCGGTACCGAAAAGTCCATACAGTAACAAATCCAGATTGCTAATGAAACTTTTGCCTGAAAACTGGAATGCAAGAAATAGACCGGTAAATGTTGTAATCAGGTTTGAATTCACAATGCCGATTTTTATAAGTGCTAGAAAATCCTTCAATATGGAAGCCGATCCGATATCCGGTTCAACGGATGAAGAAATCGCTCGACCGTTTGACATATGTACCCTCCTTTCAACGATGTCGGCAAGGACCGCTATACTTTACTATATCGAAATCCGGCAATGATTTCTATATATAAACCGAATTTCATCCGATATGTTAAGTATATTATGATATAAATGCATCTGCCCTATCTATAGTAAATCATTTCCCTATGCCTTTTGTGAAGTTAAAGGGTCTATTTTATGAACAATTTGTGAAAAAGCTTTATGCAAAGCTGATTTCGGTCAATATGCGTTGTTTTTTCGACTTTTTTTCGATATCATCAACAAACGGGGCCTTTTTTCATATGGTCATCATCTCTAAAAGAAGGTGTCTTGTTTGCGATATAATAAGTATTTGAAATGGTTCGGGGTCGCCTCTACGATCGGTATGCTGTTAATCCTTTTGGGTGGTGCACTCGTTACGAAAACAGATAGTGGGATGGGTTGCGGAAGGCATTGGCCTGGTTGTAACGGTCAATTGATCCCGGATGAAATCACGCCGGAAGTCCTTATCGAATTTTCTCATCGCGTCGTTACGGGCTCGGTCGGAATTTTGATCGTCATCTTAGCAGTTTGGTCTTGGAAAGCGATCGGACATATAAGGGAAACAAAATTGCTGTCTGTTTTGGCAATATTTTTCCTCATTCTCCAAGCGTTAATCGGTGCTGCCCAAGTTCTTTGGGGACAAGGGGATTTCATTCTTGCACTTCATTTTGGCATTTCGCTAATTTCCTTTGCATCAGTATTACTTCTAACATTGCTCATCTTTGAGGTCGATCAGAAATTTGACGCTGATAGGCTAAAGATCGGTAGGACGCTTCGATTCCATACAATCGGTGTCACAATCTATTCATACATCGTAGTATACACCGGAGCACTTGTCCGTCATACCGAATCCGAGTTGAGCTGTACAGATTGGCCAATGTGTAGGAACGGGGATTTTTCCCTTCCCGCTAATTTCTGGGAATGGGTCCAGATGAGTCATCGGACCGCTGCGGCATTGATATTCATTTGGCTCGGTGTTATTGCTATTCATGCAATCAGGCATTATAAAAATCAACGAGTTATATACTGGGGATGGATCATTGCATTCATTTTAGTGTCGTTGCAAGTTTTGGCGGGTGGAGCTGTTATCCTTACCCGTTTAAATCTTTATTTAGCTTTAGCTCATTCATTGTTTGTAATCCTTCTGTTCGGATTATTGACTTATATGGTGCTTCTTGTTTCGAGAAGCAGACAGTAGAGATAACAAAAGCACCCGCGTGGATTTTCCACGCGGGTGCTTATTTTTATTAATGTTCCAGTTCGAGAAGGAGGTCGCCTGTAGAGATGGATTCTCCTGAGGTGACGTGGATTTCTTTGACGATTCCGTCAAATGGAGCTTGGATCGTCGTTTCCATCTTCATAGCTTCCGTAATGAGTAGATGTTGACCACGACGTACTTTTGCTCCTTTGGAGACAGCAACTTGCAATACAGTTCCAGGCATTGTCGCTGCAATGTGAGAATCATTTGAAGGATCCGCTTTTTGTTTGCGAGCAACATCTGATTCCACATTGATATCTTGAATGATAACTTCCCTAGGTTGGCCGTTCAGTTCAAAGTAAATGATGCGTGTGCCGTCCGTTTGAGGTTCGCCAATGGAAACGAGCTTGACGATAAGTGTCTTCCCTCTTTCGATCTCCACTTCGATTTCCTGGCCTAGTCGCATACCGTAAAGAAACTCAGGTGTGTTAATGACTGATATGTTTCCGAATTCCTTTTTCATCGTCGAATATTCTTCGAACACTTTCGGATATAGCGCATATGCGAGCGCATCTTTCATCGTTGACTGGTGTCCAAGAAGTTCTGCTGTCTTTTGAAGCAATGCATCAAAATCTACATCTTCCAAAAGCTCACCCGGCCGGACAGTGATCGGCGTTCTTTCTTTCAAAATAACCTGCTGTAATTCTTTCGGGAACCCGCCATACGGTTGACCGATATATCCTTCGAAAAATTCGATTACAGATTCAGGGAAATCGATGGATTGCCCACGTGAAATGACAGATTCTTCATTCAGATCATTTTGCACCATGAATAGCGCCATATCACCCACGACCTTGGAAGAAGGAGTCACTTTTACGACGTCTCCAAAGAGCATATTGACACGGGAGTACATCTCCTTCACTTCATCCCATCTCTCACCAAGTCCGACAGCTTTGGCTTGTTGTTGCAAGTTTGAATATTGACCGCCTGGCATTTCATGTACGTACACTTCAGAATGAGGGCTAACCATGCCGCTCTCAAAGTTTTGATAATATTTCCGTACATCTTCCCAGTAATATGATAATGATTCAAGAGCATCGACATCGGCTTTCACTTGGCGCTTGCCATATTGCAACGCATAATACAACGAGCTTGCGGACGGTTGTGAAGTAAGACCAGCCATGGAACCGAGAGCTGTATCTACAATATCCACTCCAGCTTCTATCGCTTTCGCGTACATATAAATGCCATTTCCGCTCGTATCATGTGAATGCAAATGAATCGGTATATCAACAGTCTCTTTCAACTCTGAAATGAGGCGATACGCAGCTTCCGGCTTCAAAAGCCCTGCCATGTCTTTTAGTGCGAGAATATGCGCTCCTGCTGCTTCAAGCTCCTTTGCCATTTCTTTGTAGTACCCGACTGTATATTTGGCGCGGGAATCATCCAATATGTCCCCGGTATAGCAAAGCGCAGCCTCTGCCACTTTCCCCGCTTGACGGGTCGCATCGATTGCCACTTCCATACCTTTAATCCAGTTTAAGCTATCGAATATGCGGAATACATCAATCCCTGATTCCGCAGAAGTTTTGACGAATTCACGTATGACATTATCAGGATAATTGGAATAGCCGACAGCATTCGCACCACGGAACAACATTTGGAATAAGACATTTGGAATTTGCTCCCGAAGCTTCGTAAGTCTTTCCCACGGATCCTCTTTCAGGAAACGGTATGCAACATCGAATGTTGCTCCGCCCCACATTTCAAATGAGAAAAGATCCGGCATAAGCCTAGCAGATTCAGCTGCGATATTTGCAATATCCGATGTACGCACACGGGTCGCAAGTAATGACTGATGAGCATCCCTGAACGTTGTGTCGGTCAATAGAACATCATCCTGCTCCTTTATCCATTGGATCAATCCTTCAGGACCTCTCTCGTCCAAGATCTGTTTCGTCCCTGAAGGAGGCGGTGCAAGAAGGTCCACAGCAGGTTTCCTAACTGAATTGAATAACGGTTTAGTCTGTTTCGCTATCCCCGGAAACCCATTGACAGTAACATTCCCTAAATAATTCAAGATCTTCGTTCCACGGTCTTTCTTAACAGGGAACTCGAATAATTCAGGAGTCGTATCAATGAAGCTTGTATCATAATTGCCAGTCAGGAAGTTTTCATGACGAACGACGTTTTCTAGGAAGGGGATATTTGTTTTGATTCCTCTAATCCGGAATTCTTGAAGGTTACGGTCCATTTTTGCCGCTGCATCCTTAAAGGAAGTCCCCCATGTTGATACTTTGACGAGCAAGGAATCATAGTATGGAGTGATGATAGCCCCTTGGAAGCCATTGCCGGCATCTAGACGGACGCCGAACCCTCCGCCTGACCGATAGACCATCAACTTGCCTGTATCAGGCATAAAGTCATTCAATGGATCCTCCGTCGTCACCCGCGATTGAATTGCATAGCCAAATAACGGAATATCGTCTTGCTTCGGAATAGCAGATTCTCCTTCATGGAGATTTCCACCATTCGCAATATGGATTTGTGCATGGACGATATCGATTCCAGTTACCATTTCGGTAATTGTATGCTCAACTTGGATACGCGGATTCACTTCGATAAAGTAAAATTTTCCGTCCGCCACAAGAAACTCTACGGTTCCTGCGTTAATGTAGGAAATATTTTTCGCCAATTTTACAGCAGCTTCGCAAATTTCAAGACGCAAATTTTCCGGCAAAGAAATGGACGGAGCAATTTCCACTACTTTTTGGTGACGACGTTGTATCGAGCAATCGCGCTCATATAGATGAACGACATTGCCGTATGTATCGCCTAATATTTGAACTTCAATATGCTTTGGCTTATTGATGTACTTTTCGACATACACTTCGTCCGAACCAAAAGCAGACTTAGCTTCTGATCTGGCTCGCTCATACGCTTCAAGCACTTCATCTGCGGAATTTACAATCCGCATGCCCCGGCCGCCACCACCTAGGGAAGCTTTAATAATAATCGGATACCCGTATGTTTCACCGAAAGAAGCAACATCAGCAACTGAAGCAACTGGTCCATCCGTTCCAGGGATGACAGGGATGCCTGCCTTGATAGCTTGTTCTCTCGCCTTCACCTTGTCCCCGAACATGTCAAGATGCTTTGATGTGGGACCGATGAAGATGATTCCCTCTTCTTCCAACCTACGAGCAAACTCTTCATTCTCTGCTAGGAAACCATAACCAGGATGTACAGCGTTCGCTCCTGATGATTTTGCAATCTTAATGATCCCTTCGATATCCAAGTAGGCATCAATCGGCTTTTTCCCTTCTCCGACTAAATAGGACTCATCTGCTTTGTAACGGTGGAAAGAACCCCGATCTTCTGCCGAATAAATCCCGACAGTCGGTATCTCCAATTCGGTGCACGCTCGAAAAATACGAATAGCAATCTCACCACGGTTTGCTACGAGAATTTTTTTAATCTGATCCATTTCCACCACGAAAGCACTTCCTTCTCTATTTATTATTTTGATATTTTACGAACATTGATACATTCATCAATATTCCTAAAGACAAAGATAACAGAATCATCGAAGTTCCGCCATAACTAATAAAAGGCAACGGCACTCCTGTAAGTGGAATTAGCCCTGTCAGACCACCGACATTGACAAATGTTTGAATTCCAATGACACTTCCAATACCCGCGGCAAGCATTCGAGCTTGAGGATCCTTCGTACGCATCGCAATATAAAGTGCTCGCATAACGATGAATCCTAGACCACCAATTACAATTATCGTTCCAAAAATCCCGGTTTCTTCCGAAATGACTGCCATGATGACATCCGTTTGAGGCTCTGGCAAATAGCCCATCTTTTGAATGGAGTTGCCTAAACCAAGACCTTTCATTCCACCAGATCCAATCGCTATGTACCCATTTGCAATTTGATAGCCGGAGCCTTGTGCATAATCAAATGGATCCAAGAACGACAAAATTCGTCCTTTCCTACCATCTGTCATGACTGTATCCCAAGCAAAATAAAGAATGGTAGCAACCGGAATCATCGCAAGGAAGACAATTCCACTTAGCTTCGTGAATGTCCTCAATTTTATTCCGCTTGCTGCAATAACGGATAATGCTCCAATAATGATAATGAGAGACGTTCCGATATCCGTCTCCATCATAATCGAACCAATCGCCAAAATAAGAATGATGACCGGCGGACCAATTGATTTATTAATGGAATCAAGCGTCCCCGCTTCATACTTTTTTGCGAATACACTAGCGAAATAAACGATAATAACAAGCTTAGCAACTTCTGAAGGCTGGATGCTGCCGAAGCCAGGTAATTTAATCCAACTCTGTGCACCGACATGGTCGCCGGAGCCGAGGAAATGGACGAGAACAAGGAGGATAAACATGACAACAATTGAAAAGACCATCAATTTTTTTCGTTTATAGTTTTGAAAAGGAAAGAAGGAGGCAAATAAGAAAGCAGGAATGGCAATTGCTAGATTGAGCAGCTGTCTCTTATAAAAATAATCAGGTTCATAACCATATCGATTGACAGCCCACACCATACTCGAACTATAAATCATAACAAGTCCGAACAGACATAGTATGAGATATGTAGTGAATAACGGATAATCAAAGTTCCGCAGCATTTTTTTAAAGTATTTTCCCATCACATTTCCCTCATCTTAAATAAAAAACTCAAACCAATGATGAGTTTGAGTCTTTCATTTATTTTTTTGTATATAGCTCGTGCAAGACATTCATCTCTTTTTCAAGCAATGAAAGGATTTCTTTCCCTTTCTCACGTTCAATCAACCCTAATTTAACAGCAAAGTCGATTTCTCTAGACAAGCCATACATTTGCGTATCCAACACTTCCTCGTAAAGCGGGCACTGAGGCATCGTCAAATGATCCATCTGTACTTTTATGAGTTGTGCAATTTTATCCGCATCAGCCTGTAGCTGTTTCAATGCTTTTTCTTGATAGGTTTCCTGTAATTCAATATCCATGAGGACGCCCCCATTCACCTATTATCCTTGCGTGGTGATTATGAATAAATTGTATCTTTCAAGAAGGTAAATTGCAAGTGTTTCCCTTAGGAACGTACGGTATAAATTCAATGGCTTTCCACTTTCCTTGGGAAGCGGTATACTATGTACTATATGAAAATGCTCAATATCGGTTGTAGGAGGCTATTCAATTGGAAACAATCATTACAATAAAAGGCAATGTAAAGCATACGATCACTCTCGATCCGACAGTTTGGATCTTTGATGACCGAAAAGTCGACTTAAACACTTTCTTTACGGAAGATCATGTCGAAAGAGATGAAGATGAAGAATATAAAAGAAGCATGGGCAAACATTGGTCTCGCGAAATTATGGAAGGTGCGACTTTCCCACCTACTTTAAAAACAGAAAAGAAGTTTGACAGACAAAAGATGGTGACAGGTACATTCGGCATCTCCCTCGACCATTTCGTGAAAAATGCAATACCAGCAGAAGATGCAAAAACGATTTCTTTTTTGACAATGGATGGCTCGAAGGAAACGTTTCCGGTTTCTGAAGTAGGGAATTTCCTATTCAAATTCAGCCAAGACGGTAAACCGTTGACAGAAGACGGACCAGCCCATCTTTTATTCAAAGACGGCTCAAACCTCGAACAACCATTACGAAAAATCACCGATATCGTCATCAATTGATGCAAAAGGCCATGCTTAGTAAGGAGTTGAGTTCATGAGAGTCAAATGCGTTCTATGTGATGAAATTGGACAACTTGTGGATGATACCCCGCTTGCAAAGAAGCTGAGGAATCATCCGATCAATACGTATATGTGCGAAGCTTGCAGCCAACGGATTACGGAGCAAACAAACATGAGAATTTCCACAGGAAAATTCGTCTTCCACCGCAGCTCACATTCCGCAGAAGAGAATTTTTAATAAAACGGGGTTGCTCAAAAAGTCATGGAAAGAGACTTTGAAGCAACCCCCTTTTTTAAATTAGTTTTGTAGTATAAAAGAAATTGTTCTTACCTATAAAAATAGAAATAACTTTCCGGTGTACAAGTTCCAAATGGAATGAGTGACCATTGAAGGTACGACGGATTTAGTTTTTAAAGCAATATAAGCAAGAACAATCCCTGCAACAAGCATGAGCAATAGGTACGCAGGATGAAATAGAGAAAAAATGACTGAAGTAATGATTACAGCGCATATTGGCTTTACTACTTTTAATAAAGCGAAAAAGAGCACCCCTCTAAAAAGTAGCTCCTCCCAAATTGGAGTGAAAAGGACAGCTTCTATTAAAGGATATGGCTGTAAACCATCAAGCAACCCATTTTTGTAATAAACGATTAGTCTTCGGTCCATTAAAACTTCGTAATGAATACTGAGCTTTAATATTAGAAAGGGTATAAAAACTCCGCCTAATATATATAGGTAAGTCTTAGGGTTCTTAAATGGCTTGAAAGTAAGTAAAGGGACAATCAACTGTCTGACTGATCCAAAATAAAAGGTAAGGAAAATAAAGATTACTAACCAAACAAGATTTCCAAAACCACGGAACAACGCACTATTATAATAACCCACCCCATAACCTGTTAGCAGCAGTAATACTATATACAACAAATTACTTAGCATATTAATCTTTATGACACTACTCCTCATCCATACCCCCCTTTCTTTTCCATTCAAACTATTCTTAACATTTGGTCTATTATAGCATAAATATCCATTTTTATATGATTTATTTTAGATTTGTTTAAAAACCCAAAAAAATATTTCAGTAAGCAGGAGTTGAACGGCGACTCCTGCGGGAATAGCGCGAGCTGAAGACCCCGCAACGAAAGCCGTAACGAAGAACGGCTTTTGCGAGCAAAAGCGTAGCGTTGCGAGCACAACTATGGGATGCCTTAATTTCTGCAAAGAACGCAGAAATTAAGGCAAATCGAACCCTTCGCTGTTCGATTGGCTGAAGCCGTGCCCGCGGAAAGCGTCCGTTCGGAGCGGAAATCAACTATTCCAGTATTACTATTTTAAAAAAAGACTGTAACCAAACGCCGAAATTTCTGGAGTTCGGTCACAACCTGAAAAAAACTCCACCGTCAAACGGTGGAGTTTTCTTTATGTTCATTCATCCTGCGGACCCTATAAATAATCAATATGAGCGCCGCAACGGTGAGCCCTTCGACAATCGGAAGGAAAATGGCGAAAAACGTCAAGATAATACAGCCAAAAAACAGGAAGCTATACACGACTATGTTTTGCCAAAACTTGATTTTCCGAGCAAAGCCCAACTTATAAACAATAGCTGAAAGGATGAATACAACTACAAACAACAAAATTCCAGTGACAGAAGATGAAGTAGTCTCATAAATCATTCTTACGACTGGAGACATCGCTTCAATTGTATCTTCATCCTTAAGAGCACCATTCATGTAGCACATTCCCTTCTAAACAAAGCGATTGTACGCATTCTTTTTATACTACTACTTATTATTATAAGTCACTCGCCAAGTTTTTTCTTCTTTTGAGCACGTTCACGTTCGTTTTTATCAAGAATCTTCTTGCGCAAACGAATCGATTGTGGAGTCACTTCGCAATATTCATCGTCGCCAACATATTGCAACGCCTCTTCTAATGAAAGTATACGTGGCTTTTTCGTTGTCACTGTTTGGTCTTTTGTCGCAGATCGAACGTTTGTCGCATGTTTAACTTTTGTTAAGTTGATCGTCAAGTCCGTATCACGGTTGTTTTCACCAACGACCATACCTGCGTAGATTTCTGTACCAGCTTCGACAAACATGACTCCTCGGTCTTCCAACTGCATGATACTATATCCAGTAACAGTACCTGTTTCCATTGAAACGAGCACGCCATGGCGACGACCGCCAACTCTTCCTTGTGCCACTGGCTTGTAGGAGTCAAATGTATGGTTAATAATTCCATACCCTCTCGTAGCAGAAAGGAATTCCGTTGAATATCCAATAAGACCACGTGCAGGTACTAAGAAAATCAAACGGACTTGTCCATTTCCGTTATTTATCATGTCTTGCATTTCACCTTTACGCTCACCGATCGATTCGATGATTGCCCCAGTATACTCTTCAGGAATATCGATTTGAACACGTTCAACCGGCTCAGAACGCACACCATCGATCGTTTTAATAATTACTTCAGGTTTCGATACTTGCAGTTCGTATCCTTCGCGGCGCATATTTTCAATCAAAATGGAAAGATGCAGCTCTCCACGTCCGGATACAACCCATGCATCCGGTGAATCAGTTGGGTCGACACGTAATGAAACGTCCGTCTGCAATTGTTGTTCAAGCCGTTCTTCGATTTTTCTAGCAGTTACCCACTTACCTTCTTTCCCGGCAAAAGGACTGTTATTGACGAGGAAAGTCATTTGGAGAGTCGGTTCATCGATATGAAGTTCTGGCAATGCTTCCAAATGATCAACCGGGCAAACTGTTTCACCAACGTCAATGTCTTCCATGCCCGAGATAGCGATCAAGTCACCTGCATACGCTTCTTCAATTTCGATTCTTTTCAATCCAAGGAAACCATACATCTTCGTTACACGGAAGTTCTTTGTCGAACCGTCCCGCTTTAAGACTGTTACTTGCTGGCCAACTTTCATTGTCCCTCTGAACACGCGTCCGATACCAATACGGCCGACATAGTCGTTGTAATCAAGCAAAGAGACTTGGAATTGTAACGGTTCTTCTCTATTGTCGATTGGAGCAGGGATATGCTCGATAATTGCATCGTACAATACTCGAAGTGTATCTTCCTGTTCAGCAGGGTCAGGAGAAATGCTCGCTGTTCCATTGAAACCTGAAGCATAAACAACTGGGAATTCGAGCTGTTCATCATTCGCATCCAATTCAATGAATAATTCAAGCACTTCGTCGACTACTTCTTCGGGACGTGCAAATTCACGGTCAATTTTATTTACAACTACAATCGGTTTTAAATTCGTTTCCAATGCTTTTTTCAGAACGAACCGGGTTTGCGGCATACATCCCTCAAAGGAGTCGACTACTAACACGACACCATCGACCATTCGTAGGATTCGTTCCACTTCCCCACCGAAATCGGCATGTCCTGGTGTATCAAGAATATTGATTTTCGTGTCTTTGTATTCAATTGCTGTGTTTTTTGCAAGAATTGTAATACCGCGTTCACGTTCAAGATCATTCGAGTCCATGGCACGTTCTTCAACATGTTCATTCGAACGGAAAATTCCTGATTGCTTCAAAAGCTGATCGACTAACGTTGTTTTTCCGTGGTCTACGTGGGCAATGATTGCTATATTTCGTAAATCATTACGATTATTTGTCATGTTTTCACTCCGTTATCTTTTATCAGATGATTAACTGTGTTATTATAGCACATGAGAACAGTATTAAAAACATTTTTATTCGGGAGATGTTTCATTTTGAAGAATATTAAATGGGTTTTCGTATTATATTCCATCGCCGCAGTCGCTGCAATGTGTGGCATCGGCATCGGAGTCGGTATGCGTAGTATCCCCGTTGCCATAATCGCTATCCTTGCTCTCATTTTCGTTATGGGCAATGGATTTAAGACAAAGAAGAAAATGCGTGAACAAGGCGTTTTGTAATGATAACTTAGGAAAGGGACTGCGAGTCGGCAGCCCCTTTTTTATTTGAGTTTAATGTAGTTCCTTAATATTTCATCATGTAGACCAGGCCTAGCAACGATAAATGTATCTTGACCTAGCAAATGTGGTTGTTCGCCTTTTAGATTTGTCGTCACTGCACCAACTTCCTGAGCAATGACCATCCCTCCAGCAATGTCCCATGGGGATAACCTCAATGATAAGTACGCATCGATACGGCCGGAAGACACGTATGCAAGCTCGATTGCCGCCGAGCCATATGATCTGGTCCCTCTGCAATTACGGACCATTTCTGCAATCGGGGCATTTTCGATTCTTCGATTCGGCGCCACCCAGCTCGCATTCACGCCAATGATTGCCTCTGAAAGCGGCGTGTTCTCAAGCATCGGGAGTCTTTCATCGTTGAAATATGCACCTTCATCTTTAACAGCGTGATAAAAATCATCATTTATGACATCATATATATATCCAAGCATTCCAATTCCGTTAACATATATACCGAGTGAAATCGCAAAATTCCTTTTCTGATGAATGAAGTTCATCGTGCCATCAATCGGGTCAAGCATCCAAATAATCCCTTCCAAAGACTCGATTTCATCACCGAATCCTTCCTCACCAAAAATTCGGTGATCCGGAAAATCACCCTTAATCCGACTAATAAAGAAACGTTCAATATCCCGATCGATATTCGTAACGAGATCATTCGCTTCCGCCTTCGAATCAACATCAATTTTACTAAAGAAAGAAATTCTAATTTTATGGCCCGCTTCTTTTATTAACGATTTTGCATATCGATCAATTGCTCCCCAATTCATGTCAACACCTCTATCTACATGCATGTTCTACTATTATAGCATACCGTATACAGCCAAACAAAAAGGCACCTTTACACTGTCTCCCCCCGGATTGAAGAGTTTCAGTGAAGGCGCCTAATTCGGTTCAACGTCTTTCGATTAAGCGAAAGCATTGAAAGTCTCCAGCTCACCATGAATTTCAGTGAGTCTCGTTTTGCTTTTCTCGACTTGTTTAGAGTCCTTCTCTTGTACAGCATCGTACAGTGTAGCTAGCTCATAGTCCAATTCGAGATGCAGAAGCTTGACATATTCCTTTTCGATTTCAGCTTTACGAATAATATGAACGACTTGTTTCATTACTAACACCCCTTTGAATGTAATTTTTTTCAACGATCCATTTACTTACTTCTAACTTATGCTGCCTGAGTTACTTTGGTTAGTTATAAGCCTTCTTGTATAAGATTGTTCCCCATTTTCTGTTACGATAAACGTGGATTATGAAATGGAGGTATTAAAGTGACGCAAGCATTTTGGACCAATAATGATTTTAATGTCTTTTCAATTGAAGGATTGGAACATAGGATGAATGCTCTTCAAACGAAGATTCAGCCAAAATTCGAAGTGATCGGTGAACACCTTTCCACATATTTATCTTCCCGAGGGACAGGCGAGTTTTATCCACACGTTGCGAAGCATGCAAGAAGAACGGTAAATCCACCTAACGACAGCTGGGTTGCTTTCGCCCCGGCAAAGCGCGGGTATAAAGCGCTGCCTCATTTCCAAGTTGGATTATGGGGGACTCATCTTTTTATTATTTTGGCCGTCATTTATGAAAACCCGGACAAGAAGGGAATCGCGGAACGACTATCGAATAATTTGAAGAAGTTTTCCTCTTTGCCTGAAGACTTTGTTGTATCAGGTGATCACATGAAGCCAGATGCTCTTAAAGTGAATGAAATCGGGAATGACGGCGTTGAAAATCTATTGGATCGGTTAGCATCGGTAAAAAAAGCAGAATTTGTCCTTGGAAGACATATTTCCCGCAACAAAGCGACCGAGCTTTCGGAAGAGGAGTTCTTCAACCTTGTCGAAGAGACGATTGATCGGCTTTTCCCAGTTTACGATATCATTATTGGCAAGTAATGAAACAGAGAGGATGCATAAGTATGCACCCTCTCCATTAGCGTTGCAGGTCAAGGAATATCTGGAAAATGGTCCACTTTAATGAATACTATTGCTTGAATAAACACAAAAA